>NZ_JCAXDO010000004.1:0-431 GCF_059740205.1 Serratia sp. LTN-2 | reverse complement strand
ATCGCTGAAGCCAGTTAATCCAATCTGTAAACAAGCTGAATATTGTCTTGGTCTCACCAAAACACCTTCGGTGTTGTAAGGTTAAGCCTCACGGATCATTAGTACTGGTTAGCTCAATGCATCGCTGCACTTACACACCCAGCCTATCAACGTCTTAGTCTTAAACGTTCCTTCAGGGACCTTAAAGGCCCAGGGAAGACTCATCTTGAGGCAAGTTTCGCGCTTAGATGCTTTCAGCGCTTATCTTTTCCGCACTTAGCTACCGGGCAATGCCATTGGCATGACAACCCGAACACCAGTGGTGCGTTCACTCCGGTCCTCTCGTACTAGGAGCAACCCCTCTCAATCTTCCAACGCCCACGGCAGATAGGGACCGAACTGTCTCACGACGTTCTAAACCCAGCTCGCGTACCACTTTAAATGGCGAACAG
>NZ_JCAXDO010000039.1:0-11287 GCF_059740205.1 Serratia sp. LTN-2 | reverse complement strand
AACTCTTCGGCCGGAAGTTCAGACCAGTGAACAGAAATCTGCTTGTCATTCACGGCGGCCTGTTCTTATGGCGGCCGAGTGTTGTTTTCTATGGTGCATGCGTTATAATCCTTCACAGGCAACGAGCCTGCTTTTGGACCCCCTGATATCTAACGTTCCGCCAAGTTCGTAGCAGATATCGGGGGGTTTTTGCATTCAGGCTCCGGGAAATTCCGTCACCTGTTCCTGAACGTTTTTACTGGACACGTCCTGTCCCTGTCTGTTTCCGGAAGTCCGCATTTCTCCCGTGAACGCTTTTTGCCACCCGCCTGCCTCACCACAAAGCAGTCAAACCGTCAGTTTGAGTTAGGTCACAAAAGTAATCTGAATCAACAATCTGTCCCACCACAAGACGATCGCTGACGATCCGAATACTACCTTCTCGCTGGCAATATTTCCAGATGTCAGACCATATTAGCGTCCATTGTTTGTGTGCTAATTGTCCTGATGGGATTTTTAACCGGCGCCGCGCTCATTAATGTCAGTGAGTTGGGTTTGATTAGGTATGCCTAGGTAGGGAAGTGAAATTTAGAGGAGGGGGTTTACCACAGTAGTGACACGCTGACTCTTTCGTATTATCACTGCATTAGATAAATCTGTATAGCGTTTGCTATACTACACCTTTATGATATGCTTGTATAGCAATTGCTTTACAAGGAGCGCACTCATGAAATCAGATGTTCAGCTCAACCTTAGAGCTAAAGAATCTCAAAGAGCACTTATTGATGCTGCAGCAGAGATTCTTCATAAATCACGTACAGACTTCATCCTGGAAATGGCATGCCAGGCTGCCGAGAATGTGATCCTCGACCGTCGCGTTTTTAATTTTAACGATGAGCAGTATGCAGAGTTCATTGATATGCTCGATGCACCAGTTGCGAATAACGTTGCCATTGATAAACTGCTGGCAAGGAAACCTCAGTGGGACGTGTAACAGCACCAGAACCATTATCCAGCTCCCATCAACTTGCTGAGTTCGCCAGTGGGGAAGCTGTACTTGATGACTGGCTTAAACAGCGAGGATTGAAAAATCAGGCTCTGGGGGCCGCCCGAACGTTCGTAGTTTGTAAAGCAGACACGAAACAGGTTGCCGGTTTTTACTCTCTGGCCACCGGCAGCGTTAACCACGTGGAAGCCACGGGAAGTCTCAGGCGCAACATGCCAGATCCTATTCCGGTAATCATACTTGCTCGCCTGGCAGTCGATGCATCTTTCCGTGGCCAAGGATTAGGTGCTGATCTACTGCACGATGCAGTTCTGCGCTGTTACCGTGTAGCTGAGAATATTGGAGTCCGAGCGATCATGGTTCATGCACTGACTGAAGAAGCCAAAAGTTTTTATCTTCACCATGGCTTTAAGGCATCGCAAACCCAGGAACGTACACTGTTTCTCAAGTTACCACAGTAGTCTGTGAGACCGGAAAGGAGCATTCACGCAAGATAACTAATTGTTTATTAATGAAAATATTATTATATTTAACATAATCTTTGTTAAGCGCACTAAGTTTGTAGAGGCTCAATGCTAATGTCTATTTGTGGTTCTTTAGGAAGCTCCAGGCTATAGTGTTCAAACCTGCATGCCCAGACAACTACTCTCTTTTCCTAATGAGGGGGTTCTGTGGCTATACATGACACCTGGATGCAATCAGTTGACCTCATTGCGTTATGGGAGTTAGGTAAAACAGTAAGTTTGCTGTATGGCTAATATGGGATGACGATTTTCAAGATGGGAATGAAAGCGTTCTTTATATAACATATTGAGTATACGATATTTTATTGCAACATTAATTAGCTAAGGAATTCAAAATGAAGAATCAAATTTATAACCGTCATAGCATATATGAAATAATCAGAAATCACTATATAAAAAACTTTCCTTATACGATTCAGTTTGATGCACTTAATGCAATAAATGAGCACATCAGCCTTATTATTGATAATGCATCAATACAAAAAAATGAAGATAAAAAATACATTTTTATAAATAATAATAATACTAATAAAGAAAATGATGACCCATTTGAAAGTACAGAAAGAAACCTTGCTGCTTACCTGTCAAGATCAAGTGGTATTGAAGCACTGTTCCAAGATGTGAATGCATTACAAAAATGGTTGCTCCAATCTGGTTTTATCAGTAGTGGTATAGCGACAGAAAAAATGCTGCTTACAAATAAATTGTAATTGTTCTCACAATGACATCCTGCTAAACAGGCCGCTGTGTGACACATTCTCGCAGCGGCCTTTTTAAAATATAGACATTTATAACGAGCCAGGCATTCGATATTTCACTGAGCTTTTAAAAATTTTACCTGGAATATTTTGGTGTCACTTTTCTTATAAAGGATGAAAATCTCAGGCCATAGGGATATCAGGATAATTGTGAGGATGTAAGATAAAGAACTAAAACAGATCAAGCTCATTCATTCAGTTCTTGAAAGCATATGTGTCGTCATGATACGTCGCACTAGCAACGCTCAGAAATTAATGACAACTGATAGACTCTGAGTTCCATACTCACGTCGCAGACCCTCTGTTCACCAGTTCAGATACCGGCGTGACCACCTCGGAGAATAATTGTTCTGCACTACTGATTAAAAGGATGCGCCCCCAAAACTACTTCCTCGTATTCATTTGTGATGAAGCGCAACTTTCTGAAAACATAGCAGTTGTTTTACGCTCAAAAGTCCCCATTACTAATCTTGTTTACTAGCGCAGTAATTACCTTCCAGATTATTAAGGGGAACAAGAGTATGGCAAGATGTACGGCTCCTGTACGTGGACACAACTCATCAGCTGCAGCTGCAGCCTGTCCCGCATGCCGCAATCGCAGTGGTTATGGTCGCAGTAACTACAACTATAATAGCTACCCTTCTTACTCATCAGGCTCTGGCGTTGGTGGAAGTTATGGAGGCAGTGGCGGTAGAGGCAGCAGCAATGCGAAGCCACGCTGGTCAAAATCAGGGTCTTCCGTTTCTTACACAACAGCACAAGTACAATCACTGACGCCAATTAGGCAAGCGGTTGAGAAACTTGCCGTTGAGCAACCTGACCTCCGTGATGTCTTCCTTTGCCATGCTTGGGATGACCGACATGGTATTGCCAAAGAGCTACACGATCTGCTCGAAGCTGCCGGTGTCAAAGTATGGTTCAGTGAAAAGGATCTAGCCCTTGGAGTTCCGATGATGCGTGCCATTGATAAAGGATTAGCAAACTCTCGAATCGGCTTGGTTTTGGTGACTCCGGCATTGTTAAACCGTCTTCCTAAAGAGGGTGTTGCTGATAAAGAGCTTTCTGCTTTACTGGCAGGCAACCAGCTTGTTCCCATTGTGCATAACACGTCGTATGAAGCTCTGCGTAATGTCAGTCCCTTGCTCGCATCCCGAAGCGGCTTGGATACGGGGGAAGATACATTGGACGTTGTTGCGACGAAAATTGCGGAGTTAATTACTGTTTAGCTTATCGAAGTCCCCGCTCTAATATTTCTGGCTCATGTATCTGGTCTGCTGCCGCAGGCCAGTACTTCTCCGTCTTGGCCAGTCAAACCCAGTGAGCATAAACTATGTATTATCCGCGAACACTAAGCTGAAATAGGTTCAACTTTAGTCAATGAGAACTGGGCGATGTCACGTTTATGTTAATGAGAATTCGTACTGCAGCACTGTTACATGATATAAAAGAGTAGAAATTTTTTGTATTCAGGGATAAATAATGGACAAAATCACATCTTCTTTACTCGATACATTCTCGGAACAGTATGAACTATCAAAGTTAGAACGTAGTGTTATATTTGAACACTTTGTAAATTTTTCTATTATATCAAAGCTGAATCGCAGCACATTTGATCTTGAAGATATTCATACCGGTTCTGGTAATGATTGTGCCATAGATGGGTTAACAATATCAATTAATGGAAGACTGATTGATTCTATTGATAGCCTTGAAGATTTTATACCAAACTGTTCCTACATCGATGTGGATGTCGCGTTTATACAGTCCAAGACAAGCACATCTTTTGACGGCGCCCAGATACTGAATTTTGCTAATGGCGTTAAAGATTTCTTATCCGATGATCCAAAATTAGTCCAGAATCAAAAAATCAAAGAGGCAAAGGTTCTTTGGGATAAAATATTGGGCCACTCAGATATGATGCATTCAAGAAGACCTATTCTAAGAATGTACTTCGTATGCACTGGAGTTTGGACGGGTGACAGGCATTTGACTGGACTTATGGAAAATATAGTAGATGAAATAAAAAGATTATCACTTTTTGAAGATGTTGTGTTTAGTCCACTAGGTTCCCTAGAGTTGCAAAAACTCTATTTAGATACAAAAAACAAACTATCGACAACGATCAATTTTTCAAACAGAATAACACTCCCTGATATTGAGGGTATTAAAGAGTCGTTTTTTGGAGTCGTTCCTTTTGATGAATTTATAAAACTAATTCAGGATGAAGAAGAAAGTATATACAATATATTTTATGATAACGTCAGGGATTTCCAAGGCGAAAATAGAGTTAACTCAAGCATTAAAAAAACATTAGAAGATGGTAAGTTTGATCTTTTTAGCGTCCTAAATAATGGTGTCACACTAGTTACTAACGCTTTAACATCAGCAGGTAACCGATTCACACTTAGAGACTATCAAATAGTCAATGGATGCCAGACAAGTAATGTATTGCATAATTGCCAGCATTTGGAAGGGATATCTAATGTATTTGTGCCCATTAAAATAATAGTTACTGACAATGACGATATTAAAACTGACATTACACTTGCCACTAACAGTCAAACGGAAGTCAAACCTGAACATTTAGAATCATTGAGTATATTTCAGAAGCAATTAGAATTATTTTACAATACAGAGAAAAGAATCTCATTGTATTATGAGAGAAGATCGCAACAATACAACTCACTACCTATCAGAAAGACTCAAATTGTTTCCATCGGTAATCAGGTAAAATGCTACGCTTCAATGTTCTTGTACTCTCCACATTTAGTGAGTGGCTACTATGGGACAATTTTCAACAGATTTAAAGATCAAATGTTTAATTTAGGGCATAAGTTATTGCCATATTATATTAGCGCTTTGGCATTATATAGGTTAGATCAACTATTTCGAAGTGAGAATCTAAAAAAGGATCATAAAAAATACAAATATTTATGCCTAATGGTCATTCGAATTATTGTTATGGGAGATAACCCCCTACCCCCAAACAGTAACGAGTTAGAACGTAAATGTGAAAACCTAAGGAAAATACTAATCAACGAAGTTGATAGTTTTTCTTTAATCAGTATTGCGATAAAGATTGTAATGGAATCAGGTATTGATATATCAAAAGATAGGTATAAGACTGAAACGGAAACCGATCTTGTAAGAAGACATGCAGAGCTATACCTTCAGCATAACGGTTCTATTACATTAGAAATGCTTCGTTCTATCACTGCATAACTTAAAACCACATGACTGTTGAATCAAAAACAGCTGTGTGGTTTTTATTTTATAATTCTACTTATTAAAATGTATCTTTGAAAAAGTAGACTCTTTACGATACGCTCTGGCGTATACTTTTCCCCGATTTTTCACGCAGCGCGCCGGATAGTTTCCGGCCCGGACGGAGCCCCGATGACACTGATGCCTGACGATGACCCGGAGCTGCTTCCATCGCCGGAGAGTATTCCGAGTGATGAGGATTTCCTACCGGCGCTGACAGGCGGCGAGGGTCCGGTCAGTCCTGCCCGGGCGTACCTGCTTTCCCTGAATTCCCCCCGCAGCCGGCAGACCATGGCCTCGTTCCTCGGTATTGTTGCCGGTATGCTTGGTGCAGCGTCCCTCGATACCTGCAGCTGGGGCAGCCTGCGGCGTCATCACGTGATGGCTGTGACCGAGCTGCTGCGCGATACCGGGCGGGCCACGGCCACCGTCAACACCTACCTTTCGGCACTCAAGGGCGTGGCGAAAGAGGCCTGGATGCTGAAGCTGATGGACGTGGAAAGCTTCCAGCACATCCGTGCGGTGCGCAACCTGCGCGGCAGCCGTCTCCCGCGCGGCCGCGCCCTGCCGCCGGACGAGATCCGTGCGCTGTTCCGTGCCTGTGAGGCCGATGGCTCCAGCATCGGGTTGCGCGATGCGGCGATGCTGGCCGTCATTCTCGGCTGCGGCCTGCGCCGCTCGGAGGCGGTGGGGCTGGATTTGAGTGACGTTGTCACAAATGAGCGAGCACTCAGGGTGCTGGGTAAGGGGAACAAGGAAAGGCTGGCCTATATGCCGGCGGGCACTTGGCAAAGGCTCAGGTTGTGGATCGATGACGTGCGCGGAGAAAAAGACGGGCCGCTGTTTACCCGTATCCGTCGCTTTGACACCCTGACGAATGACCGTCTCACCGACCAGGCAGTGTACCATGTCCTGCAGGTGCGCCAGCGCCAGGCAGGAATAGCGAAATGCGCCCCGCACGATTTAAGAAGAACCTTTGCGACCGCCATGCTGGATAACGGCGAGGATTTAATCACTGTAAAGGATGCGATGGGTCATGCCAGCGTCACCACTACCCAGCAGTACGATCGCCGCGGCGAAGCTCGTCTGCGTACGGCGCGCGACCGTCTGGATCTGTTATGAACTTAATAACATATCAAGATGCCAAGTTAACAAGATAGTAGGTGTGTGGATGCTCGCAGGCTACGCGATTTTCTGGAATGGTGCCACAGTGGAACTTCCGTTAAAGTAGGTCTGCCGGCTATCCTGCTCCCCCTTCTGAACCGGGGTGGTTTGGATATGCGGGATGGCCGGTCCTTTTCGTTCTTTCGCCGGGTACCATATGTGATTTTGAGGGTTATGAAGCGTGAAAATCTTCTGCAACTTCAGAAAAGTAGCTGAGTAACCGGGTATCTCTCGCTGGCATACGTTCATGAGCCGGTGTTATCAGCCCCATCAGCAGAAAGCGGCCGCTATCCCACATGTGTTCTGTGTAAATGAGATAGTGATCTGAGGTACGGTTGTAATTCTCTTGTCTGGCACTCCAGGTGAGCTGGAAATGCAGATTAACGTGAATATGCTGGACGTTAGCATCGACAGCGAATGGCGGGAAATCAAAAGGGGCGTCCCTTCCAAGAAGATTTGATGGTGCGCCAGTTGATTTATACGTAATGAACTCTGCTTGTAACTGGCTCTCCAGCTCAGGGTAAATGGCAAACGTGGGCTGGAAAAAAGTATCCCTCGTGAGATGACTATACTCAGCCGTTAACGCCATTTAGCCGCAGCCCTGTTGCCTGAATCCAGCAGGTGATTCATGGCCGAGAGGTTGATTCCAGAGTCACGCACTTCTGTCGTTCGTGTGATTTGATCAATCAGACTAAGGTAGTTTTTGGTCGCAAAACTGACCATTTTAATGGCCTTAAAGAAGGCAAACTCAACAGAATTCCTGTCATACGACTGAACGATGTTTTTTTCCGGCAGCATCAGAACAAAGGACTCTGCGATACCTGCGACATGGATAGTATGATTTCTGATGTCGCTTGCGACTTTGATAGCGCCGGAGAAATCGCTGTCCGCATACCGGGCCAGCTCGATGCGACTTGAGCGTAATTCTTCAGCTACGGCATTGAGAGCAACAGTGAGCTCGCTGATATCGGTTTTGTTGACTCTGGAGCCCATTTCGTAAACCCGTTCAACAATCGTAGGCTGACACGCAACCGTTTTGGGTTGCGGCTGGAAACTGGCAAGAACCAGTGCCACTGCGGCCTGCAAGTGCTGGATTTTAAATTTCACGACGGGCTCCATAATCATCATCTCTCGACGAGGCGCTGCATTTTACTAATGAACTTAACTATATGCTAAAAAAAGTTGGTTGCATATGTGGCTGGCACGGCAAACAGGAAATTGAAATCCTCTATCTGGCCGTGGCTTTCTGGATTGCAGCCTGAAGTCTTTCAGCAGTTACGGCTTCCGGGAAAACCGTGATGGTATCGGGAGTCGCACCGCTAACAGGCATGACGATGATCCCCGGCGTTCCGGTGAGTCCCAGTGCCTCTGCCAGGTTACTGTTTTTCTCAAGGGACGCGGTATGGTCGCCCGGCGCAGAGGCGGCCAGCCCTGCCTTTGACGCTGCCGCGAGTATATCCTCCGCCGTCAGCTTGCCTTCATTATGGCCGGTGGCGTAGATGGCATTGTGATAGGTGACATAGGCCTGCGGCCCTTTCTTTTGCCAGACCGTCAGCCCCTGCTGCGCTGCCTGAAGTGAGGCTTCCCAGCGACCACCAAAAATTGGCCACTCTTTAAAAAGGTAGCGGACGTCCGGCTCCACTTTCATAACTTTCTCCAGCTCCGGCGCGAAACGACTGCAGAACACGCACTGGTAATCAAAGAATTCAATCACCGCGACCTTTGCATTCTGAGGGCCGTAAGCCGGCGTGTCCGGATCATGCAGAAGGTTCGCCTGATTCTCCATGACGTTGAGTGCAAACATTTTCTGCTTACGTGCCTGCTGCTGTTCCTGCAGCTTATGACTGACCGTCACCAGAATCTCCGGGTGGGACACCAGGTAGTCAGCAGCGATTTCGCCAATATGTGCTTCCTGCTCCGGGCTGAATACTGGCTGAGGGGCCGAAGCGTGTGCCATTGAAATAAAGCCAATGTATGTTGTAACTATAAATGCTGCTAATTTGTTTGCTTTCATAGCCTGATTCTCATGGTTTAAATGGGGATTAGCGTTCTTTCTGAATGGTACGGGTAAGGGTCTGCTCTTCACGCTCCGGCACGCGGCCGCGCTCCGTATTTTCTGCCGCCCTGAGCATGTCGCGTTCAGCGTTTGCCAGATCAGCAATCACTCGAGATGCCCGCGACAGTTCACCGGAGGTCTTATCAGCACCTTCCAGCTCGCTTCTGACGCCTGCTGCGGCTTTTATTTCCTGTCCATCGGTGTTTTCCTCACCTCTCACCCTGGCGATCACATTCGCATCCGGGTTGATAGGCTCCGGTTTAGGCGGGTTAATGTCTTTCGGTTTCAGTCTGATCGCCTCTTCCTGTGGAACTTTCGCCAGCAAGGACTCCGGCTGCCTGTTCCGTCCGGCTTCTTCATTGCGAACCTGGTCTGCCAGCATCTGCTCGCGCAGCTGCTGTACGCTCTGTTCGTCCGTCAGCGTGGAAACAATACCCGGTAATACTTCCTGTTTTGTCCCACCGCTTACCTTAAGCAGCCATGCTGAAGGCGGTTCATCGCCGGTCTGCCAGACCACGCCGTCCTTTGGATGATTTCGTACTGCATCGAGTGCGGCCGTCAGGTCGCTGGCCACAATCGTGTTTCCGGACTGACTCCGCTGCAGCACGGCGCCACGGGCACGCTCTG
Source organism: Serratia sp. LTN-2 (assembly GCF_059740205.1). Taxonomy (NCBI): domain Bacteria; kingdom Pseudomonadati; phylum Pseudomonadota; class Gammaproteobacteria; order Enterobacterales; family Yersiniaceae; genus Serratia; species Serratia sp. LTN-2. Next base: position 1,909 of record NZ_JCAXDO010000039.1, on the reverse strand, counting down.
TCATGACCATTCGTGTCTCCCCCTGCGTCATCCGTCCTTCCGGGCTGGAAACCAGGGAAACCAGGGCCAGGCCCGCACTCCTGCCATTGTTGTCATATACCGGTAGCGCCATCGCCGGTTCAGGAAAGCGCCGGGTGGCCGGGATGATTTTCGCCGTCAGTGACGCCTCCTGCATGCCCTGATGACGCACCCAGGCGCGACCGATAGCCGTTTTATTCACCGGCTGCCCCATTGCCCAGATGGCTTTCGCCTGTTTGCGCTGCGTTTCTGGCGCCAGCGCATCGTGCGCCGTTTTGATATCACGCTCCGGTGTTTTTATCGCCTTAACCCAGTCCGCTTTCTTGTCGGTGTAAATCTGGACGTGTTCCTTGACGCGGGAAGTTGAAATGTAGAAGGCACGACGGGAAGCCAGTGCCTTACGCCCCTCCTTCGTACCCTCAAGCGCAATGACATAATCGCTACTGGCCCCCTGTGCACCGTAGCCGGTGACGGCCCAGCCGTAGTCGAGATGCTGCTGCGCCCGGACGTTCTCCGGATTGATGGTAACGCGACCGTTTTCCCCCTTCAGACGGATATTCCCCGCCTCGCTGACCGACTCCACCGTATAGCGCTGGTTGGCCATCTGCCCCTGTTCACGATCGGTCGCCGTAAACTTAAGGAGATCGCCGGCACGGACTTCTATCTCGTTTCGGCGAAACAGCTGCACGTCGCCGGTGATCAGCTGCTTCGGGGAATACATACCAATCTTTCCCTCCTCATCACGTACCGTCACCGTGCTGCCGTTACGGTCGACGGCCACCACATCCTGGTAGCGGTCACCCCGTTTAACCACCATTCCCGCCTGCCAGGCCTCTGTTTTGTTGAACTCATGGCGCGTATGGGTGATTTTATCGAGCACAGGCACCTTAATCGCCTTCTCCCCCAGTTCTCCCCGCTCAGCAAGCGCGGCATGAATGCCGGCATTTATCGCCCTACGGTCGGCGTTCAGCTGCGCAATGATGAGCGTGCGGGACCGTGCCTCCGGCGTCCGGTCCGTCCAGTCAGCAACGACATCGATAACAGGCGTTTCCGTTTCCTGAATCGCACTCTCCGGGAGCGCGGCTGAAGCGCTACGCGCCACACGGTCAGCCGGCTGGGTTTCAATGCGCTGCAGGGCCGCATCGATCCGGTTATCAATGATGTCGTGAACGGCGCCGCGCAGCTGCAGGTCTTTCCGGTGACAGTTGCATGGTGTTCTCCTTTTGTTCTGTTTCCGGAGGCAATGCCTCCGGCTTTTCTGTCAGGCATCGAGCGCCTCGCGCAGGCGCATCATGACGTCGTTTTCTTCTTTCAGGGTTTCTTCAGCTGATCCGCCGCCATCCTCCGCGCATACTGCGATACGTTGCATCTCCCGTCCTGCAAGCTGCATGACTAAGGCCAGCGATTTCGCGGGAATAGTCACGGTTCGCTTCTCGCGTCGCTCATCGAGCATGGTTTCGACAATCGCCCGTATCTGGCCGATATCCGCGCCACTTTCAAGGCATGAACTTAGCCGACGCAGGACTTCATCCAGTTCCTCATCGGTTAAATCCCAGTCAAGGCAGACGCAACGAATGTCATTTCGATTCCAGCAGGCGAAAACGTATTTCTCGCCATCGAGGTCGGAATGTCTGAACATTTCAAGGGCAATTTCTCTTGCTGTACCAATCATGTTTTTCTCCTTTTATCGGGCGGCATCGCCGCCCGTGGTCAGTCAGTCAAGGGCACGCCAGATGGTGGCGCTTTCCGGATGGGTGTCAGCAAATGCCATAAGCTGCTCATAGCGACGGCAGAAGTGGCGGCACAGTTCTTCATGGTCATGGTTGCTGTGGTGCCAGCTCCGGTGATTCAGTACCAGCGCCGTGAGGATGATCCCCGCCACTTCCCCGCT
>NZ_JCAXDO010000038.1:0-13324 GCF_059740205.1 Serratia sp. LTN-2 | reverse complement strand
CCCCCTCAGACGTTTAAAAATGTCCATAGCTCGGATTCCACTGCTTGGGTGACCACACTATACAACTTACTCTTATCGATGCTATAGATCGTCATCGCTGGCGCGAGGGATTCTAAAATCGTCATGCAGCGTGCCGACATGTCGCCGTACAAGGCATAATTGCTTGAAAAGACAGTTACATTTTGATTTTTAATGATTTCTCTGGCCTGAAAAAACGGCATGCCACGTTTCAGACCGAGCTTTTTTCCCTCCCGGTTGATTGCCACCAGGGCGCCATCGTTGTTCGAAAGCACGGCGACCGGGCTGCCTTTCAGATCTGGCCGGAAGACCTGTTCACAGGCACAGTACATCGAATTGACGTCAGCCAAGAGAAACATGATCACCCTCCAAACGAGTGCAGGGCGTGGATCACCACCCCAAAAATTTCCAGTTCTTCAGGGTAAATAGGGCTGTAGGCGGGATTCATCGGCGCCAGACAAACCCTGGGCGTCAGTAGCAATCGCTTGACGGTAAACTCGCCGTCGACCGCGGCGATCACGATGCTGCCATGTACGGGTTTTTCAGCCCGATCGACGATCAGCAAATCCCCTGACAGTATGCCGCCATCACTCATTGACTCGCCCGTTGCCCGGATGAAATACGTGGCGGCCGGATGTCGAATAAAATCATTCAGATCAATGGATTGTTCTATATAGTCATCGGCAGGGCTGGGAAAACCTGCCGGGCATGGTGTCCCGTAGAGCGGGAGTTTGACCGGTTGACCTGGTGAAAAAAAGTACAATTCTCTGGCATTCATAATAGTCATAATTTATCTGTATATATATACAGTAAATCATAAACGAAACGTGCGCACACGCAAGCCTGAAACCGGGTCTCGTAGCGCGATCCGACGTAATATAATAATTTTCTGAGTGATTTTTTTCTGCAGCTTTTGGCGTTCCTCATGTGTGCTTGCACACATGATATCCACCAAAACTGTGGATAACGCGCAGCTCAGACCGTTGGTGTATCGATGGCCAGGATGAGTGAGGGATTGTCATTGCGAACGGCGCCCACAGCCGGCGAGACCGGTTGCCAGATGAAATCCTCCGCTTGCAGGCTGTACACGTCAGCATGCATATGGCCAGAGGGCGGAACTAAGCTGGTATCGAGCCAGTCGCGCGCGGCAGCGGGTGGCAGCACCAGAGGACGTCGATCATGAATATCCGCCAGGCCGGCATGACTGGCGGCCGTGATAATGATAAAGCTGCCGCTGCCGTCGCTGGCTGCTACGTACAGCGCCGCAAAGAACAACGGCTGGCGATCGGCGCCACGGATAAAATAGGGCTGCTTCAGCCGAGGGTTCTCCGTCGACTTTTTCCATTCGTACCAGCCCGATGCCGGCACCAGCGCGCGGCCATGCTTCCAGAGCGGGGCGAACATCCGGCTGTGCTCCGCGGTTTCAACGCGGGCATTGATGAGCGGTGGTTTTCCCTGTTCACGCCACCATTCCGGTGCATAGCCCCAGTTGACCGGCGTCAGCTGCAGCTGGTCATCGTGGTGATGAAACACCGACACTGGCGTGCCGGGGGCGACGTTATACCGTGCATGCCAGTCGCCGGCGGTGCTAACCGGCGTATCAAGCGCCAGGGCGGTGAGAAATTCGTCTCGGCTATGGAATTGTGCAAAACGTCCACACATTGCGCCTCCTGACTTAAATAAACTAAGTGTAGAAAATTATTATAAACCTTGCACAATATATATAAATTCAACTCGATTATTATGATAGTATTATAAATACTGTATTTTATGGGTTTGGTTTTTATTCCATGATTAGAAATTTATTTTTCATCTCTATTTTCTTTGTCTTTGTGGCGTTCCTTGCGTCCATTGGTGGCTATTGGATGGTTTCGGGACTGGCTTTTATTAATTTATTTATTTGCTTGATTTTTATATTTATACTCTATGTGGTAAGGTTTTATAGTTATAGAGGGGTGAGATGAAGAAACTGCTCGTCACTTTCACATAATTAAAAGGGTATTTGAATGTTGTAGCTGTGACGAGCGATTTTGTCAGATTCAAATTGTATGTATTCTTTACTTATTTTTTAATACAACCAGCGCCCCGCTTTGGCCGATTCAACCAACATACCGATGGTGAGTGGTCTGAGCGGCTGTTCGGGCACTTTCGAGCCGAGGAATTCTGGAGCAAAATAGTGGGTAAACTCCATGCCGGCCGGATCGACATGCCATATGGCCAGGTAGGTGTTGATCGCATCGTCACCGTCATCCCAACCAATCTTGAGATCTTCCCGCAAACGCGTGTCTAGGGTTACCGGAACTTTAGGGCCCCAGAAGACATATTTCCGGGGACTGAAATTTTCATAGTAGTAATCAATGATCTCTTGCTCTATTTGCGCTGGCGTCTTCATCAAAAATAGGTCCACTGAATTCTGTCGGCCGGGCGGGCGATGAGATTAAATCGGTCTTTGACATCTCGCCCGATCGCGTAAATTGTCCATGCCGATAGAGCATAACCCAGCCAGGGAACATTCCGGCCGATAAATTTACCCCAGTTATTCACATAGCTGATATGAAGGCGATGTGGCGATTCACCAACTAGCGTGGGTAGCCGGATGCCTTTTGGCAGAGGCTTATCCAGGTACTTCCGGGACAGTCGCGAGGCGATTGACGTGCCGGGTGTGGCGGTGCCGGGCTTTTGTCGTGTGGGAATCCAGGGTTGTCCAGACGCGATCAGCACGGCATCGGCAACGCTGATCTCCAGGTGTTCGCGGAGCGCATCGACGGTGATCAGCCACCACAGCTGTTGGGGTGTTAACTGCATATATCCTTTATAGAAATACGTGCCGTTTAATTCTTCTACCGTGTCCATAGGTTATCCATTACCATTGGGGGATATACCATGTTTGCACATTTTTGCATCAACCTCCAGCATAGTGAGGATAGGCTCCTACCCCAGTTTCTATTCCTTTCCCCGATACGGCCCTCATTCATCTGGAGCTGCACCGGTAGCCCGGTATCATACGCGGCGTGATACCCGCCGGCGACCTGCAGGACGCCCCCTCCAGCCGCTTGAACGTATCGTCTCCGCACGACAGTCGCCGGCAGTGCAAGTCTGCGCCGCTGCGAAGGGCCATCACCGGCTGGGTTGCAACACCTCCCATCGAAGCGCTTCGGCATCAACCAGATTGCAGAAACGCCTTCAGCGAATACTCCCCCCTCAAGTTCCCCAAAAAATTCTTTTTAAATCAATCCTTGTCTGACCCGAATATTTGTCTATCCTCATCGTGTCCTGCCAGTTCCACCGGCGGATACAGCGCCCTGCGGCCACGCGGTCGGGGGCAAAAAACCTAAATCACGGAGGTTAGGCCTATGGCTTACATCATTCGAACTACTGCAGGAGATAGATATGACATCAAAATTCGAGGCAAACCCAAACGACGAAGTTAGCCAACCAACTGAAACTTCCGGACATATGTGCGCGAATGAACAAGATGAAGCGGCCTTGGCCACCATCAGGCAGCTGCAGGATGCGACACTGCTTGCTAACAGTGACAATGTCAACGCGGGTACGTTGGCATACCGACTTCAACGTGACTCTCACGGCGGTAGTAGCGTCTTTTTCAATCGTGACGGGGCGGATTTCCGCTATAGCCTGACCGATGGGATCACCGGGTCAATGTATCTGGCCTTTGATCCGCTAACACCGCTGAAGGAAGTTTTTCAGGGCAAAAAAAGCGTCAGGGAATCTGACCTCGATAATCACTATATGGGCGAAGTGGTTATCGTAAAAGACGTTAGGGTTTTGGTGGTTAACCACCTCGTGCGTAGCACCCACCTGACGCTGCATCAGGTCACGACAGGTACACGCGCCGTGACACAGTTGCTGGCAGAAAAAGCCAGGGCGGCAGGACTGGACGGCATGTTATTCACCTCTAACGTCACCGGTGACGATTGTCTTGTGCTTTGGCACGACGACGTTGCCGGTGCCGGGATGGCTGTGACCCACAGCCAAACGCGTCTGAGTGACTTCGAATACAATGGTCATGAAGCGGCGGATATTCTGGTGTTGCGCCTGGGTATTCCGGTAGAGGTATAATCAAAGGGGGGCAAGCCCCCCTTTCATTAAATGGCGTCCTGTGAACCGTAGACTCGAGCCAGGCGATGCAGCTCGTCCATCAGGGCCGGGCCGGGCCGGCTTTTCAAGATACCGGCGACGGTATACGGGCGTCCCGTCGTGGACAACCCATTCAGGACAGTATTTCTCTCCTCCATGAAGAAGGAATACTGCATGCGGTCACTGAACCCCTGCCTCTTCAATAGGCCAAGCAGTTCCGCCACGCCGCGAAGTACGCCTTTATCGGAAATAGACTCATCATCCGTGAACTGGAACGCGGGATAGTAAAACTCACCATCAATCTCCAGAGCGAGCAGCTGCCCGGCATCTTTCCAGTTTTTCACCGTTGTTTTGGTTTTGCCAAGGATCTCCGCGGCTTTGGCTGACGAGTAGATCCCGCCATCTTTCTCCAGGGTGTCCAGGAACATCGCCTTGCTGAGTAAACGGCGACGTTGGCGTCTCTTCTCTTTCGTCTCACTGTTAACGGCACGGTTCATCAAAAACTGCAAAATGGCATCGACGGTAAACACCGCATCGGTCTCGGCCATGCTCTCCGGGGCGATCGGCGTATTGCCGGCACGCACGTCTTCTGCGACCTCGCGGACAAAGTTTTGCAGGCGCGCAGCGAAGATCCCGCTGTCAGAAAAACTGTTCGTTGCGGAGGAACGAGTGTTACCCATTCGTTTTTGGGTTGTGGTGGTCATAAGCACCTCCTTTTCGATTTCATGCATTAAAGAATATGGCAAATCGAAAAGTTGTGCAAGTTTTATGCGCGTGGTTTTTTCGAAAGACTGACGCGACAGGAAATTAACTCCTGCCGCGTAGCCGGAACCTATCAGTGGAAACTGGGCAATAGGCGGCTTATAGCTCGAACGGGAACTCCCCGTTGCGAGGAGCAACTTCTTCATCGAGGAGCTTTTCGGAATACTCGATCGCCGCTTTCATCATTTTCAGCGTCTTGTCCTTGCTGTTGGAATACGCCGCGATGGACACGACGTATTCCATAGTCGGCGCGAAGTCAGGCCAGCCCCCGAAGGCATGATGGGTGGCGTGCCATTTGCCACTGTGTTCGCGCGGCAGATGGATCATCTGAACCAAATGATACGCGGGATGAGCTGTTTCCAGCGTAACCTGTGACGGCGAGTGCAGGGCGGCGCGGGCCAGACCATCGAAGTAGTAGTTGGCTGCCGGTAGCAGCCCTTCGACCATCATGACAGAGCCATCATGGATTTCTTTCATCACCAGGAAGATTTCGGTGCGGGGGAGTTTTTTTTCGTTAGTCATGGCGTTAACCTCAAAATCTAGTTTTTAACAGTAAAATCTTCCGCAGGCCTCAAACCCATTAGGCTTGACGGTGGGTAGCATCTCCAGCTCTGCGCGCATATCTCGGCGGATATAGCGGTCATGTCCCCGGAATTCTCCTTCGTGGCACTGGATCCACTTTCCGTCCTTACGTTCGAACCAAAAGGACAGGGTAACACCGACAAATTTCGGGTAATGCTGGCGTTTGGCCAGGGGCTGAGCGGTTCGGAAATGTTCTTTGTTCGAGCTCGAGTCGGGCAACTCCGGGTATGCCTGCGGGTGTTTGCTGTGGTCGTAGTCCCACCACACGCTGATGCGCAGTTCTTCAAACCCGATACCGGACCAGTTAATCACGGTCGGTTTGCCGGCGAGATCCGCGAAAATATGCCCCTTTTCCTCTTGTGTATTTCCGTCAGTCTCTGAGGTATCCAGCCTGATCGCGCCGCGTTCCAGCAGGGTGTTAACGGCCATGACGGCCAGTCGGTGTAATGGAGTCATTGGTGCCTCAATTCACGAAATGGGTTCGCAGTATAGTCCCCGTAGGCCAGACTTTCACACCACGTCACGCCATTTTATGCAGATGATTGTTGTGCCAGACAGTGCACAAACGCGAGTGGCTGTCCTGAGGTTGTTTATGATCTATGCTGTGGCAAGTGATGGGGGAATGAGGACTCAGGAGGGGCTGCCAGTGCAATCCGCGTCGACAATCCCAGGGCGGTATCGTCTTCTCAGACCTCGCGATGGCCCCGAACATGACGGGGCTGTGTTTTACCTGACGACGCTTTTAAACCGGGTATTACTGCAGGATCATTGCGATGTAGCTTTTTTGCTTTTCAAGTGAAAGACTTGAGCTAAATTTGCAGTCCAGAAAATCACCTTCGTAACCGTCCAAACAGCCGATGATAAAATGATTAGTGTGTTTTTTAAACAAGTGATGGTGGAGATGCCAGAATAGCTCATTAAAATCAATATCGTAATAACACTCTGATATACGCCCTGATTCGAAATGGGGTTCCCGCTTCGTTGTTCCATCCTCCCGGGTGAACTCACCGTCAAGATAGTCCAGAACGCTACGCTCAATGTCTTCGAGCTGGGCTTGTGTTGTGCGCGCTGTGCATTTAAAGGCGCAGAACAGATAATAGCCGGGGTTGCATGAGCTGTATGATCTGGATGCCAAATTGCCCATCGTTATGCCTATCTTGGCATAGCTGGCGTTTTTGCTATCAGCACCCAGGTAAAGCCACTTTTCCAGGGATTCAAAATTGTCTTTATCTCGCTGATGGATGGCTTCCATTTTGTAGTCTGCGTCGGCAGGAAGCTCCCGGTCGTAAGGCTGAAATTCTCTTCTCATTATTTTCTCTTGGTGACAGGCCAACCGTTGGCCTGATTGGGCGGTATCTCCCTCACCAGACGTTGAGCCCGGTCTGTTGAAAAATGGATCTCAAGTCCAACCGGGTCGGTCTGGGAAACAGGAGTGATTACAGGTCAGGCGTATTTTATAACCAATGCACTTAACTTGCGGATTTATTCATAGTTGGCTGGTTGACTGCTCAATCGTCCTCACAATCCCTGCATGCGTCCTCAATCCTATACCCGCCGCAGTCACAGGGTGCCATCGCCAAAAATCCGTCGAAACTGCTGTAGGCGCATTTGTACCACAAACAGGCTCCCTTTTGGCGTTCTGGCAGGTAGATAACGCTGCCCGCCCCGCAATCCGGGCACAAATGGTAATTTTCGGGCCTGAGATTGGTCAGCCTGAAGTCGCAGCAGGTGCAGTAGGTTTCAACGGGGAAGCTTTCGCCACGATACAGAATGAAATGCGACCAGCTTTCACAGGCCGGACACATGGCCAGGTGGTATTCGTCCTCGACATCGATATCCAGAAACTGACGCTCAAACGCAACGATTTGTTCTTTTATCACCGAGTCATATGTGGTCAGCTCGGCGTCATCCAACTGCAGAATGGCGAACGCCGGCTTGTAGATTTCCCGGTACAGTTCGCGCAGCAGTCTGGCCAGGTGTTTGGGATCTATCTCAATGGCGAAATGCTGGATCTTGTTGCGCTCCAGCGCCAGCGTACTCAGTAGCTTCATCCCGTCCGGGTTGAAGTCCGCCGGATAATGTTCTATCACCAGTCTGCGCAGCTCCGGGATATTCACCGACAGGCAGCGATAGAGCTCCTGCTCGGTCGGTCGCCGATCGCCGCACACCTTTTTTATCGATCGGGGATCAAAGATCAGGGTGTCATCGAGGCGGGTCAGCGTCGCCTTCAGCAGCAGCTCCGCGCCCTGAAACAGATCCAGCAGGCAGCGCTTGTGATCGCGGTTGTTGTTCCCGCGTACCGCCTGATAGAAGTGATCTAAGCCGGTTTCCACCGAGTCCAGCGCATTTTCCAGCAGCGAAAATTTCATGGTTTCACAGATCCCCGTACAACGCGGCGAGCTCGGCCAGCGCCGCGGCGGCCGCCGGGTGCTCCAGCTGCGTCAGCAGCTCGGCCTCGAGCGCGGTGAAGGTGTCCGGCGCCAGCCGCAGCCGCAAATTCGGCAGCACCAGACCGATGTCGCCGCTCTCCGGCACATGCAGCGAGACATGCCGCCCCTGATAGCTGCGGGTGCGATCGCCGTCCTGACGCGCGCGCAGCAGGCGGCGCAGCTCGGCGAACACCGGCCAGCCGAAGGTCGACTGGAAGACCGCGCCGCCGATATGCAGGGACAGGAACGGCGGCAGGCTGTCGTCGGCGCCGGGATAGGCGCCCTGCCCGGCGACGATCTCCACCGTGGCGCGGAGCTCGCCGGCGACGGCGATCAGCTGCAGGCGCTCCACGAAGGGCGCGGTCAGCGCCAGATACTCGGCCAGCGCCGGATCGTCGGCGCGCTGCGCGGCGACCGCCAGCGGGAAGATCGCCCGCAGCCGCACCGGGGTGCAGGCGCGGGCCAGCGCCTCGTCGCTGAAATCATCGAGGTTCAGCACGCCGCTGGCCAGCGGCCGGGCGAAGAATTCGGCGCTGCCGGCCGGCGGGGTGCGTGTCGCCGTAAAGCGGTCACGCAGCGCCTGCAGCCAGTCCTCGCCGCGCAGGCCGAAGGTACGCCGATAATAGTGGGGATCGACATCGAGCCCGCCGCCCACCGCCGTCTCCAGCAGCGCATCGGTGATCAGCAGCAGCGCGGACAGCGGCGCCCGGTTGACCGGCCCGCGGCCATCGCGGTAGGCGATCTGCGCCTGGGCGAACAGCCAGCGCAGTTCGGCGCGGCTCAGCGCCTGGCCGTCGACGGTTTCCGCGCGCACGACCTTGCGGTACAGCTGGCCGAGGGTGATGTACGGCGCCGCGCAGAGCGCGCGGTATTCGTCGCCGGCGACCGAGGTGGCCAGCGTTTGCTGCAGCAGACGTTCGGCCAGGGTGTTGACCGGCACCGCTTCGGCGGCGGCGCGGTTTTTCAGGGCGGCGATCAGGGATTTTGGAAAGCGGAGGTTCATCTGGCTTAGCATGGCGGTGTCCTGCTGTCATAAAAGTATATTGTGATGATAGCAATATCCTATAAAGCATAAATGTTGATTACAATGATATGCAAAAAACAGATAGCTTTATTTTTCTGGGATAGCTGAAGTGACAAGTTGCTAACAGTCCTTCCGGCCTGCTAGCGAAGCTCCGGGCGGCGGTCGGCGTTTTTGCGTCGCAGATCCGAAAAAGACCATAAGCGGATCCCTTGCACCCAATGACTGGGTGGTTTTACATTCGCGTTAATAATACTGTTTCGCTTCAGACTGACAGATAAAGGGATCTTGAATGCACTTTTATGTAGATGAAACCGGCCATACCGGCCCGAACCTTTTTGACCCTACTCAGCCGGTGCTTTCTTACGGCGTGCTTTCTTCGCCGGACGACCTGGACAAGGTTGCCGAAGCAGGGCTTGCTGCTTTGCGTAAAAACTGAAGGTACAGCGCCTGCATGCCGCAGAACTGGGCATACACCGTCTTGGTGAGGTGGACGATACGCTGCTTATCCTGCAGAAGAAGCACCGGATACGGTTTGATATCTGGCAGGTGGTCAAACGCGATCACGCCATCATTTCATTCTTTGATCAGGTGTTCGATCAGGGCATGAACCCGGTGGTGCCCTGGACGGCTTACTGGACTCCGCTGCGCTATCCGTTGCTACTGAATCTGGCAAATCTTTTTGATGACGTGCTGGCTGAAAAAGCGTGGCGCGCCCGCCTTGAGCCCCATGATGAACGTTCATCCACGCTTTTCAGCGAGGTCTGTGGTGTTTTGCTTCAGTGAGTCGATGCTTTGGGTGACGCCCGATCAGTTGAAATTATTACCGATGCCCTGTCCTGGGCGATGGTCAACTTTGACGAGCTGAGCTACAACTGCAAAACCGGTAAGCAAAAGCTGCAGATCATGCCCAACATGATTGGATTCCAGTCCGTCCTGCACGGAATTTGTTCCCGTCTGGGGGCGCCCAACCGCAAGGCCAATATCATTGTGGATCAGCAGTCGCAGTTCAACACCACCCAGCGGGAGCTGAGCGTCTTTTATCGTCAGATCCGCGAGCAGCCGTGGGAGCTGGGACCCGGCCTGCCGGTGATGAACATGAAGAACATGCCGGAGAAGCCGCTGATTTTCCAGTCCGGAACCCAGAGTGCCGGGCTGGAGCTGGTTGATATCTATCTGTGGACCTTCAAGCGCTTTATGGAGGAGAAAGAGCTGACCAAGCCGCTTACCCGCCTGATTTACACCAACCTCAAAACGGCCCGAACGGACAGTGTTTCGCTGAACTCGATCGGTATCCGGTTTAAGGAGTTTTTTGGAAACCTACCGGAGCCAACGGCGGAAATGATACAAAAGGCAAGTGAATACCGGGATCAGGAAGAGACGCGGCGCCTGCAACATCGCGTGCCTGCCCCCTCCCAGCCCTGACTGTCCGTCTCCCTTGGTTGCCCGTATGGGGCAGGATCGGGCGGCCGCCGTCGAACAGTGAAAACACTCGGAGGCGCTTATCTGCTCGGTCCATTTAAGGATGTAAATAATATGGATTTATTCAGCTACCTGACGCTCGTTTTGCCCGATTTAAGCCCCGATCGTTGCCACGTCCATTTCGCGTCGATAAACGATTACGACGAAGATCCGCTGACCGAGTTTGAACACGGCACTTTCGATGAATGGCAGTGCTGGCAAAAGAAAAAGGTATTCAGCCGCCCGTATGTGGTTTCGTTGATCCAGACGGAGAACAAGCAGCGCTGGATGTACGCCGGAACCTATGAGACCGGTGAGTTGCCGTGCGTGATGGAGCCTGTCAGTGGACGTAATGAGGCCTATTACCGCTATGCGCTGACGCCTGTCACTGCCCTGAGCGAGTATGCCGGCCGGCTTCATGTGTCACGGGCGCTGACGGCCAGTGCCCGGGCGTTTGTCCGGCGGGGGGAGGCTGTGGCCCGGTATTTGGCGATCACCGACATCTCCCCCACCCGCCGCACCCTGGGCCGCTTTCCGGGCTACCGGGAGGTGTGCATTGACCTGCGGACCCTCGGGTTGATCCTCCGGGAAGATAACCGGTCGTGGATCCGCGCGCTTTCTGACGTCAAGGGGATATACCTGCTGACCGATGAGGAGGGCGGGAAGCTGTATGTGGGTAAAGCGGATGGCGCGGAGGGGGTGTGGGGACGCTGGATGAGCTATCTGCGAACCGGGCATGGCGGCAATGCCGGCTTGAAGGAGGCATTCGGCGATCTCGCGGGTCCGCGGTTAGATCAGGTCAAATTTTCTGTGCTTGAGGTCATGGGGCTGAACTGCGAAGAGGGAGAGATTGACCGGCGTGAGGCGCACTGGAAACGGGTGTTGCTGACGCGCCGCTTTGGTCATAACCGGAACTGACCGGCCGATGCTGCGGCCGGTGTGTTTCTCCTTCGCGCATCATAAGTAAACTCAAACACACGGGTTTCAACGACGAAAGTGACTTGCTGGAGCAAAACCTTTTCGCCTGTAAACGGTTGGAAACAACGGTCTCAATTAGGAAGAAAGGCCGCCGCAGCGGCCTGGGCCTCGAGTTTAGCGAGTAGTGACAGGAAGGGTTGCAGCATAGGCTCGCAGGGGAGCATCAACGTTACTGACGAGCGCTTCGGCCACTTCCGTCAGTGTCTGGGTGGCGCCGATCCGGGCGTCCTCCACCGTGTAGCAGTGTAAAGAGCAGGCTCCTTCCCGGAAACGGAACCCCATGCCGAGGGCATTGTTGGGGAAAATCTTCGGGGCGCCGTAGCCTGGATCGGGCGTCAGGATCTGGCCATTACAGTACGGCAGCTCAAACTGATCGAATGCGCCTGCCGGCAGAGCCCGCGTATTCTCGGTGCGCAGCGTCAGCAAGACCTGACTGAGTCCCTGCTGGCCGCTTTCGTCCTGAAACACGGATACCCGGCTGTAAAGGCCCACCGCATGAGCCTCACTGAGACCGTTCGCCGGCTCCAGACTCAGCATGTCGCGCAGCTGGTTGATCTGCTGGTAATAATCCTGCCGGCGATACCATTGCCCCCAGAAGCGGGCAATGCTGGCCCAGAACGCTTCAATCGTCTGGTCATCACGACGGGCGACATCACAGAACAGTGCAAAATACAGCGCTGTGCCGCCGTAGAACTGTTGCCCCCGCGGCATCACCTGGCTGGTTCGCATGCGGAGGTACTGTGCATTGCGGAGCAGAATACGGGTCAGGTCATCTTCCGTGCGGATACCCAGCAGATCGCGGTAGGCGGCTTCGAACTGGGGAGCCGGCGGAGCCGCGTTCCAGGCAGGCAGAACAAGACTGCCGTTATACTGGGCAATATCCTGATCCAGGGAGGCGACCAGCGGACTCTTGAGGCAGAATACGTGGATAATGCTGCCCATGCTGGCATTGACCATCTCACGCAGCAGCGCTGACTGGTTAATGTCTCGTGCTTTGGCCACTTCCTTCAGCGCCTGGCCCTGATCGGTCGGGATACCCTTGAGTGAGACCGATACCGTCCCCTGGGACTCGTTTTGTTCAGATGGAGTATGAATGTTCAAGATAATCACCTCTTTGACTGTTTAAGCTAAAAAATAAAATTTCCAACAAAATTGAATGTAAACGCCACTCTCTTTCATGTATTACTTTGAGCTAAATGTATTACCAACGCAAGATATTTATTACCTTTTCTCGGTTTTTCTCATTCAGATCCGAAAACCCCTGGTCCCGGATCTTCCTGGGACTGATTAGGTTGTACTCGACCACAACGCCTGTTGTACCAGCCTTAGTACAAACGAGAGTGCCCTCCATGGGGTTGTCCCCGGCAGACGCGGTCTATACAGTCGATTTAACTGTGCATTTGTACAGTATTAATCAACGGAGATAGCCCATGCTTTTTAATGCAAATACCAAATTTACTTATCATTCACCGGATGATGGCGACAGCATGACGGTGACCGGCGATCGTCCCAGCCGACCTGGCCCTACTGGCCCCACGGGTAACGGGGGCGACAGCGGCGGTGGCAGTGGTGGTACTGTCAGCTGGCAGGTCATGCAGCCCGGCGATGTGCTTGTCTCCCGGTATGGCAAAGTCATTATCAATGCCGAGGGCCACGCAACGATGAACGGGGTCGTCATGAACTATGAAAATTCATCGTTAGTGGATGATGGTGCGGGCGGTGCAACCCGCGTACTGAATTCCATCATCGATGCTGCCAAACCGCCGGCCGGCCAGAATTTTGGCAATAATGCCAGCATTTCGGATGGGCGCTATGCCGGCAAAAACCCGGCGGCAGACTATACCCTTCCGCTGGCTGTCTTTACGGCGGTCCGTCGCGGCCAAATCCCCCCTGGTTTCTGGCTTGACAACAACAAGGTCATGACCGAGATCACGCAAAAATACGAGATCAACGGCGGCGGCAAAGGGAATGATCG
>NZ_JCAXDO010000037.1:0-15278 GCF_059740205.1 Serratia sp. LTN-2 | reverse complement strand
CGGACGCGGGGTGGAGCAGCCTGGTAGCTCGTCGGGCTCATAACCCGAAGGTCGTCGGTTCAAATCCGGCCCCCGCAACCACTTTCCTTTAAGTGTTTATTTTCAAATACACTTTTCGATTGAAACCCGCTTTTCTCGATCAACATTTGAAAATGACACTTGCTCGAAAGTTGTACCGAGGCCGCCTAGCGGCAAACAGGGTCCAGTTGCATAAAGCCCCGATTTTTCGGGGTTTTTTGTTATTTGGCAACAGAATCACTGGGCTATTTAGCCCTTTTTTTATGTCTTGGGGGTGGGCTTGTCCACATTAGAGCAACAGTTAACAGAGATGCTTTCGGCACCCGTAGAAGCGTTGGGCTTTGAGCTTGTAGGCATCGAATTCATTCGTGCGCGCCAATCGACGCTCCGCATCTATATTGATAGTGACAACGGCATCAATGTTGATGATTGCGCTGATGTCAGCCACCAGGTCAGCGCTGTATTGGACGTCGAAGATCCAATCACGGTCGCTTACAACTTGGAAGTCTCCTCTCCTGGCCTTGATCGCCCGATGTTCACCGCAGAACACTATACGCGTTACCTCGGTGAAGAAGTCAGCCTGGTCCTGCGCATGGCGGTACAGAACCGTCGCAAGTGGCAGGGTATTATCAAGTCTGTCGAAGGCGAGATGATCACGGTTACTGTGGAAGGGAAAGATGAAGTGTTCGCGCTGAGCAACATCCAGAAAGCGAACCTGGTACCCCACTTTTAAAGTTTGGAAGAGGCAACTAGGATGAACAAAGAGATTCTGGCTGTTGTTGAAGCAGTTTCCAATGAAAAATCCCTTCCGCGTGAGAAGATTTTCGAAGCGCTGGAAACTGCATTAGCCACCGCAACCAAGAAAAAATACGAGCAGGAAATCGACGTGCGCGTCAGCATTGACCGCAGAACCGGCGATTTCGATACCTTCCGCCGTTGGGTCGCCGTAGACGAAGTGACTCAGCCAACGCGTGAAATCACGCTGGAAGCCGCTCAGTTTGAAGATCCGAGCATCGAGCTCGGTGGCTACGTCGAAGATCAGATCGAATCCGTGACCTTCGACCGTATCACCACCCAAACCGCCAAGCAGGTTATCGTGCAGAAAGTGCGCGAAGCCGAGCGTGCGATGGTGGTCGACGCTTTCCGTGAACACGAAGGCGAGATCGTCACCGGCGTGGTGAAGAAAGTGAACCGCGACAGCATCGCGCTGGATCTGGGCAACAACGCCGAAGCGGTGATTGGCCGTGAAGACATGCTGCCGCGCGAAAACTTCCGTCCGGGCGACCGCATTCGCGGCGTACTGTACGCCGTGCGTCCTGAAGCTCGCGGCGCGCAGCTGTTCGTCAGCCGTTCCAGCTCGGAAATGCTGAAAGAACTGTTCCGCATCGAAGTGCCGGAAATCGGCGAAGAAGTGATTGAAATTAAAGCGGCAGCCCGCGATCCTGGCTCCCGCGCGAAAATTGCAGTGAAAACCAACGACAAGCGCATCGACCCGGTCGGCGCTTGCGTAGGCATGCGCGGTGCGCGCGTTCAGGCCGTGTCGAGCGAGCTCGGCGGCGAACGTATCGACATCATCCTGTGGGATGATAACCCTGCGCAATTCGTCATCAACGCCATGGCGCCGGCAGACGTCGCGTCGATCGTGGTAGACGAAGATAACTGCACCATGGATATCGCCGTTGAAGCCAGCAACCTGGCGCAGGCGATCGGCCGTAACGGCCAAAACGTGCGTTTGGCTTCCCAGCTGCTGAAACAACACCGCGGCGACGATCGTTGGGAACTGAACGTGATGACGGCGGACGACCTGCAGGCCAAGCACCAGGCCGAGGCTCATGCCGCTATTGATACCTTCACCAAGTATCTTGATATCGACGAAGATTTCGCCACCGTACTGGTTGAAGAAGGCTTCTCCACGCTGGAAGAGCTGGCCTACGTGCCGATCAAAGAGCTGTTGGAAATCGACGGTCTGGATGAAGATACGGTTGAAGCATTGCGCGAACGCGCCAAAGCTGCATTGACCACGCTGGCCCTGGCACAAGAAGAAAGCCTGGGCGACAACAAACCGGCCGACGATTTGCTCAACCTGCCGGGTCTTGAGCGCAGCATGGCCTTTAAACTGGCCGCGCGTGGGGTTTGTACGCTGGAAGATCTTGCCGAGCAGGGTGTTGACGATCTGGCTGATATTGAAGGGCTTAGCGATGAGCAAGCCGGCGAGCTGATCATGGCTGCACGCAATATCTGTTGGTTTGGCGACAACGCGTAATAACTGTAGCAGGAAGGAACAGCATGACGACAGATGTAACCGTAAAATCGCTGGCAGCAGAGATTCAGACTCCGGTTGATCGCCTGGTACAGCAGTTTGCTGATGCAGGGATCAACAAGTCCGAGTCGGACTCTGTTACCCAGCAAGAAAAAGAAACATTGCTGGCGCACCTGAACCGTGAACACGGCAGCGCGCCGGGTAAACTCACTTTGCAGCGCAAAACGCGCAGCACCTTGAATATCCCGAGCACCGGCGGTAAAAGTAAATCGGTGCAAATTGAGGTCCGCAAGAAACGCACTTATGTAAATCGCGATACGCAGGAAGCCCAGTTGGCTGAAGCGGCAGAGCAGGCACAGCGTGAAGCGGAAGAGCAGGCACGGCGTGAAGCGGAAGAGCTCGCAAAACGCGAAGCGGAAGCGAAGCGCGCAGCCGAAGAGCAAGCCAAACGTGAGGCCGCGGAGATTGCTAAGCGTAATTCAGCGGAAAAAGAAAAAGTGACCAATCAACATACCGACGAAATGACCAAGCCAGCTCAGGCGGAAAAAGCACGCCGTGAAGCCGAAGCCGCTGAACTGAAACGTAAAGCGGAAGAGGAAGTGCGCCGCAAGGTTGAAGAGGAAGCCAAGCGCGTGGCGGAAGAAGCCCGTCGCATGGCCGAAGAGAACGGCGAGAAGTGGGCCCAGGCCGACGCGGCAAGCGCTGCGGTTGAAAGCGCCGACTATCACGTGACCACCTCTCAGCACGCCCGTGCCGCTGAAGACGAAAACGACGCCAAAGTTGAAGGCGATCGTCGCAGCCGCACCCGCGGCGGCAAAGCCACCAAGCAGAAGAAAGGCAACAAGCTGTCCGAATCCAAAGCGGATCGCGAAGAAGCGCGCGCCGTTACCCGTGGCGGTAAAGGCGGCAAACGCAAGCCTAGCGCTCTGCAGCAGGGCTTCAACAAGCCGGCGCAGGTGGTTAACCGCGACGTGGTGATCGGTGAAACCATCACCGTGGCCGAGCTGGCCAACAAGATGGCGGTAAAAGGTTCTCAGGTCATCAAAGTGATGATGAAGCTGGGCGCCATGGCCACCATCAACCAGGTTATCGACCAGGAAACCGCACAGCTGGTTGCCGAAGAGATGGGCCACAAAGTTATCCTGCGTCGTGAAAACGAGCTGGAAGAAGCGCTGATGAGCGACCGTGATACGGGCGCTGCGGCTGAACCGCGTGCGCCGGTCGTGACCATCATGGGCCACGTTGACCACGGTAAAACCTCTCTGCTGGACTACATCCGCTCCACTAAAGTGGCGGCGGGCGAAGCCGGCGGCATTACCCAGCACATCGGTGCCTACCACGTAGAAACCGAGAACGGCATGATCACCTTCCTGGATACCCCGGGCCACGCCGCGTTTACCTCGATGCGTGCTCGCGGTGCTCAGGCAACTGACATCGTGGTTCTGGTGGTGGCGGCTGATGACGGCGTGATGCCACAGACCATCGAAGCTATCCAGCACGCGAAAGCGGCGCAGGTGCCATTGGTGGTTGCGGTTAACAAAATCGACAAACCGGAAGCCGATCCGGACCGCGTTAAGCAGGAACTGTCTCAGTACGGCGTTATGCCGGAAGAGTGGGGCGGCGAAGCGCAGTTCGTACACGTGTCCGCGAAAGCCGGTACCGGTATCGACGAACTGCTGCAGGCTATCCTGCTGCAGGCCGAAGTTCTGGAACTGAAAGCGGTACGCAGCGGCATGGCGAGCGGCGTAGTGATCGAGTCCTTCCTGGATAAAGGCCGTGGCCCAGTGGCTACCGTGCTGGTTCAGGAAGGTACGCTGAACAAGGGCGACATCGTCCTGTGTGGCTTCGAATACGGCCGTGTGCGTGCGATGCGCGACGAATTGGGCCGTGAAGTGACCTCCGCCGGTCCGTCTATCCCTGTGGAAATCCTGGGTCTGTCCAGCGTGCCTGCAGCGGGTGACGAAGCGACCGTAGTGCGTGACGAGAAGAAAGCGCGTGAAGTGGCGCTGTATCGTCAGGGCAAGTTCCGCGAAGTCAAACTGGCGCGTCAGCAGAAGTCCAAGCTGGAAAACATGTTCGCCAACATGACCGACGGCGAAGTGTCCGAGCTGAACATCGTACTGAAATCCGACGTTCAGGGTTCTTGCGAAGCGATCAGCGACTCGCTGCTGAAACTCTCCACCGACGAAGTGAAGGTGAAGATTGTCGGCTCCGGCGTAGGTGGTATCACCGAAACCGACGCGACGCTGGCTGCGGCTTCCAACGCCATCATCCTGGGCTTCAACGTGCGTGCCGACGCTTCTGCGCGCCGCGTGATCGAAGCGGAAAGCCTGGATCTGCGTTACTACTCCGTGATCTATAACCTGATCGACGAAGTGAAGCAGGCGATGAGCGGTATGCTGGCGCCGGAATACAAGCAGCAGATCATCGGCCTGGCCGAAGTGCGCGACGTGTTCAAATCGCCTAAGTTCGGCGCTATCGCCGGCTGTATGGTTACCGAAGGGACCATCAAGCGTCACAACCCAATCCGCGTACTGCGCGACAACGTGGTTATCTATGAAGGCGAGCTGGAATCCCTGCGCCGCTTCAAAGATGACGTTAACGAAGTCCGTAACGGCATGGAATGTGGTATCGGCGTTAAGAACTATAACGACGTGCGCGTCGGCGACATGATCGAAGTGTTCGAGATCATTGAGATCCAACGCACCATCGCTTAACGATTGCACATCTGCTTATATCTGTTTACGGGGGGCCTTTGTGCCCCCCGATTTGTCTGGAGAATCCAAAATGGCAAAAGAATTCAGCCGCGGTCAACGCGTGGCGCAAGAGATGCAGAAAGAGATTGCGATCATTCTGCAGCGTGAAGTGAAAGATCCGCGCGTCGGCATGGCGACCGTTTCCGGCGTGGAAGTGTCCCGTGATCTGGCGTACGCCAAGGTTTACGTCACCTTCCTGAACGTGCTGACCGAGAACCACGATCCGGATCTGGTCAACAACGGCATCAAAGCGTTGCAAGACGCTTCCGGTTACATCCGCACCCTGCTGGGCAAAGCGATGCGCCTGCGCGTGGTGCCGGAGCTGACCTTCGCCTACGATAACTCCCTGGTGGAAGGCATGCGCATGTCCAACCTGGTGACCAATGTGGTGAAGAACGACGCCGAGCGCCGTTCCGCCTCAGGCGATGACAAGGAGGACTGATGAGTCGCCCTCGTCGCCGCGGCCGTGATATCCACGGCGTGCTGTTGCTGGACAAGCCGCAGGGTTTGTCGTCCAACGATGCGCTGCAAAAAGTAAAGCGCCTGTACAACGCCAACCGGGCGGGTCACACCGGCGCGCTCGATCCGCTGGCGACCGGCATGTTGCCTATCTGCCTGGGTGAAGCGACCAAGTTTTCGCAATATCTGCTCGATTCCGACAAGCGCTATCGGGTGATCGCCAAGCTGGGGCAGCGTACCGATACCTCGGACGCCGACGGTCAGATCGTGCAGGAGCGCCCGGTGAACTTCACCCAGGCGCAGCTCGACGCGGCGCTGGACACCTTCCGCGGCGACATCCAGCAGGTGCCGTCGATGTATTCGGCGCTGAAATACCAGGGCAAGAAACTCTACGAGTATGCGCGCCAGGGGATTGAAGTGCCGCGCGAAGCGCGCAGCATCACGGTGTACGAGCTGCAGTTTATCCGCTGGGAAGGGGATGAGCTGGAGCTGGAGATCCACTGCTCGAAAGGCACTTACATCCGCACCATCACCGACGATCTCGGCGAGCTGCTGGGCTGCGGCGCGCACGTGATCTATCTGCGTCGCCTGCAGGTGGCGACTTACCCGATCGCGCGCATGGTGACGCTGGAACAGCTGAACGCCTTGCTGGCGCAGGCGCAGGAACAAGCGATCGCCCCCGGCGAGCTGCTCGATCCGCTGCTGATGCCGATGGACAGCCCGGTTGAGAACTATCCGGAAGTGAATTTGCTGCCGGTGGTGGCGGGCTACGTCAAGCAGGGGCAGCCGGTGCAGGTGGCCGGTGCGCCGGCCTCCGGTATGGTGCGTATCACCGAGGGTGAAGAGCGGAAATTCATCGGCGTTGGCGACATCGCCGAGGATGGTCGCGTGGCGCCGCGCCGCCTGGTGGTCGAACATTTCGACTGACGGCGGGGCACTGCGTCGCCTTGCGATCGCACTGCGCTAAGAGTAGAATGGCGCAGCTTATGCATTGGGTTGCTGAATTAGAGATCGGCGCCTGTTTTTATTATCTATAATCTGGAGTATTACAATGTCTCTAAGTGTTGAAGCTAAAGCTCAAATCGTAGCTGATTTCGGTCGTGGTACTAACGACAGCGGTTCTACCGAAGTTCAGGTTGCCCTGCTGACTGCGCAGATCAACCATCTGCAAGGCCACTTCTCCGAGCACAAAAAAGATCACCACAGCCGTCGTGGTCTGCTGCGTATGGTTTCTCAGCGTCGTAAGCTGCTGGACTACCTGAAGCGTAAAGATGTAGCACGTTACACCAGCCTGATCGAGCGTCTGGGTCTGCGTCGCTAATCTAGCAAGTTTCAGTGGAAAGGGGCCTATTTTGGCCCCTTTCTTCTAGGAAGCATAAGCAAATCAGGTTAATGTATTACTGATGTTTCCAAACAGGTTCTTCCGTTACAGAGGTTCGCGCGGCTAATGAGAGGCTTTATCTCCCGCCTGAGATAAGGATTGTCATTAGTCGCGAGGATGTAGTGAGAAGGCAAATCGAGTCACAGGCGTGTCGAGTCGTCAATGCGATTGCGCGCCGCTAATCAAGGATATAATTTTGCTGACACCGATCATTCGCAAATTCCAGTATGGCCAGCATACCGTCACCATCGAAACCGGTATGATGGCTCGTCAGGCCACTGCCGCCGTTATGGTGAGCATGGATGACACCGCCGTCTTCGTTACCGTTGTTGGCCAGAAGAAAGCCAAGCCGGGCCAGAGCTTCTTCCCGCTGACCGTTAACTACCAAGAGCGTACCTACGCCGCCGGCCGTATCCCGGGCAGCTTCTTCCGTCGCGAAGGCCGTCCGAGCGAAGGCGAGACCCTGACTTCCCGTCTGATTGACCGTCCGATCCGTCCACTGTTCCCGGACAATTTCCTGAACGAAGTTCAGGTGATCGCGACCGTGGTTTCCGTTAACCCGCAGGTGAACCCGGACATCGTTGCGATGATCGGTGCCTCTGCCGCCCTGAGCCTGTCCGGTATTCCGTTCAACGGCCCAATCGGCGCAGCGCGCGTAGGTTACATCAACGATCAGTACGTGCTGAACCCGACGACCGACGAGCTGAAAGAAAGCCGTCTGGACCTGGTGGTTGCCGGTACTGCCGGTGCGGTGCTGATGGTTGAATCCGAAGCGGACGTGCTGAGCGAAGATCAGATGCTGGGCGCCGTGGTATTCGGCCACGACCAGCAGCAAGTGGTTATCGAGAACATCAACGCTCTGGTTGCCGAAGCCGGCAAACCGAAGTGGGATTGGCAGGCGCCAGCGGTCAACGAAGCGCTGCACGCGCGCGTGGCTGAACTGGCCGAAGCTCGCCTGGGCGACGCTTACCACATCACCGAAAAACAAGAGCGTTACGCTCAGGTTGACGCGATCAAAGACAGCGTAGTTGAAACCCTGCTGGCGCAGGACGAAACGCTGGACGCCGGCGAAATCCAGGACATCCTGGGCAACGTCGAGAAGAACGTGGTGCGCAGCCGCGTACTGCGTGGCGAGCCGCGTATCGACGGCCGTGAAAAAGACATGATCCGTGGCCTGGACGTGCGCACCGGCGTACTGCCGCGCACCCACGGTTCCGCGCTGTTCACCCGTGGCGAAACTCAGGCGCTGGTTACCGCGACCCTGGGCACCGCGCGCGACGCCCAGAACCTGGACGAGCTGATGGGCGAGAAGACCGACAGCTTCCTGTTCCACTACAACTTCCCTCCGTACTCCGTAGGCGAAACCGGCATGGTCGGTTCTCCTAAGCGTCGTGAAATCGGTCACGGTCGCCTGGCGAAACGCGGCGTATTGGCTATGATGCCTAAACCGGAAGATTTCCCGTACACGGTTCGCGTGGTGTCTGAAATCACCGAATCCAACGGTTCTTCTTCCATGGCTTCCGTGTGCGGCGCGTCTCTGGCGCTGATGGACGCCGGTGTGCCAATCAAGGCCGCCGTTGCGGGTATCGCGATGGGCCTGGTGAAAGAAGCCGATAACTTTGTGGTTCTGTCCGACATTCTGGGTGACGAAGATCACCTGGGCGACATGGACTTCAAAGTGGCCGGTAGCCGCGACGGTATCACCGCGCTGCAGATGGACATCAAAATCGAAGGCATCACCCGCGAAATCATGCAGGTGGCTCTGAACCAGGCCAAGGGCGCGCGTCTGCACATCTTGGGCGTAATGGAACAGGCTATCAGCACCCCGCGCGGCGATATCTCCGAATTCGCACCGCGTATTCATACTATCCGCATCAACCCGGATAAGATTAAAGACGTGATCGGTAAGGGCGGTTCCGTTATCCGCGCGCTGACCGAAGAGACTGGCACTACCATCGAAATTGAAGATGATGGTACAGTTAAAATCGCAGCGACCGACGGTGAGAAGGCGAAATTCGCTATCCGTCGTATCGAAGAGATCACGGCAGAGATCGAAGTGGGCCGTATTTACCAGGGTAAAGTGACCCGTATCGTTGATTTCGGCGCGTTCGTCGCTATCGGCGGTGGTAAAGAAGGTCTGGTGCACATTTCTCAGATCGCCGACAAGCGCGTCGAGAAAGTGACCGACTATCTGCAGATGGGTCAGGAAGTGCCGGTTAAGGTACTGGAAGTTGACCGTCAGGGCCGCGTGCGTCTGAGCATCAAAGAAGCGATGGCGCCGGAAGCAGGTTCACCTGCGCCTGAAGCAGAATAACTGTATAGATAGTTTTACAGCTCCCCGCCATGGGGTTGGGAGCTGTTCGTATCGCGCGGGTAGGATGCCCGCGTTTTAGCAAACGGAGGACAGGACGTTCATCCAATGTTTGTCTTCGGGAGTGGGAAATGAAGCCTTTCTTGCGCTGGTGTTACGTTGCGACAGCACTCATGCTGGCAGGATGCAGCAACCATGATTGGCGTAAAGACGAAGTTTTGGCAATCCCGTTGCAGCCAACGTTGCAGCAGGAAGTGATCCTGGCGCGCATGGAACAAATTCTTGCCAGCCGGGCACTGACGGATGACGAACGCGCACAGCTTTTATATGAGCGCGGTGTGCTGTATGATAGCCTCGGGTTACGTGCATTAGCGCGCAATGATTTCTCGCAGGCGCTGGCGATACGTCCCGACATGCCGGAAGTTTTCAACTACCTGGGCATTTACTTAACGCAGGCAGGCAATTTTGATGCTGCCTATGAAGCGTTTGATTCTGTACTAGAGCTTGATCCAACTTACAATTACGCGCGTTTAAACCGGGGCATCGCACTGTATTATGGCGGCCGCTTCCCGTTGGCGCAGGATGATCTGCAGGCGTTTTATCAAGACGACCCAAACGATCCCTTCCGTTCGTTATGGCTGTATCTGGTGGAGCGAGAAATCGATCCCAAGAAGGCCGAGGTAGCGCTTCAGCAGCGCTATGACAAAGCGGACAGAGGGCAATGGGGATGGAATATTGTCGAATTCTACCTGGGCAAGATCAGCGAAAAAACGCTGATGGAACGCCTCAAGGCAGATGCAACGGATAACACTTCGCTCGCTGAGCATCTCAGTGAAACTGACTTCTATTTGGGTAAACACTACCTGAGTCTGGGGGACAAGGACACCGCTTCGGCGCTGTTCAAACTGACGGTGTCTAACAACGTTCACAACTTCGTTGAGCACCGCTATGCATTGTTGGAATTGGCGCTTTTGGGCCAAGAGCAAGACGACCTATCGGAATCGGACCAGCAATAGCTGACGAACACCTATCAGCCTGATGGACATTGGTTTTTAACCAAAGTTATCGCCTTAACGGGCGAGGGCTTTTTTGTTCGTTTTATAATCTAATTTGAGCCGGTTCACACTTTTCAATGAAAATGACTGAAAATTTTCTCGACGAGTTATGTAGACTGGCTGCCATTATTAATGAGGCACGTGTACATGACGACTGAGTTTGAAACCTCTTTTGCTGATCTGGGGCTGTCTGCTCCAATCATTTCCGCCCTGAACGATCTGGGCTATGAAAAACCATCTCCGATCCAGGCTGAGTGTATTCCTCACCTGTTGAACGGCCGCGACGTGCTGGGCATGGCACAGACCGGTAGTGGTAAAACTGCAGCGTTCTCGCTGCCGCTGCTGCACAACCTGCAGGCAGACCTGAAAGCACCTCAGATCCTGGTGCTGGCACCGACCCGCGAACTGGCGGTTCAGGTTGCTGAAGCGATGACCGATTTCTCCAAACACATGAACGGCGTCAACGTGGTAGCCCTGTACGGCGGCCAGCGTTACGACGTGCAGCTGCGCGCTCTGCGCCAGGGCCCGCAAATCGTTGTGGGTACCCCAGGCCGTCTGCTGGACCACCTGAAGCGCGGCACCCTGAACCTCTCTAACCTGAGCGGCCTGGTGCTGGATGAAGCCGACGAAATGCTGCGCATGGGCTTTATCGAAGACGTAGAAACCATCATGGCTGAGATCCCGGCTGAACATCAGACCGCGCTGTTCTCCGCCACCATGCCGGAAGCGATCCGTCGCATCACCCGCCGCTTCATGAAAGAGCCGCAGGAAGTGCGCATCCAGTCCAGCGTGACCACCCGTCCGGACATCAGCCAGAGCTACTGGTCGGTCTACGGCATGCGTAAAAACGAAGCGCTGGTGCGTTTCCTGGAAGCCGAAGACTTTGACGCGGCGATCATCTTCGTTCGTACCAAGAACGCGACCCTGGAAGTGGCCGAAGCGCTGGAGCGCAGCGGTTACAGCAGCGCCGCGCTGAACGGCGACATGAACCAGGCGCTGCGTGAGCAGACTCTGGAGCGTCTGAAAGACGGTCGTCTGGATATCCTGATCGCGACCGACGTTGCGGCCCGTGGCCTGGACGTTGAGCGCATCAGCCTGGTTGTCAACTACGACATCCCGATGGACTCCGAGTCTTACGTTCACCGTATCGGCCGTACCGGTCGTGCGGGCCGCGCCGGCCGCGCGCTGCTGTTCGTGGAAAACCGCGAACGCCGCCTGCTGCGCAACATCGAACGCACCATGAAGCTGACCATCCCTGAAGTGGAACTGCCGAACGCAGAACTGCTGGGCGAGCGTCGTCTGGCCAAGTTCGCCGCGAAAGTTCAGCAACAGCTGGAAAGCAGCGATCTGGACCTGTACCGCGCACTGCTGACCAAACTGCAGCCGGAAGAAGAGCTGGATATGGAAACTCTGGCCGCAGCGCTGCTGAAAATGGCACAGGGCGAACGTCCGCTGATCCTGCCGCCGGATCCGGTCTTCAAGCCGCGTCAGCGCCGCGAGTTCAACGACCGTGACGATCGTCGCGGTGATCGTGGCGACCGTCGTGACAGCCGTGACGGCGATCGTCCGCGTCGCGAACGTCGTGACGTTGGCGAAATGCAGCTGTACCGCATCGAAGTGGGCCGTGACGATGGCGTTGAAGTTCGTCACATCGTTGGCGCTATCGCTAACGAAGGCGACATCAGCAGCCGTTACATCGGTAACATCAAGCTGTTCGCTTCCCACTCCACCATCGAGCTGCCAAAAGGTATGCCGGGCGAGATCCTGAATCACTTCACTCGCACTCGCATCCTGAACAAGCCGATGAACATGCAGCTGCTGGGCGATGCACAGCCGTTCGAACGTCGCGAGCGTCGTGACGGTGGCAACGGTGGCGAGCGTCGCGGCAACGGTCGTCCGTTCAACGGCGAACGTCGCGAAGGCGGCCCGCGTCGCTCCTTCGGTGAACGTCGTGAAGGCGGTAACGGCGGCGAGCGTCGTGGCGGTAACTACAACCGTGACGGCAAGCCGGCGCCACGCCGTGATGACGGCGCACCGGCAGCACCACGTCGTCGTTTCGGCGACGCGTAATCGCTGATTCGCCGTTCGCGGTGAAGCGCTCTGAAAAACCAGCCTGCGGGCTGGTTTTTTTATGCCTGAAAGTTGCCGTCAAACGCCCCTGAATGGCGTATCATTCATAAGGTTTTTTCTTACGGATGATATGCACGGGAGATGCCATGAGTTGGCAGCAGTTTAAATCTCAATACCTGGTGCGCTTTTGGGCGCCGCTGCCGGCGGTGATCGCCGCCGGGATCCTTTCTACCTACTACTTCGGCATGACCGGCACCTTCTGGGCGGTGACCGGCGAGTTCACCCGCTGGGGCGGCCATGTGCTGCAGTGGTTCGGCCTGCACCCCGAGCAGTGGGGCTATTTCAAGGTCATCGGCCTGCAGGGCACGCCGCTGGAGCGCATCGACGGGCGGATGATCATCGGCATGTTCGCCGGCTGCATCGCCGCCGCGCTGTGGGCCAACAACATCAAACTGCGTCAGCCGCAGCACCGCATTCGCATCGTGCAGGCGCTGCTGGGCGGCATCATCGCCGGCTTCGGCGCACGCCTGGCGATGGGCTGCAACCTGGCGGCGTTTTTCACCGGCATTCCGCAGTTCTCGTTACACGCCTGGTTCTTCGCGCTGGCGACCGCCGCCGGCTCCTACTTCGGCGCCAAATTCACGCTGCTGCCGATGTTCCGCATTCCGATCAAGTTGCAAAAGGTGAAGGCCGCCGCGCCGCTGACGCAGAAGCCTGAGCAGGCGCGTCGCCGTTTCCGGCTGGGCATGGCGATCTTCGGCCTGGCGGTGGCCTGGTCGCTGTGGACACTGTTCGATGCGCCGAAGCTCGGCATCGCCATGCTGTTCGGCATCGGCTTTGGCCTGCTGATCGAGCGCGCGCAGATCTGCTTCACTTCGGCGTTCCGCGATCTGTGGATCACCGGGCGCACCCACAT
The DNA here is from genome assembly GCF_059740205.1 of Serratia sp. LTN-2. Taxonomy (NCBI): domain Bacteria; kingdom Pseudomonadati; phylum Pseudomonadota; class Gammaproteobacteria; order Enterobacterales; family Yersiniaceae; genus Serratia; species Serratia sp. LTN-2. Next base: position 2,052 of record NZ_JCAXDO010000037.1, on the reverse strand, counting down.
GGCGAAAGCCATCATCATCGGCATGGCGGTGAGCGCCATCGGTATCTTCAGCTATGTGCAGCTGGGCGTGGCGCCGAAGATCATGTGGGCCGGCCCGAATGCGGTGCTCGGCGGTTTGCTGTTCGGCTTCGGCATCGTGCTGGCCGGCGGTTGCGAGACCGGCTGGATGTACCGCGCCGTGGAAGGGCAGGTGCACTACTGGTGGGTGGGGCTGGGCAACATCATCGGCGCTACGCTGCTGGCCTATTACTGGGACGACCTGGCGCCGGCGCTGGCGACCGACTACGACAAGATTAACCTGCTCGATACCTTCGGCCCGATCGGCGGCCTGCTGGTGACTTACCTGCTGCTGGCGCTGGCCTTCGCCGCCATGCTGTGGTGGGAGAAACGCTTTTTCCGCGCCCGGCCTGAGGCGCAGGTGGTGAATTTGAGGAGCATGCCATGAAAGAGACGACGATAGTGCCGGACTACCGGCTGGACATGCTGGGCGAGCCTTGCCCGTACCCGGCGGTGGCGACGCTGGAGGCGATGCCGCAGCTGAAGCCGGGGGAGATCCTGGAGGTGATCAGCGATTGCCCGCAGTCGATCAACAACATCCCGCTCGATGCGCGCAACCACGGCTACAAGGTGCTGGATATTCAACAGGACGGGCCGACCATCCGCTATCTGATTCAGCGTTAACGCCAAGGCGGTGGGGTTTCCACCGCCTTTTCGCTTTTTAGCCCTTCACGATGTCGCCTTTCACCCCGGCGACAATCTCGAACGAACGCAGCCGCGCCTGATGATCGAAGATCTGGCCGTTGACCATGATCTCGTCGGCATCGGTTTCACGCAGCAGCGTTTGCAGCCCGTGGCGCACCGTATTTTCGTCGCCGACGATCGACATCCGCAGCGCCTGCTCGACGCCGTATTGCTCACCTGCGGTCCACAGCGCGTGGATGTTATCCACCGGCGGCGGCAGCGGGCCGGGCGAACCGCGGCGCAGATTGATGAACTGCTGTTGCATCGAGCTGAACAGGAAGCGCGCGTCGCGGTCGCTGTCGGCGGCGATCACGTTGACGCACACCATGGCGTGCGGCTGCGCCAGCTGTTTGGACGGTTTGAAGTTCTCGCGGTACAGCTGCAGCGCCTGGAACAGCATATCCGGGGCGAAGTGCGAAGCGAAGGCGAACGGCAGGCCGAGCTGTGCCGCCAGCTGCGCGCTGTAGAGGCTGGAGCCGAGCAGCCAGAGCGGCACATGCAGCCCCTGGCCCGGCACCGCCTGCACCGGCTGGCCGGGCTGCGCATCGCAGAAGTAGTTTTGCAGTTCCTGCACGTCACGCGGGAAGGTATCCACGTCGCCGGACAGGTGGCGGCGCAAGGCCATCATGGTGCGCTGATCGGTGCCAGGCGCGCGGCCCAGCCCCAGATCGATGCGGCCGGGGTAGAGCGATTCCAGCGTGCCGAACTGCTCGGCGATCACCAGCGGCGCATGGTTCGGCAGCATTACGCCGCCGGAGCCGAGGCGAATGCTTTGGGTGCCGGCGGCCAGATAGCCCAGCAGCACCGAGGTGGCGGCGCTACCGATGCCGGTCATGTTGTGGTGCTCGGCCAGCCAGTAGCGCTGGTAGCCCCAGCGTTCGGCGTGTTGCGCCAGATCCAGCGAACAGTGGAAAGCGTCGCGCGCTTTGGCCCCTTGCGGAATTGGCGATAAATCCAGTACCGACAGCGGTACGGCAGTGTTTTCAGTCATGACATCGTCCATCAGAGAGTGGATCGCTTAAAGGGCGATTGCAGAGGTCTGCATACCAAAAAGCCGAAAATGATGCTTTTTAGTGTTAAAAGCATAATCCAATTTATAGTTATAAAAGAGGAGATATGTGCTTGTGATATCCTCATGAGAGCAATGGTGTTTTTTGGAGCAATTTGAAATATGGAAATGATAATACTCGCCCGCCGCTTACCGTTCCGGGAACTGACATAATGAAAAAAAAGACGTTGTTTACCCTATTGCTGATGATGGTGGCGATCGCATTGGCGATCCTGTTCCGCGCGCACAACCAGGATTTGTTG
>NZ_JCAXDO010000036.1:0-15719 GCF_059740205.1 Serratia sp. LTN-2 | reverse complement strand
TGTTGATGTGAGGCTGGGGCTTAAAGACGGTTGAGGCAGCAACGCTGCCGTGCTCGCACCGCAGGTGCGCTACGTTCACCTCGAAAATTCAACATTGCCCTATCAGAAAATTCCTCCACCTTTCGCTACCAACCGGCCCTCGGACAAGCGGAGAATCTGGCCTCTCTCCCGATCGCGCTACGTGAAATCTGCAGTACTATGACCCTGATAAAAATTTATTTTTCACGTAGCGCAGTCTGCTGAAGATTTACCCAATTTTGGCGGAGGAGGGCGGGTACTGGCAGAAAACTCAGTCACTATTGTGCCTGAGAACGCCACGGTGATCGTTCGCAATAAATCTGCTGCCGCGGATCTGCAAATCGGTAAAACTGGAGTATAACGGATAAATACCGAGAGGGGAGGATCGAAATACTGGCGGCGGCTGACGCCCGTCAAACCGCCGCCAGGGGTTAAAAACACCCTATACAGTGTTAAAAACCGCACACAATATACCATATATGGGTTATCCACAGAAACTGGGGATAACTTCTGTACAAGTCGGCTTTCCTCGCGGAAAACCGATGCAGTGGAACAAAGCAAGACGTAACGGGATGATCCACAAGATTTCTTGTAACAACTGCTCAACATAACATCTATCATTTAACCAGTGAACATCATCGTATACACCGGGGGAGAAACCTCGGGACCTGACAGTTACGATGCCGGGAAGCAGGGTACACCTGCGTCATATGATCCGGTCGAAGATTTGACTGTAGTCGAAAATACGAGCATAATTTGTATATCAGAGGATTTTAAATTCCTGCTTTCAGGTGGATAAGATGGCATACTCTTCAGCTCGAAACATCAAACAGAGGCAACACGTACTTTACGACGTGGAGTTGCGCCAAATTGAGGCAGGTGAACGTGTTGCTAAACCGTTCGAGCCTAAATCAGAGTTCGGGCAGTTAAAATCTTCAGCAAAATTGCAGAAAAAGTTCTCGTTTGCTTAAGTACAAGAATTTGTGATAATGGGCCATCTTTTTAAAGGTGGCTTTTTTATGTCTGAACATTTAGAACCTCTGGATCAACTGTACCTTATTAACGCAGAACTGATGAGGCATGGTGACAAATTCAGTTCTCCTATTATCACTGTTGGCGGACAAGCCGTTCATTATTGGGCTGTTTGGTACAAAGATAATTATGAATCCCCCCCTCCTGAACAATATATAACATCCAATGATATCGATGTTACTGCACGAAAAGTAGATATTCAGGAAATCTGTGCGGCACTGAACGTTCCTGCAGAATTTAATGATGGTACTCCGCCATCGTTGGCTATTCTTCCCATGAAGAATATCAAGGATGGTAATGTAAAAACGTACTTGAAAAAAAATTCGTCAACAAGCAGATTTTTGACTCTGAGTATAGAGAAGTACCTAATATCATGGATGTTTTATCAAGTGCATCCTATTTGGAACCCACTGATTTTGAAGGTGATAAGTTAAAAATTAACACCGACATGTTCCTTCTGCCTCTGGAAGGATTTCAATATACCCCGCATAAAAACATCCGCGTACTCAACCCTATAGCTTGCATGGCGTCACGATTTCATAATGTGACCACCGGGGTTAAAAAAAATATCACACAAGAAGTAGAACGTATCAAAGCATTGATGGTTCCTGTAGTTGTTTACCTCTTGGAAAGATTTTTGAAAGATGATTTCAGAACGGCACGTAAGTATCTTGACTTGTTTGAGCATGAAATAGGAAAGAGTCGTTACAGGCGTTTTATTGTCACGCATAATCTAGATGTCATTAAGATATTGAAAGTCATTCTCAGTGAACTGTCTGAAGTCGCTGAATTTAAAAAAGAATATCCAGACTTTCTTACCCGTGACTTACCAAGGAACATTGATAAATGGTCCATGCAACTAGAGCGAAAAAAAGCGCAAATTCATCGGGAAGAGCTCGTCAAAAAAAAAGTAAAACAGGGGTTTCTCTGACGTGACGATATAACAACCGGTAAAATTCAGGGATTAGTCAGATTTCACAAGTGTCATTCGGGTACAAAGATTGCGGCCGAAGTTTGCCAGATGACACGTAACACGTTAAAAAATTAGGGAATTTCAACTCATTTTTCAAAGTTGTTTAGGCAAATCTAGACGCTTGAGGTTGAACGGCATCAGCCAGCAGCGCACAGGGTCATGCAATTCGTTGCACAGCACATTCGTCGATTTGGATCCTTACGGAAAAGTCGGATTGGCAGATGTGGTTTCATCAAGGTACACCGACTGATGATAGATTGCGTTTAAAAGCGGCCGAGTGAGTGACAGTAAGCCGGGCGAAAACGGGATGTCAGAGGGATAACGTTGAAGTGAGGCGAGAGATAATGTGCAGGTCACTACAGATAATGGTTGACCCCCCCGTGATTGTGTATTTGTTTGGTAGACGCAAGCAAACCCTGGTCATCAGTGAAACGGATATTGACGCGGCCCTTTCCCATCTGAGGGCACTGCCGTATCGGCCATTGTTGCCGATCAGTTGGGATCGCCAACGCCTGCTGGCGCAACTGCGTGAGGTGATGGGAAAGAGGCACAAAATCGACGAATGCTACGATATTGTCCCCGGCGCCTTCGCACTCATCAAACTCTTTGGGTATTGATGGTGTTTCATGTGGCGAGCCTGACGGACGGCACCAGGTCTGGTTGCTTATTCGTTCAGCGGGTACTGACCCGACGTGAGTAACCATACTGGACTGACCCAAACCAGCCCCGCGGTCAGAGCGGCGTCTGGAGTGCAAACCGTCTTGATTTGACGAGTATTCGGGAACTTCAGCCCGGCGAATAAACGTCAGATCGGGTATCACGGATACCGTGCCCTAGAAATGAGTGTATGAGCTGAATGGGTTAATTTTAATTCGCACTAAGAGCAAAGAGCTCGCATGGGTCTTGTAACCACTGAAGATGAGAGAAAAAAGTCATTTATGCCATCATTGAAAAATTTATAGATTCATGTGATGCATATTTATTTTGCCTTACCTTTTCAGTAACAGGTATAGAAAGTAAGAGTAAAGAATTTAAAAAAATGAGGTTCAGCAAGAGGGAACGCCTGTGGCTCGGTTCCGATCTGGAAACGGACAAGAAGATGCATGCCCGAATGGATATTAATGAATTAGTCAGCCGGTGTAATAAAAATGGCTTGTTCACAACCGAGTTAACCAAAGCCCTGCTGTGCATGATCTATGTTTTATGGGATGAGATTTACCGTCACAAACTTGCCGAGGCTTACGGTTGTTGCTCAGAGGAAATTTTTTGTAACGCTAGACACGCGTTTGCGGGAAGATCTCAAGATTGGTTGGGATGACGGTGACGATGCGATCAACACCTACCTGGCCATATGGCATGTCGATCCGGCCGGCATGGAGTTTACCCACTATTTTGCTCCAGAATTCCTCGGCTCGAAAGTGCCCGAACAGCCGCTCAGACCACTCACCATCGGTATGTTGGTTGAATCGGCCAAAGCGGGGCGCTGGTTGTATTAAAAAATAAGTAAAGAATACATACAATTTGAATCTGACAAAATCGCTCGTCACAGCTACAACATTCAAATACCCTTTTAATTATGTGAAAGTGACGAGCAGTTTCTTCATCTCACTCCTCTATATCTATAAAACCTTACCACATAGACTATAAATATAAAAATCAAGCAAATAAATTAATTAATAAAAGTCAGTCCCGATGTAATCATCCCGGCAAAACGGCCCATTCACTTTTAGAGATCTTCCTACATACTGATTATGTCTCCCTGAGGAGATTATCGAGCACCAGTCCAGCCCGGATAAGCACATGGCGTTTCGCCTCATTCGCTATGCCGTCGCCGCCATGCAGCGTCACCTCGACGCCGGCCACAAAAAGCTGCCGCTGGTCATTCCGGTACTGTTCTACACCGGCAAACGCAGCCCGTACCCTTACTCGACCAACTGGCTGCAGGAGTTTGATGATTCGACGCTGGCCGGGAAACTGTACACCGGCGATTTTCCGCTGGTTGATGTGACGGTCATTCCCGACGAAGAGATTATGGGTCACCGCAGCATGGCCGCACTGACCCTGCTGCAGAAACATATTCGTCAGCGCGACCTGGCCGAACTGACCGACAGGCTGTCCGCCATTCTGCTGGCCGGCTATCTCTCTTCGCCACAGGTGATTTCGCTGATACACTATATTATGCAGGCCGGTGAATCGGCGAATGCAGAGGCATTTGTCCGCGAACTGGCCCTGCGGGTTCCGCAACATGAGGAGGAACTGATGATCATCGCACAACAGCTTGAACAAAAAGGTATCGAGAAGGGTATCCAGAAAGGTATCCTGTTGGGTAAACAACGCGGTATTGAAAAAGGGCGCAATGAAGGCAAACTCGAAGTTGCCCGCACCATGCTGGCCAATGGCCTCGATCGCGTCGCGGTGATGAAGATGACCGGGCTGAGCGCTGACGACCTGGCCCAAATTCGCCACTAATCCTTTGCGTCGAGGGGCAGGGCAACCATTGACTGATAAAACCGCATCCGTTTCCCCGGAAAACATCATCTCAGCGCTTAGCCATCTGGCGTTCTGCGCCCTGGCAGCGCTGGGGCTGGCGCGCCAGGACGGTATCGCCGGCACGCCCTATGCCGAAAACCTGTTCCTGAGCCGCTGGCTGGCCATCGCCCAAAAGCAAAAACGCTTCCCCAGGAGCGTGGCAATTGACATCCAGTGGTTACTCGACCGCGGCCGTAAGCACGGCCCGGCCGGTCACCTGCGCCAGCATCTGGAATACCTCTGGCGTTCCTGCAGCGGCAACCTGGCCGCTCAATCCGACCTGTTCCGACTCACCTACGCCTCCGAAACCCTGAAAGACCAGGGCTGGGAAAATTATGTGCTGGACGCGAAAGAGTGGAAGTCCGGCGTCGTGCCGACACCGCCACAGCATAACGGGTTCTATGTCGAAAAAACGGCGCTGAATGCCGCTTTTGCCCAGGGCGGTCGCCATCTGCACCCCGTCACCTTTCGGGTGGTCGGTGACGCCGACCGGTTTATGCACGTCATGGCAGAATACGGACTGTGTACGCGTCGGCAGGGTAGCACGTCAGCCTGCCACACCATCGCGCTTGAACCGGCGTAACACCGCTACCGCCACGGTCCCCATATTCCACCAACGGCGCCACGCCACTCACAACCAGGACGTTATCCACAAATATTGGGGATAACCTGTGCGCATCGTCGGTAAAAATATTCACCTCAAAATGAGAGGCTTGTGCCCGCCGCGCGTTTTACCTCGCCATAGTCCCTTGCCATTAGATTATTATTATGGCTTGCCTGAAGTCTCAATAACTAACATGCCTAAAGCGTTAGTCGTAGGTCAAACATGCAACCCCGAGCTGAATTTTATTTCCAATGGTACGGGGGCTAACGGTTCGAAATTGACGTGGTTTTGGAAGTGCCCTGAGGGGCATCCAGACCAAAAAAAGGGGAGGCGGGGTATGACTGGACGAAATTTGCCTCCCCTACAAGCGGTAAATTTAAAAAGGTTGAGGGTACTTACGACGGTTATAGTTATACACCAGGGAATAATGATAAAGAGGAGATGGTTAAACTCGAGGTTATCCCGATAGGAAAGTTGCTTCCTGAGGTTGAAGGTGATAAGCGTGAAATTGAAACTCGTGTAATTCCAATTGAAGAAGCTATAAAACACGTTGCTGTTAATGGGAATAATTTTGATGTAAAAGTTGGATTCCCTACTACCGGATTTATAGGGGCATCTTTTACCCTCATTTTAAATGGCGATATCGATAATGTTCCGGCCAATTATCAATGGAGTTCTTCAGCTGCATGGGTGACGGTAAGTGACGGGGTAGTCACCTTTAAAGATAAGGGTGATGGTAAGGAAGTGACCATTTCCGCCCAATCAAAAGCTACCGGTGATAGGATGATTGAATATAAATTCCGCATTAAGAAATGGTTCACTAACAAGGGGGGCAATATCATGTACTGGGAAGACGCCAAACACAAAATGCCCAGAGGGACCCGGCTGCCGGAATACGACGATGTACAAGCGGGCGACGGAATACGAAGACTAGGCACGTTGGTTGCTCAGTGGGGAGATATATCAATATACGGCGACGGCGGGTGGTCAAGCGAACGATCGCCAGACGCATGTTATTGGTTGCACAAGTCTGTCGAAGGCACAAATTATTATCCGGGGTGGACCTTCAGTGTTAGCCAAAATGTCACTACTAGATTGGTAGACGGTTCCACAAGTGGTGGCTATTCCAAAAAATGGCGAGTCGCGTACATCGAGGAATTTTGAGCCACTACAATAGTTACACGCCTAACCACTTGCGTGGCGCTTTGCCCGGCACTCACCGTCCGGACGCGGCTCTTGAGTTGACACGGAAATTTTTTCCTGAAGCCGCTCCACCTTCGCGCCAATAGTTGTCTAAGCTTTAACCATGCTTTTTTCTTCAGAAGAGACTGGCCCATGCCCTATGAGTTCTTGATTAAAAAAACGGCTCCTGCCGCTGCTCAGGAAGAAGAGACCGAACGCGCCATCGAAAAAGAGCGCGCCTCAGTCTTTGACGCAGGAGGGGTTACACAGGGAGGCAATAACGGCGCCAGCCGTGCCGCGCTGCATCAGCGGTTGCAACAGGGCTATGACGTCGACAAGGCCAGTGAGCTGAGAGAATTCCGTCAGTATGGTTACAACAAAGAAGCGCTACGGGTTGATATAGCGCTACTGAATACGTTTCTCGAGGAATTTTCCGGGATAGCCGGGAGCCAAAGCTGGTATGTCACCGCCTCCGGCGAAGCGCTTAAAGCAATGATTAATCTCGCTCAGGATATGGATATCCGTGAGATGAATGGCCAACAGAGAAAAGTGATGCTGGGCATTATTGACCTGTCGCGACAGGCCACGGACACCGTCATGCTGGCCGCGCTGTACGTACCGCTGGGCGAGGCGCTGCTGGCGGCCGGCACCGCGAAAGACGCCGTTATGCCGTCGGCTAAGGACATTGATGAGGCCCGTTCCGGTCTGGGCAACGTTCAGGACGCCATCCGGAAAACCCAGGCTGATATTCAGAAATGTATTGGCCGGATTAGCGCAGACGACGATAGCATGTCGTTGCTCAAACCGCTCAGGGCCGCGGCAGGTGGCCTATCGATTAACCTTACCGTGCTCGACGATAAAAATGTTAGCGCGGTCAGAACGGCGCTGGCTGCGGGCCAATCCTCCACGGGGGAGATGAAACGCTTTTTTCATGATGCGACTCACAAAGTTAAAACCACCGGATCCGATGCGGTTGACGCGTTAAAAAAAATCCCATACGACAGGCTGACTTGGAAAAACGTCGCGGACAAAACCGGCACGCTGGCGATAAACAGCGGAAAATCGGTGCTGAATAAGGTCAGGACGATTACCCCGCTTCTAAATAGCCAGCGATCCGATGCCTCCTGGGAGGTCAGCAGGACGTCCCAGCGGATGTGGTACAGCGCCCTGAGAAGGACGACACAGCCCAATGATGCGCAAACCCAACTTCGCGAATCGCTGAGGATACTGGCCGAGCCGATTTATATTGCCGCTTATGATTATCTCAACTATTCCCGCAGGCTTGCGGCAACGCCGCAGGACGCCCCCCTCCAGAGAACCACCCTGGGTTATCAAAGAGAGGCCGCGTTCCTGCGCGTGGAGAACCTGGAGAATGTGCTTGAACGCGAAACGCTCGACATTAGCCGCCATTCGCCCGTTCCCGGGGAAGTGACGCGCTTTCTCGACGCCATGAAAAAGGCTCTGCGCCGTTTCTGGCAGGCGGCGGAACGGTTAAATCAGATACTGAAAAGCCCGGATGATGCGTTGCCAGCTGACAACCAGGAACCGGTTTTTGCTCAAAAGCACAGCGGAAAACTGATTGATGCCGAGGCGGGCATTACGGCATCGCTCAATCAGCTTGAGCAGAGCATCATGACAGTCGCCCTGAAACCCATTGACCTGCTTTCCGTGGACTGGCGTATCGCGCGCGATATTGGTCAGTATTTCTACGCCCAGCGCGAAGTCCTGATGGAACAATTCCCGCAAACCCCGGTGACCGAATTTGATGCAGCGGTCGAAGAGGTCATCCGTACGCACGTGGCGAAAGATTTTAGTAAAGCCAGCTCGCCGCAGGGAAAACAGATGGCAGCGCGCGCGCTGCTTGCCTATCAACTTGCCGCCGAGGGAGAAACGATGTCCCATCCCACCGCACAGCAGGTAATCAATGGGCGGATAGCGTGGCAGAACAACTGGCAAAACAAGGTAGGAAAATCCTGCCCGCAAGGCTTGTTCAGGCCAGGATTACTGGCGATGTGGGGATACTAACCCGAACCGAGCTGCGAGCAGGCGGTCTGGTGCCAAACCTTTCTTTGGTGCAGGTGGCCTTCAGCCCGTTTTGTTGGCTGCCTAAAAAAACGGCAGCGCCATTTACTTTCAGAGGTCTTCGGACATACTGATAATGTCCCCTGAGCAGATCGTTATGTGCAAGGCACGATCCACTGAACTCCAAGTCATCGCCGTTCTGAAACCGTCAAAGCCGGACGTAGTGTAAAAGATGCCTGCTGCGAAGCGGGAATATCTGAGGCCTCGTATTACAACTGGAAAGCGAAGTTTGATGGTATGGAAGCATCTGATATCAAAAAGATGAAACATCCTGAGGATGAAAACCGTCGACTGAAACAGATGTTTGCCGATCTTAGTCTGGCGTGCCGGGCACTCAAGCTAAAAAAATGTGTGGAACTAAAATGGGTGTGCTTACACCCACATTGACTTTTTTCTGGAGTACCGCATATGGTCTATGAATATCAGCAAAAAAAAGAACCCTCAGCCGTCCAGACAGACGAAAGCGACATCAGTGAGCTGTCTTACCAGAATGCTGCAGGAGTCCCGGGAACCTCATATTCCGGTGAGGGGCTAGGGAGAACACCTGATTCATTTTTCTCGTTTATCGCCCGGGATCATTTAGCCGAAGCACAAGAATTTAGACGTAAGGGGCACAATAGTCAGGTGCCGGAGGTTGATGGTTCTTTATTGGAGAAGCTACAAAAAGCCGTGAATGCTGCCAAATCTCTGGTAGACGGGCATGTCAACAAGAGAAGCCTGTTATGGATATGGTTGTCGGAGCAAATCGCGGAGCTTGACAGGTTTATCAATAATCTTTCAGGTAATACCATACAGGACTGGGTGAGCATGAGTATCTCTGCAGTTGAAGGAACGGCAGACAAACTGGGGAGTAGAATTGATGCCCAATCGATGGTGAGAAACCTGGAATCTACCCTTCAGGCACTGACTCGTGTTGCTCAAGCGTTGGGCCTGGTTGTCGATTTTAGCACGGCGGAAAACTTACAAAGGGCAGTGGAAGACGAGCTTATCTCCGAAGTCACCAACACCTTTATGCCAGACGATGGCCAGGCAGTGACAATGGCTCTGGAAGAAATGAAGGCGGGTGCCAACGGCAACATCGACTGGTCAGCGCTTGTGGGCAACAGAGTCGCGGCGAAAGAAGCAGACAAAGCGGCAGTCTTTGCGGCGGCGATAACGGCAACACGCAGCGCGGCAAAGAAAGCCCATCAGCATGCTTCCGATCTGTCGGGCAGCAACGCCCAGGCTTTCTTTAGCAAAACAGCTGAGTTTCTTCAGGATTTCTCCTGTAAATTGGGGGATAAAGCGTCATTATCAAACTTATCCTCGCTTCCCGAGAGGGTACAGACCACAGATGAAAGTGATAAAAGTGATAAAAGTGATAAAAGTGATAAAAGTGATGAAAACGAAGCCTGGTTAACAAATAAGTACGGAAAGATAAAGTTGCAGGTAGGTATCGCGGTTTCTGTCGTTTTCAGGACGGGGAGACGGGGCGTCCAAGCGGCTCTTCCATTCAAGGCTCCCATAGATACCTTGGATGATTCCATCATCAGAAGTGTCTTGTGGCAATTGCAACAGCCGGCAATAAAACTTCAACTCGCCAGTCAGTCAATTTTGTTCAAAGCAAAAGAACTAAAAAAAATAAATGGCATGTTTTCAGCTGACTTGGCTGCACATGATAATGAAAAAATCACGAACAGTGAAGACTCGCCCAATAATCTGGAAGAGGAGACGGTTTATACTCAGCTAAGAAAATTGATTAAGGATAAGATGGAACAAGAGACTCCTGAAGGCAAAACATCAGCAAAACTGGACGTACTAAGTCAGTTATTCGCCAGTGATATCGATAACGCACGTGAGATAGTGAAGCGTTTTAGTCACAACCAAGACAGCATGGAGAGTATTAAGGATGCGATCCATCACCAATTCTCTCACGCTATAACGAAAATGATTAATGAGCAGTTTTATGCTTCATACCTTTTTGAACGTATAGGGGAGAAGGTAGATAAATTTCTGCCTGATATTACCGAGGAGCTTGCAAAGTCCGTGATGGCGTTAAACAGCGTCATTGTTTCAGCTGAACACCAGTCACGCAATTTTTCCGCCATCAAAGATTTAGCTGAAAAGTCGTCTTTATTGGCGACCAAGATAAAAGAAAAGATATCGACAACGTCAGCATATATTACCGGTCAACCATTAGATGACAATTCACGGGGTGCGCGCTTGGCCAAGCACTGGGCGAACCTTGCTAAAGAAAGGGGGTTAAACAATTGGTCAATGCCCGATGCGGGGAATGTGTTGGCGGCATTGAGTAAGCATGGTTTGCTTGAGGATATCGTCTCATCAGGAGATCCGAAGGGGTATTTATTTGCTACGAGACTGGTTGGTGAGTTTGAGAACGCGCGTAATGACGAGTTGAAGTTACCCATGAGCCCTGATGATTATGTGGCTCTGGAAAAGAACCTGATTGATTTTATTGTTCGTTGGGGGCAGAACAGAACGTCGAGAGGCACAACCCGTCTGATTGTTGAATTATGTTTTGAACAGGCGGTGAGTACAGTCACATTCAATCTGAGCAGCGTATTCAGAATGTCCTATAAGGCCCTCAAGGCTTCGATAATGATACCATATAAGATGAACACAGTGAATAACTATACCATGCCTGGCCAGGACAAGCCTTATAAAGCCATTTATAGTTTGTTGGGGAAAAAGTTAAGTCAACTTGGATTTAAATTGATAACCACTCCCGCTCCCGGGATCATAAAGGGTGCCGTAGGCGGGGGATTAACGACTATGGCGAAGATATATAACTCCCGTGTGAGTTCAGACGAAAATACAGTCAGTGCCGTTTACCAGAAATTGGCTGGAGGCGAGAAGAGTAAAAAAATAAAAATGGGCTCATGGGTAGGGATGGGTTTTGATGTAGTGCTTGACGCTGGGGTCATGTCTGGTTTTAAGGGCGTCCACAAAGCTTTACAGAAAGTTACCCTTGCAACGGAAGGTGGGGCAGTACAGGGCGAAGGGGCGATCCCAGCCCTAGTAAATGGGATGGAAAACGGTAATGTTACTGCCACCAATGAGGGGGCCGTGGGGGTTAGAGGGGAAGAAGCAAGGGTTCAGGAGAGTACCGCCCCGGGCGAAGCGGCGGATACAGACAATGGCAATGAAGAGACCGCTGTTTCGCAGCGGGGTGGGCGTAACCGAAGAGAGGTGAATTTTGATGAAATGGACGGGATAGATGATAGCTTCCGGTCTCAGGATTTTAGTCCATGGCGGGATAACCCCGGTCAGAGTAAGGCGCTGAAATTTGATGATAAATACAGCTTTGTTGGGAAAACGGTAAAAGTTATCGTCACTGACAGAAATGGCCAACAGCATGAATATAATTTCTCATCGAATGAAAAATCTCCGTACAAAGCCGTAGAAAACATAGCCAGAGATATCAATAACACCATTCCGGATGTTCGGCTTGGAGAGAAAGCAGGGCGTGAAATTGTTCCAAAAAGATCGAATTTTCGTAATAATTTCTGGGTGAGCTCAGGCAGTCGATTAAAAGTAAGCTATGAAGTAACCTATAAACTCCCCAGCAACGAGGAAGTTGCTCAGCAAAGGGAGGAGTTGAAAGCGAAAGTCACCCGACTCAATAATCCGATTCTCCATCACACTCAGAGAATGGATGACTATCTTAATGCAGAACTCAAAAAGAATAACATCAGTAGAAATCTGGATGATTATGTTGCTGTCAGATTGGTTCCAAATGGAGGGAAAAGCTCACCCAATCTTGATGGACCTAAACAACCACAGCCTATTGTTGTGCATTACAAGTTACGCGATGTGCTGACCGGGACGTATCTTTATGACGTCAATAAAAGAAAGGATCCTCTGGGTAGAGACTACAGGGCAACCATTAAAGATCAACACGCAGAGTTCATTAATAATTTCGACCGTACTAAATTGCAAGAAGATCTGGAAAAGGAAACTGATGATTATTTCACTAAAGAGGTCAAAGAAGAGCGAGCTGGTTTGCTAGATAACACAGTAAAAGCAAGAGTCGTTGGTTATTTGGCCAATACTGATAAACAGAATGAATTCTATCAGTGTGTGAGTGATTTTTATGAGGGTAAGAATCCGGCTAAAGAGCTTTATATGAACGGCGTTAAGGTTCCAGGTTTCTTTTCCTTTACCGTTGGGCAGGGAGTAAATTCCAGAACACTGGTGTTAAATATTTACAATGATAAAGTATTTGTATTCAAAACTAAAAAATTGAGTCGTGCAGGTCCAGGTGCATTTAATACTGCAAACAGAATTATTGAGGTGCAAACCATCGAGTCACCCTCTGACTGGCCTGCATTCAACGAGGCCGTGATCGATGCCTTGCCGCTGTTTGAAAAATTCCGCTATGCAGGGAAACCTAATCCGTTCAAATATCAAAAAATTAACGACCTTGATTATTATGCTCCAATATCATTTAAGGATGGCCCTTATCGTGATAAATTAGCTTCAACCATCACGGATGATATACATAAAAAAACAAAAGATGATTATGATACTCACATCTACTCCAATACCGAAGAAATAGTCGATGTGACTTTGGATATATTTAGGAAATATGCTGCTCTCGCGACTGTAACGACTAACATAGGAGCCTTGTCAGCACAGGGTATGGCGAAGAAAGCGCTATTATTCCTGGTCTCACTTGGGATCGATGTCGCGAGCGCCGGGGCTATTTTTACACAGGCACATATGGCTGACAGGCCCGATAAACGCGATGTAATGATGAACGAAGGTATTTGGGAAACTGTATTTATCGGGATAGGTGTTGTTGGTGATACTGCAGGTGCTGCAGTGACCAGCTATAAAGCATTAAAACCAAGAATTGTCAGTGCATTAAAATCGCTGGATGAGGTGGATAACCTCAAGCCTGCAAAACAACTTTCAGCCCGCAATGCCGCAGGCGGCTCTGCCCCGTCGGCGCCCGCTGTAGCGCAAACCCTCGACGCTAAAGGGCCAACTCCGGGCCTGCAGACCGCTGCCGTCCCTGCCTCTTTGGCTTCTGATACGGCCGCAAGCGCGGTGCAGAAAACCAGAAAGGTCCTTTATAACCTGGATACCAACATAGACGGCGCCAGCCTGCTTAACGCCATAGAAACCACTAATCGTCCTGTAAGACAGGCCATACAGGCCCCCTCCGGCAACTGTGAAAGTATTATGGCGCCGGTGGGCAAATTTATGAAAGACAATGGCTTTGATGATATTAAATATCGTGGCATGTTTATCTGGGACAATGGGACTAAAAATACTATTCCTTCAAACCACTTTGTCGTCACGGGCAAAAAAAACGGCCAGGCCTATGTTTTCGATTTAACCGCGCATCAGTTCGAAAACAAAGGGATGCCCGATTTAACCGGCCCGCTTATTTTGTCTGACCAGGACTGGGCGGCAAAATATCAGGGCACAACGACCCGTAAACGCATTACGTATACCGACTACGCCAGTCCCTCCGAGGCATCGCGAAATTATAATGCGCTACCGGGACACGATCCGCTCACGGTAAAAGAGGGTGAGCAAGTCTTAACTACGCCGCGCTGGTTCGAAACGCTGCGCAACTCGGCAGACCCGGATATTCAAAAAGTCCTGTATACCCCAACAAATGTCCCCTCGAGGCTGCCGCAGCCAGGGCAGTCAACCTCTTACACGGCGCGCCGGTACCGGGATTTTCAGTTGCTGATGCCCGATGATAAAAACGTCACGCCCAACAAATTACTGATTTCCGCTCACGGCTCTTCGATCGGGGAAACTGTCCGTGTCCCGCAAAATACCAAAGTCTATTTTTATACTCGCTACGGCGAAGTGCTTGTGGATCGAGGCTTAACCAGCCACCAGAATAAGCCCCTCGTCAGAGTCAGCCTGGGCTCTACCGATGTGCCCGATGCAAAGGGCGGATGGCGAACCGCGACCAAAGACGAGATGAAAGAATTAACCGGAACGACAGAACCTGGCCAATACAAAAACATGAAGTTGAGCCATTACGAATATGATAATCCCTCGGGCGTAATGGATACCTGGCGCTTGGAGGACAGCCAGCCATCTGCCGCGGCGTCTGCCGAACGCCGGCCGGGGATCGTCACCATTGAGCCAACGTTAAAAAAATCACCGCGCTTATCACAAATTTCAGGCACGATATCTCCGTCATCCTCCGGGATAGAACTGCACGTGCTGGCCTGTCGCGAAACGCGCTGGGGGGCATGGCGCAATACGTTATTGGGCAATAACACCGCAGGCGCCAGAGCCACGCCGGTTTTGCCCAATCGTTTCTCCAATGTGTTCAGTGAAAACAGCGCCAGAAACTACACCTCGTCACGCCCACCCACCGATGCAATCGGCAATGTGATTATTCACGCTGCACAGAATGTTTCCCCCGAGGCGAAGGCGGTCGTGGCCACAACCGGCATGACCGCCCTTGGTGCCGGGGCAGCTTATTATGGCCTGTCCCAGGATTCCAGCTCCCCCTACGCTAACGCGATCGACGCGACCCTCAGAAGCGCCGATAGCCTTAAGGGAAAGTTCACCATCACCCTGCCTGGCGAGTCAGTCGATCTCGTGGTAATACAGGAGCATTTTTTCGGCAAAGACAACACGATGACGGACCGAGAATTGACGCAGATCGTCGACTGGCTGAGGAATGTCAGACTTCACGCCAGTAATACAGAGCTTCGCCTGTTTTATAACGGTAAAATGACGCCAAGGCTCCAGGCACTGTGCCCTGTCCCGAGTACGTTAAACCGGGTTTCGCTGCGGCAACTCGATCTTTTTTTCATGTTTCTGGACACCCGAAATAAAGCCCCGGAACAATTTACTCAAGAATACCGCCTGATGGCCCGTAACGATTTCAAGGATGGTCGCGCGTCGGGAAAGTGACCGGCTCGTCGGGCGAGGCGCCGGCGGCGAAAACACGTTAATCGTTCGCCGTCGACGCACTTTCACTCCGACGCCGGGCAGCTCCGATGGTTCTGTCCCATTGAGGCGTCGTCAGGTAACATGCTATTTTTTAATGATGTTACCTGTCCATGTCTTTTATCCGAAATGCCTTCCAGCGACTGTATTATCCCGTCGATATCATCGCCCAGTGTGTGCGCTGGTATCTGGCCTATGCCCTTAGCCTGCGTAATCATAATCGTCACATTTGAACCGTTATACGAAAGTGTTTGCACTGGATGTGGCGGCGCGGCATCGGGTTCAGTTCATGGTTAGGAATCTCAAAAGCATTTTTTTGGGATCCCTAACCATTAACCGTAGCGCGCAACTTCTCCTGTTGGTGCG
>NZ_JCAXDO010000035.1:0-16294 GCF_059740205.1 Serratia sp. LTN-2 | reverse complement strand
TTATGTAAAATAGCTAAGTACATGATTTTATTTAACTTATAAAAGACGATTTCGGATAACGCCCATTATGTTAAATGAAGCCAATAGGGTGAAGATTTATATATTAGCGATCTAAAATCTAAAAAAATTCTATTTTATTGATATATTTAGTTTTCTATTAAAATTTGGTGTTTCTTGTGAAGACGTGGAAGAAAGTAACTACATGGATAGTATCCATTTTAGCTTTATTAGCTTTAATCGTAGGAGGGACAGTTCTGTATTTAATACAAAAGAGTAAAAAGGAAGAAAGACTAGTTAATTCTGCTTATAAAGAATTAATACCAGATAACATTGATTCATATCCAGAGCTTAAAAACTATTATTTAAATTTATATCGTCAAGGTTTAATTGAAAAAGATCTACCTATTTCTCCTGATGAAGATCCGACAATTCCAGACAAAGTTACTTTAATTCAAGGTAATTGTTATAGCCAATTTCTTGATTTGAATTATGATGAGCTCCAAATAGGTCTAAAGAATTTTGATAAAGAAATTGATTTTGAAGGTTATAATTTATTAGATGGAGTTATGTCGAAATTTAATGAAATCCCACCTATTTCTAATGCCTTGGCACTATATGGATCTGATAAAAAAATTAGTAGGAAAGAACTTTGTACCCTTGCCAATATGTATGAAAAAGGGAAAGAGTATGAAGAAAAACTGATTGAAGAAGCACGTAAAAATAGTATAAAAGCTAATCTATAGACTTATAACTCTACTTTTTTATTATTTAGGTTGAAAATGCATAAATCATACTTATTTCTAGGAACCTTTCTTTTTTCAAATTCAATATTTGCTTTAGAGAAATTACCCATGAGTCATACGGGTTTAGAAAAATTAAAAATGCAAGAAATTGGGTATGTGATTAAAAATTTTTTACCTGACTCAAATGTATCTCGAATTGACTGGGATTATAAATCAAATGACCAGTCTATAATTTGGCTTCATAAGCCTTATTTTGAACAAAGATTTAATGATGGATCTGTTGAGACTGTACGAAAAGGTGTATTTCGATCTAATGTCTTAGGGGTACAGACTACTTATCTACAGGATAGAAAATATGAATTACCTTGGTCGGTTATCTATAAAGGTGGTATGGCTAAATTTGGGGTAACAGAGATTCAATTTCATCCTAATTTACCAGATATCGATATTATTGATTCATCTCAGTGTTTTGGTAGTGAATATCAGAATTGTGCTTTCAATCCGATACAATCTCTAAAGCGTGTTGGCGTAAATAGTAAAATGATTTGCCAAGATAGCTTCGGTAGTGGATCAAATTTTCAAAAAGTATATTTGTTAACATCAAGTAATAAAAAGCCTACTTATGCTATTTATTCCATGAGTACGGGCTCTGGAGGGTCATCTACCGATTTTATTCTGATGTTACAAACCACGAAAAATGCTGTATGCAACTTAGTAAAATAATGTGTTTAATCAGCTTTTAGTTTTCCTAAAATTAACATAATACACCTTATACGAAATGCGTTATAATTATCTATAGAAATCAATGCTGTAGTTTCTAGTTTATAGCCCATCTTCCCCAAGGTGGGTTTTTTTTATGATTTTACACGTTCCACGCTTATTTATTGAGCAATGTTCCACGGTTTTATTTAGCCTAAGTTAACCATATGGAAGAAAAAAACGACTCCAGAAGCCACGCTTTTTAGGCTCTGGTTCAACATGCTCTGGAACAGGAATGCGCTTATTCTCTGGAGTAGTCAATCCGTCATCTTTAGGTGGAACAACTATCACCTGCTCCTTCATTTCTACAATGGGAGCTGATTGAGGGAGTTCGGGTTCACTAGGCTCTTGGATCTCAGGTTTAGGTGCTTCCAGTAGACGTTGCATTGTCTCAATTTGATTTTGATAAAAGGATTCACGCTCTTTTGCATCATCAAGCTGATTTTGCAGCATGTTTATCTGTTGTCTAAGTAGTAAAACTTCTGTCGATATTGGACTGTCTATTTTTACAGATTCTTTTACATCCTGTTTTTTTGAAGGTTCACCAAAAACACGGATAGCCTCGGCTAGATCAATTTTATTATCAGAATTTTTACTTAAAATTCCTTTCTTTATGTTGTTGTAAATCGTTTGTCTATTGATATTGTAAAGCTTAGAAAGCTCAAGAACTGTAAGGCTTTTCATGTTGTAAATCTATGTCTAAACCTGTCAAAAGTTGTTGTCTATTAGACTGCCTAATAGACAAATGATCAAGCATAAATTTTAGGCAGCTTGATAGCCAACTTTTTGAAGATAAGGAAATAATTCTTGGAATTTTTGATAATCTTGGAGCATTTCTGCAATGCGTATAGCAAATTGTTGGAAACTTTCGGTGCCTTCTGAATATTGCCCCATCTCAGGTAATTCAGAAAGTTTGTTGGCAAAGAGATGACGTTGTTTATCACTCATTTTGGTGAAAAGGGCTAATGTATCCGTTCCCTTAATTACTTTGTCAGAGTTGGTTTTTTTCTGCTTAAAACTGAAAGAAAAACCGGAAATTGAACGTCCTTTTTTATGTTGTTCATATTTAGCCTTTACATCGGTTAACTCATTTACTTGCTTGAGGGCAAAATCTAAAACATACGTTTTAAAATTACTCATTGTTTTGTATTGATGAGCTTCGACACCAAGTTGTTGTCTAAAGATCGATAGATCAAAAATTGGCGTTTTACCAGCAGATCTCCATTGAATTAATAACTCGTATAACCGAATAGCATAAGAGCTAGTTAATCTCGAAACCTGCTCCAATTCATATTTAGTAAAGTTTTCTTCCAGTCGAGTTATGAGTGGAACAATGTCTTGCGTGAAACGTAGGAAAACGATCCCGGATTGAGGTTCATATCCAATTTTATCGACCCAACGACAGTGAAAGCTACGATCCTTACCAGTCTTAGGATTAATGTCATGATACGTGACATAGCGATCAAACAAGCTTTTAGATGCATCCCTAAGCACGGTATAAGCAGTGTGTTTCTCGACATTAAAGGTATTGATATAACTACTTGCATGTACTTCTAAAAGGCTATTTTCAGTTATCCCGTGCCCTGTTTCCCGAGCTTCAGCAATGGCTAATAGGATCAGCCTTTGTTCAACTGTATCTAGGGTATAGCTAGCTTGAATTAAAGCATTATCCTTTACGATTAATTCACTCATTTCTAATAATAAATTTATAATTAAACTAGGTTGTACAATAGACTATTTTAATTGAATTGTAAATCGACTTAATTTGGGGTCGATAAACCTAGTTTTAAGGTCGATAAACCTAGTTTTATGGGTCGATAAACCTAGTTTTATGGGTCGATAAACCTAGTTTTATGGGTCGATAAACCTAGGTTTATTAACTCTAAAACTATTATGAATAAAGGGTTACAGCTTACTTAAAAGCATTTAAAAGATTAAAAATAATTAAAAGCCTAGGTAAAGAAAAATTGCCCTTGGTTTTCGCTTCGCTCAAACTCTATTGAACTTCGCTTTCGCTCAGTTCGTCGGGGCAATTTTTTGGTTAATACTTACGTGATTTTAAGAAAAAGCAAAAACAACTCGGAATTCGCTTCGCTCATAAAACTTTTTTACTCGCTACGCTCGGTCTAGAAACAAATTTCTGCATAAAACTTACGCTTTCTTAGGCTAAAAAGCCCCAAAAACTGTTTTTCAGGAAGGCTGAGAGGCAAATTTTATAAGTTCGCTCGTAGACACTCGCTCTATGAATCTATCTAGAATCAAAATCCCTCTTTATTTCGCGCTCATTTGCGTTTTTTGAGCTGTTTTCTGTTTTTCACTATAAGACCTATGTTTTTTACTTAAAGGCTCTTAAATCGCATTTGAATGCTTTCTGTGAAAATTTCCATAATTAAAATTTTAGTTTGAAATTTTTAATTTGGATGAACGGACAAAAAATGATTTTTTTACGTTTTTCTAAACCAAGAAATAAATACTTTTTTCTATATAAAACCAAGCACCAGTCCTACGTCACTTTAGCCAATTTTCTAATCAAGGATCCGGCACATGCCGGGATTTTTTTGTCACACACCACGCATCTAAAGATGATAACCCTCAAACCTTTGCTAGATATGGTTTTTATAGGTTTTTTTATCATATAGAAACTGTTTCAAAAAAATGGATAAAAACTAATATAACTAGTTGTTTTTAAATAAAAAATAAACTTTCATTGAGTTTTTCAAAAAATATCCAATTTTTTGATTTAAAGTATTGAAATATAATGTAAAAACAACTTTCAAACCAACTTTCAGAATATATCTTAAAATTAAGGTTAATTTATTGAAATTATGAAAAAAATTGATGAAAGTTTAGATTTTTAAGTTTCAGAATTGTGTACAAAATTAATGGACTTTTTTATGCTAAAAATTTGATTTATATGATTATTGTTCTGTACATGGTGTTGTACAAAAATAAATACTATTTTGGGTCTAAGTGAATGAAAATTATAAAAAATAATATGTACACATGGATTATACAATAATGTACAAATTTTAGTGGCTAAATTAGGTATAAAGTATTGAAATTTATTAAAAATAAATATGTACAATCCAAGGTTACTTCTTATGTCAACAGAATTAGTCAATTCAGCCAATATCATCTCTTTTCCTAAGCCATGTGCCTTCTGTGAATCAACGGAACATGTACAACTTTTTGCTGGGCTGATGCTTTGCAGGAGTTGTCAGGAAAACATCAAAATTACCAATCCTGATCTGTTTGCTACCAATGATCAGATTCAACAAAAAGCCCAGGATTAACCTGGGCTTCGTATAAGGTGTATTATGTTAATAATATAAATTTTTAAAAGCATATTGATTTAATAATAGAAAAATTATCAGAGTAGGGCATGTGTAAAGTAAACGTTCGATTATTAACCAATAATGATTAAAGATTTATATCTTGTATGTGTTAATTTTATTAACATATATATACGAAATTAATAATGCCTTAAGTGAAATAGTATGCTAGGTAAAAATCATCATTTTTTAAAAAAATTTTCGATCAGTGATGCTGCTATAGCGTATAAAAAACCTCGCTCGACTATACTTAAATATATAAAAAGCGGAGATTTCGAACTTGACTACAATAAATTGATTGAATACAGTCAGTTAGTTAGAAAATTTGGTGAACTTACTTACCCTATACAGGACGAAAGAGAGCAACAAATCAAAAAACTAAAAGATGAAGTTATGCATTTAAAAAAACAACTTAACTTTTTTAAATATACTTCAATCTCAAACAAAAATAGACTATTAATTTCTCATAAACATTCCATTTAACATAATGGCGATTATGCGAAATCATTTATAAAAAGTTATTGTTTTTCAAATATTTAAAAAATTAGTCATGACTAAAAAATAGGTAAAAAGCCGACTCCGAAACAAGTCGGCTGCTTTTTAAGCAGTTTTGTCACTTTTAGCCAATAAAATTGGTTAAAAAATACTCAAAATTGCGGTTTTTCCTGATTTCTAAAGGCTCTCATTTCTGAAAATATCCCCATTTCCTGCGGACAATTCTTGGGATAATTTGAGGATATCTCCATGTACGTTCTGGCGTACAGGCATTCAAGAAAATCACCAATAGGCAGACACCATCAGATTGCATATTATGGCTTCATCGAGAACAGGATGTTCCACATAACAACAATAAGATCAGCGACAGGACGCGAGGGATAACAGGAGTTGCCCCTAGTACCAAATACGAAAAACCCCGACAGGATGTCGGGGTTTTTTATTGTTTAAAACTTAATTAGCATAATTCGTATTATGTTAATTTTAGAAAAACTACATACAGGCTATAAGTAGATACCTTTGAAAAACCAAAAGCCTCTGATAAACCCGATACAGTTCACTATAAGAGAACCGCTCGAAATAGCGATTTTATTTATTTGCAATTAATTCAGGATCTCTTTTGGATATAGGAGCCTTTTTTCTTAAAAAGGGACTTTCAATAAACTTGTAAGTAAAAAGAGATAGCAGTACTACCACACTAAAAACGATAGGGAATGAAAGATAGTAGGAGTATAAAGATGTAGTGTTAAAATCTATAATATTCAAAACAGAAAAGAAAAAGTACAATACTGCGCCATGAATAAGATAAATACTGTAACTTACTTCACCGAGTATTCGAAGACCATTGTTATAGAGCATACCGAAGAAATTATAACCATTTGCAATGAATGCAAAAATTACCGCTAAAGGGATCATTTGCGAAAAAGTATATGGTTCAGTAAAAAATAAAGAAAGCACACTAAGTCCGATTACAATCACATTCGTCGCTTTAGGAGATTCAAGCATAAAGTTTTTTAAATACTCCTTAAACTTGATTGCAGGAATAGAAAGAATAAATAGAGCGTAGTAGTAGTGAGACTTTTCCTTAAAAATATAGAAAAGAAGTGCTGCAATAATAACTAGTGATAAGGCTAAGGGAATCTTCTTATGGTAAATACAGTAGATGATTGGAAGGCTGAAATAGAATTTCCATTCATACATCAAAGTCCAAGCTACACCAGCAATGACAAGCCCACTTTCAAACCCTTCAAAACTTCCACCTTTAAAAAGAAGCCAAGCACTTACCCATTTTAGGAATGCACCAATATTCGTACTACTAATCGGAACATTAGATACTGTAATCGCAAGAATGAAGAAAAATGTCGCAATATAAAGAGGGTAAATCCGCTTTACCCGAGATAAGTAAACTTGTTTCCAACTAATATCCACTTTCATCATTTTGTTGATAAAAAGATAGCCCGTAATTAAAAAAAAGAGAGAAACTGCTGTACCCCCGAAATTATCAATTAAAACAAATTCAGGCTTTTTCCATTCTCCAGCAGTCTTCCATACATAGGTAATATAAAAATGATGAGCAAGTACTGAAAGAGCAAGAATCCCACGCAAACCATCGAGCGGTGAAGAGCGGTGAATCACTTCTGTTGGTAAGAAGTGAACTTTTTTTAAAAAAACAACAGTAAGCCCGATACACGAAATGAGTAGTAAAAAAAGATAAATGGCATCAATTGGGAAAAAATACATTGTGTATTTGTTGAAAAGATTAAACGTGCATTGTAATTATGCACTTTCATCTTTTCTACATAATTTTATAGACGCTTTTTAGTAACGAACTATTTATGGCCCTTTTGATCATAGATTTAACATAAAGTCTCTTATGCGAAGCATGACTGTTTTTAGTTAGTGGCAATCTGTGACTAAAATACACTAAGGATTTGTTTTTAATATATTTTATTAAAAAATGTGTATCAATGTGGCAAGCCTCTAATATAGATAAAAACAGTGAAACCCTTATCAGATAAGGGTTTCACTGCATCCTAATAAGGTGCGTATGGTGTGTATCAAAAAGATGGCGATTTTTGATCAATTCAAGTGACCTAAAAAATAATAAAACCCACAAAATTCAATGAAATTTGAATTTTGAGAGCGTCAACTAATCATATTTAGCAAAAATTAGGCATTTATTATGCAAATCTTATGCAAATCTTATGCAAAAGTTAGGCAAATATTTAGCAGAAATTTAGCAATTTTAAATATCTAAGCTTCAAAAATAGCTTTTATCCAAAAGCTTTAACAAAGAAATTCCATAGGACAAGATCAACATTGAGCAATAACGAATTGTTGTCGGTAATGTAGTCGTTCACCTTGCGTGTACTATTACATTACACATCTTGCCTCATCGTACAAATTCTAGTTTGCGTATATTTGCCTTTATTTGCTACATACCAAACACTAGGATTTGCCTTAATTTGATCTTATTTGCTGATTTTTGCTTTTAGTTGCGTTTTTTTGATAAAACCATTTGCTTTAATTTGATGAAATTTGCTTTTTTTTGATAAAAAAACACCAAAATAAATACCATTTAAGCTCTTACAGGCTTATTTAGGGTTCAATCGTCTCCATTCAGCCATTAAAGCTGCTTCTTCCTGCTCCAAAGTCGTTTCACCGTTCAAAATACGCTGATGCCTTGCATCTTCATAAGGTTGGCAAGCATCAATAATCTCTTGGGAAAATTCATGATCTACGATTCCCTTTGAACTTCTAAAAATCTCTTTTAATCGTTCTTTTTCTGCTTCATTCATAAATACAGATCCTCTTTGTTTGGTGCTTACTTAAATAACTCGCTATGCGTTCCAGTACGCACAAAAACCACCATCTCAAACTTAGAGAGTGGCTCGATGCGATAAATCAGCAGAAAATCACCACCGACATGAAGTTCACGGCAGTTTTTCCATTGGTTACCACTGAGCGCATGATCAACCCATTCAGCACCTAAAGGCTCATCATTGGTAATAATCAGCATCATGACCTGTTTAAGCTTCGCCATGTCATAACGACCACTACGAGAAAGCCTTTGCCAGTCTGCTAAAAACTCTTTGGTATAGTCCGATGATCGAGGTAAAACGGCCCGTTTATCTTTAGCTGTTTTTTTCGAGGTCATTAAACAAGTCTTCTACAGTTTCAAAACGGGCTTTCTTTGCTTGAATAAGTGCATCAGCTTCATTCATAGCAGCTACAGTTGTGGTATTGGGTACACGTACATCGAATGGAATAGCCTGTTCAGCCACGACACGAGTTAAAAAGATCCGTACAGCATCAGAAACAGACATCCCCATTGATTTCAAAGCCTGCTGTGCCTGTAACTTTGTTTCATCATCAATTCGAACGTGTAGCATTGAGGTTTGAGAAGTCATATCTTCACCTAAACATTATGTGACTCAATTGAGATACAATGTAGCATATTACCGCCTGAATATTTTAAATAAAAGGATCTTTCGATTTATTCATCAAACAGAAAAATTAGGCAAATAAAAAAATATCTCATTTAAACGCTCTATTTTCACCATAGAGAGGCGATCTCAAACTTAAACATAGAATCCACCTAAAAACAAAAAAGTCTCTCTAAACTCAAATAGAAGCAAATGACACAACACTAATAAGCCACTAAGAAGACATAAACCAAGCGAGTGTCTACGAGCGACATCACCAAAATTCGCGCCTAGACTTTCTGAAAAACAGCTTTTTAGGCTGTGAAGCCTAAATAAGCGTAAATCACATGCAGAAAATGGAGCCTAGATCGAGCGTAGCGAGTAAAAAAGTTTTATGAGCGAAGCGAATTCCGAGTGCTTTTGCTCTTGCCTTTGCTTTTTTTAAAATTCACAACAAAAAGAACCAAAAAATTGCCCCTCGAATCGAGCGATAGCGAGATTCAATAGAGTTTGAGCGCAGCGAAAACCAAGGGCAATTTTTCTTTGCCTGGGCTTTTAATTATTTTTAAAGTTTTTAAATGCTTTTAAACATGCTGAAACCCTTTATTTACAAGGGATTCAAAACCTATATGACACCGTTTACCTTGCAATATGACACCGTTTACCTTGCAATATGACACCGTTTACCTTGCAATATGACACCGTTTACCTTGCTTATAGCACTAAAATTAATTATTGTGTCATAGCATAATAATTAATACTGGTGCTTCATGAGAGAATTAGTGGTAAAAGACAATGCCTTAATCAATGCAAGCTATAACTTAGATTTAGTAGAACAACGTTTAATTTTATTGGCTATTGTTGAAGCAAGGGAAAGTGGGAAAGGGATTAATGCTAATGATCCCCTTGAAGTACATGCCGAAGGCTATATCAATCAATTTGGTGTACATCGCAATACTGCCTATCAAGCATTAAAAGATGCCTGTAATGATTTATTCGCTAGACAATTTAGTTATCAAAAAATAAATGAAAGAGGGAATATTGAGAACTATAGATCCCGTTGGGTTAGTGAAATTGGATATGTAGATAATGAAGCAGTGGTTAAGCTTATTTTTGCCCCTGCCATAGTTCCATTAATTACGCGCTTAGAAGAGCATTTTACTAAATACGAATTGCAGCAAGTTAGTAATCTCAGTAGTGCTTATGCTGTTCGTTTATATGAGTTATTAATTGCTTGGAGAAGTACGGGCTCTACTCCAATTATAGAGCTAAGTGATTTCCGTCAAAGAATTGGCGTACTCGATACTGAGTACAAGCGTATGGAACGCTTTAAAACTAGTGTACTTGAGCTCGCTATTAAACAAATTAACGAACATACAGATATCACAGTGAAGTATGAACAACACAAAAGAGGTCGATCAATTTCAGGTTTTTCTTTTACGTTTAAACAGAAGAAAAAGGATAATCCATCAATAGAAAGAGATCCAAATACCTTAGACCTTTTTTCAAAGATGACCGATGCTCAACGGCATATGTTTGCAAACAAACTTTCAGAACTCCCTGAAATGGGTCGCTATTCACAAGGAACTGAAAGCTATCCTCAATTTGCTGTTCGTATTGCTGAGATGCTACAAGACCCTGAAAAAATCAAAGAACTATCCCCATACCTAAAAAAAGTGGGATACATGCCATCAAATAAAAAGGACACCGTAAATGGCTAAGTTATCACTAAGTGAAGTATCTAAAAAATTTCATGTGGATAGATCAACCATTTACAGAGCTGTACGTAATGGACGTTTATCACGCTCCAGTGATGGACAATTCGATCTAGCAGAGGTCATCCGATGCTTTGGAGAACCTGAGCAAACATCTCAAAAAATTGAATCATCTAAGCAAGAAGGTGATGAATCTACAAAAAAACTTATTGCCCATTTAGAAAATGAAGTCAAAAAATACCAAGAACGTGAAGAACGGTTAATGCAACAAATTGACCGTATGCAAACACTCATTGAGCTGAAAAGTGTTGCACCTGCCACAGCATTACCACAACAAGATGCTACGGCATGCGACACCGACATGCCACAGCATGCGACAACACAACAAGACAATGATAATAAAAAGAATAATGAATTCAATATTGCAGAAAATGTGGCAGTGCCACAGCAAGAAACTACGGCATACCACACCCAAACGCTACAGCATGCCACGTTGCAAAATGTGGCAGTGCCACAACACAAAAAGCGTGGCTTATTTGGCCGTGTGCTGAATGCTGTTTTTGATAATGACTAAGGGAGAGAGATCATGCCGAAACTGAAAGACATTGCCCTAGGAATTATTGTGGCCCCGCTGCTGATCCCGATCATGCTGATTGCATCCTCCCAAGATAAAAAGGCACTTAAAAAAGAGCTGAATGAACGCCAAAAAGAAAAAGACCAGGCATCCTGATTATTCAATTAACCTAAACAAAGTCGTGAAACATTGCTCACTTATTAAGCGTGGAACGTGAAAAATCATAAAAAAAGCCCACCTTGGGGAAGATGAGCTATCAACTAGAAACTACAGCATTGATTTCTATAGATAATTATAACGCATTTCGTATAAGGCGTATTATGTTAATTTTAGAAAATATCAACAATTCATAAGTGGTATCATAAAATTTTATAT
The DNA here is from genome assembly GCF_059740205.1 of Serratia sp. LTN-2. NCBI lineage: Bacteria > Pseudomonadati > Pseudomonadota > Gammaproteobacteria > Enterobacterales > Yersiniaceae > Serratia > Serratia sp. LTN-2. The sequence goes on along the minus strand of NZ_JCAXDO010000035.1, from coordinate 4,876 downwards.
TTTCTAAGCAAGTAACCATTGAAAACGATTTAAAAACAAAATTTAGTGATTTACTTATGTCTTATGGACATATTTTTTTGATATTATCTATTTAATATCTAATTAATTTTGTATTTTTATGAAAATCATGCGCAAAGCTCCTGCTTTTTACACAACAAATGTTGGGGTTCAAAAACTTGATAAAGATCGAATTATTGTAGATTTTTTTACAGTCATGGGCATTGATACTGAAAATGGAGATGCTGTTGAAGAAGTTGTATCCTCAATGATTCTTGATGAAGATAATGGGATATATTTACTTTCTCAACTCCAAGAGCATTTTGGTGAAAAAAATACTAAAAAAGAAAAAATATGAGTACTACTTATTTAAAATCTTCATCTGTAGATAAAGCTAAGTTAGAGAAACTTATTAATAAGTTTAAAAATTTACATGAAGAAGTAGAATATAAAACATTATATAAAAAAAATGAACAGTTCTATTCAGCTAATAGGAACAGTAAAGTTTTTGATTCAAAAACTTATATAACCTTACATAATGTGAGTGTATATCATAATTCAAGAATGGATTATGAATGTTGGAATGAATTTTTAGAAAACTACTACAACCACACTAATACTAAATCTTTTCATCATTTTTATGCCCAATTAAAATATGTCTTAGATCAGCAATTCTCGAATTTAGATCAATTTCCAAAAATTAATGAAATTCTAAAAGGTCTCAATGATGCTTATATAAATTATATAGAGTCTGAAGATCTATATATAAAGCATGAACAACCATCAATGCAGTCTATAGCTGAATTTTTAAGATATATTCCTTCTTTATATGCCTTTTATAATTCTAAGGAATTTAAAATTAGTATTAATAGTGAAAATGGTTTTCTTACTTGCGAAATTAATCAAATTAGGACAACAAAGAGATATCTAAATTTGACTTTCACAGACAAACAGAGTGTGGATTTTTCATATATAAATAGAATCAAAGGATTAGTAAGGTTTTCTGGTGTTGCCGACATGAATATCAGTTTTAAAAACTCTAAAGAATTTGATAAAATTATTGCATTACTTGCTTACTAAAAAATGTCATGGATAGTACGACTATAATTTCTCCAAATATTATTTTAAATTCAGAGATTACTATACCTTCAGATGACAATTTCAATATTTGGAGAAATGTTGGGGCAACCAAAGTTGAAAATGGAGAAGTATCAGAAGCATCATTAGATATTAGACCAAGAGATCATAATCATGTTTCGTTTAGATATGGAGAAACTGGATCTTTAGAGCAACAGCTTTTAATTGTTATGGAACGAATATTTGCTTCCTTTCAATTTGGTTCATCTTCTTACTTCACATATCTAAATAAGGAAGAAACTTATAATGAAGTAAATCGTACAGAAGATCTAATTAGAATTGAACAAGTTGGTGCGCCTGATCACTATGGTCTTTATTTCAACCATCAAGAAGGCTCTAGGGAACGTAAATTAGCAAAAGCGACATTGATCTATCTAATGACTGAAAATTTAACACCAGCTGTTTCAGAAAGCGAAGTAACATCAGCTAAACATAAGTCGTTAAAAAACAACTTTTGAAGCTAATTAGAATTAGCATACTTAACATAAAATCTCTTATTCGAAATAGATCAAGAAGGACAATGTAGTGATAGAAAAAGGGGCAATCATTTCCGACTGTAACAAATATCGTTATTCACTTTGGCGTATTTGGGATAAAGAAAAACCAATATTTACCTTTGTCGGCTTAAATCCATCAACTGCAGACCATCAGCAAGATGACCGAACCATAAGACGATGCATTAATTTTGCTAAAAGTTGGGGAGGTGGTGGCATTTATATGGCTAATCTATTTGCATATAGAGCTACTGATCCACAAGAAATGATGTCCCAAGAAGACCCTATTGGTCCTGATAACGATGCCCACTTAAAGCAATTAGCAGCAGAATCCCACAAACTTATTGCTTGTTGGGGAAATGATGGTGTTTTTAAAGCGAGATCAACTTTTGTAAAACAATTGCTTACGGACAAACTCTATTATCTTAAATTAAATAAAAGTGGAGAACCTGGACATCCGTTATATATACATTCTTCCACTCAGATACAGCCTTTTTAGATCCCATTTAACATAATGGGCGTTATATGAAATTCAAAAAATGATACTATTTTTGTGATAATTAAATAAATTTTAGGTGAACATAAGTTAAATAGAGCTTATATCGGCCATATAATTTTAAGGTTCCCAGAATTTATCACCCTGAGTTTCATAAAATTTACTAATGAATTCTTGAAAAGTATTAGCAACAATGTACCAATCTTGTCTTTGATCTATAGGTAAGACAACAAAAATAGAGCCGTAATCATCACTATTAGGATCACATCGAACTAACAATAAGTCTGAATCTCCATAGAATTCTCCAATAATTAAGTCACTTTGAAGAGCGTCATTATTACGATTACTTTTATAAATTTTTGAAGCAAAAATTACTTCCTCAATAGAATATAATTTTAAGCCCCATTGTCCGTATTCTTGATCTTTAAATAGATCTGCACCATTAGATACTGTATAAAAATCCTCTAATACTTTTGGTAAAAGTACTTGGGGTATTTGTGGGTAAATTTTGCTTTTTAGGTTTAATGAACACTGCAAAGGAAAGGGACATTCCATACCTCTCTGAATAGCTTTCTTAGGTTCAATCTCCCATTCATTATGTATTTTTTCTATAATTTCATGAACACTATTCATTTATTAGACTCTTAAAAAATCCTTAACTTTTACTAAAATTAATTTTCAGACTTATCCCACCAACTTTGAGCTAAATCAGTATTTTTAGGAATGCCTATACCATCACGATACATAACGGAAAGACTTCGCATTGCTTTCTTATTACCTAACTTTGCAGCCTTTTCACGAAGTTCTAAAGCTTTCTTAATATTAACTTCTATTCCGCTAGCTGCGCGAGTATATAGGTCAGCTAACTCAACCATTGATTCAGAATGACCATTTTCTGAAGCTTTCTGAAACCACTTAAAAGCTTTTTGGAAATGTTCTAAAGAATCGTTTTTGTCATCATCCTCTATTAATCTAGCATAGGTAACATATCCATCAGCTAACCAAAACATTGCTGCTACATTTCCATTTTCAGCTGATTTAATAGCCCAAATTTCAGCTTGATTTTCATCTGAATCAACACCATGACCATATAGATAAATCTCAGCTAATTCTAACTGGGCAGAAGTATCTCCACTTTCTGCTTTCGCTAATAAATCATTAGAAAAAACAGGTTCTGCAAATGTTTCCATTGAAAGGCAAACTCCTAAAGCCATAAAAATATTTACTAATTTATTCAATTCTTAACCTTTAAATTAAACTCTTAGGCTTGTATGTTTTTACATCATACCTAAAAGAAAACTCTAAAATTAGAGTATATTTTTAGTCCTATTTAACATAGAAACTCTTATGTGAATCTAGAAGGATTAAGCTATTTCGTAATATTTTATCCAATAAGCATTGTCAAAAATATCAATGTAATAGCTTGGCCTCTTACAATGTGAAAAATATTCACAGCATAAATCTCTAATAATTTCAATTTCTTCTAGGCTATCGGCAGCATTGACTAAAAATATAAACTTGTCTAAGTTAACAAGTAATTTAGTACTATTTTTCAAAGGTTTATTATTAGACATTGAACCCTATGTGTTTTCCTGTTGGAAGCTCTACATCAATACGAAGTTTTCCACCCATTGCTTCAACATACTTTTTCATCGTTGAAATTTTAAGATCATGACCACGATTTTCGATTGCTGATAATGACGGCTGTTTAATTCCAAGGGTTGCAGCTAGTTCTTTCTGGGAAATTTCTAACTCTTCTCGGATAAGGTGAAGCTGACTTTCTAAAAGTAATTCATCAGCCATTTTTTGAATACGAGCTTGACTCTCTGGAGAGCGACTAGCCAATAATTCTTGTAAGCTCTTAGCCATTAGATTGATCTCCTAAAGTTGAGAGATGAAGTGCGTATTGCTCATCTGCAATTGCTAGCATCTCTGTATAAAAACGCTTTTTATTACTCTTATCACCAATACACAGCACAATCGCTTGTCTTAGGGGATCGAATGCAAAAAATGCCCTTAACGGTTTACCACGATGCTGAACACGTAGTTCCTTCATATTGGTAAATTTAGAATCGTAGACGGTATCTACTAAAGGACGACCTAAACTAGGCCCTTGCTGTTGTAGAACAACCAATGCAGCTAAGACTTTCTCTTGTGTTGCTTCATCTTGCTGTTCAAGCCATTCATTAAACAGATCCGTTGTAATGACTGTCCACATATTACAATCACAATATAGATTACAGTCTATATATTAAATCTGATTGAATGACTTTGCAAATGGCAATAAAAAATCCCGACGTCATGTCGGGATTTTTCGGTATGGAGCGCATAGGTAGGGCTGACTACCTGATGGTCATGGTGCCTGACTGATTATTATTGTTGTTTTAAGTCATTGAACATCCTGTCCATATAGATCGATCATAAGAGCTTCATCGGGGGATAGATACAGACAATTTCGTGAAACGCTGTAAGCCAAAACGTACAAAAAATAATCAAAATTTATCCCAATGGTTATCCGCAGAAATTGTGGATTCTTTTGGGTAAAAAAGGCTTACAAACTCTATGGAATTGCTATTTTTGATCATTATTTAACCAATTTTATTGGCAAGAAGTATCAAACTTGCTCAAAAAAAATCCGCTTTGTTTCCAAAGCGGATTTTTGCGGTAGTTTCGGGTTATGTAAAATAGCTAAGTACATGATTTTATTTAACTTATAAAAGACGATTTCGGATAACGCCCATTATGTTAAATG
>NZ_JCAXDO010000034.1:15566-18207 GCF_059740205.1 Serratia sp. LTN-2 | reverse complement strand
CGGTTGCGGATGACCGTGTCAGCAATAAGCGCGCTGGTTTCGCTGTCTGCAGCCCGCAGCGCGCCTGCAGCTGCGCGGGTGACCTGTGACACGCCGACAGACGGATTGCCGTGTACCGCACTGATATCATCAAACTGTCCGACAATCACGCCGGCATCGAGCGTGGTTCCGCCGAGATCGATAATCAGGGTGGTCTCAGCGGGTCCGGGCTTCAGCTCCGCGAGACGGGAGAACGCCGCCGGCAGTGATTCAGGCATCACCTTCACGTCCGTTACGGTAAATGCCCTGCCCTTATTCAGAACCAGCTCACGCATCAGGTTTTCTCGTTTGCGTCGGATGTTCTCCTCGTTCCGCTGGCAGTCCCCGTCATAATACTCGCTCAGGGGCAGCGTCACGGTCAGGCTCACCGGCTGCGGCTCAAGTCCGCTGTTCAGCAGGGCATGATGCACGGCCAGCAGGTTGAGATCACCGTACTGGTATTCCACGTTTGTTGTCGGGATGGCATCCCGGCTGACGCTGTCCCAGGTGTATTTCAGCGTGCCCACCTGATAGTTGAACGTTGCGGCACTGAATTCCGCCACTTTCCAGCCATGCCGGAAGGAGTTAGCAGAAACCCGTGTCTGCAGCTCGTTTCCTTCAAACCATGCCAGCTTAACATTAGTTGAACCATCATCGCAGTAAATATTCATCATTATGCTCCGTCAATTAAACTCAATTTGATACATATTATAAGAGCAAAATGGCAAAATAAAAGCCCTATTTCTCATTATGAGTAATTTAAATGTCCCATAATGATATTAAATAGCATTTTGAGTAACTTAGGTTACTCACCCTGTTCATGAAGCAGGTGATCTGGATTATCCTCACGCTGTTAAATATACTGTATGCATATCCAGTATATTTAGACGTCAGGAGGAAAGATGAAACTGCAGCTTTTCAGCACCGGGAAAGCACTCCCGCCACAGGCCCATCCGTTGTTTGCAGACCTGGCCAGCTGCGGTTTTCCGAGCCCTGCCGCTGACTATGTCGAGTCCGACCTGGATCTCCATGATTACTGCATACGGCACCCGAGCGCGACTTACTATCTCCGTGCCAGCGGTGACAGCATGTCCGACGGCAGCCTTTACAATGGCGATCTGCTGGTTGTGGACAGTGCAGAGAAGCCCCGGCACGGCGATATTGTTGTGGTCAGTGTGCAGGGGGAGTTTACGGTTAAACGGCTTCTGCTGACGCCACGACTGACGCTGCAGCCAATGAACGCCGCCTGGTCGCCGATTTATCCCGACCCGGACGATCTGGATATCTTTGGCGTCGTCACGCACATCATCCACCGCCCGAGGGAGATGTACTGATGTTTGCCCTGGCCGATGTGAACAGCTTTTATGCCAGCTGCGAACGTGTTTTCCGCCCTGATTTGAAAGGAAAGCCGGTTGTGGTGCTCAGTAATAACGATGGCTGCGTCATCGCAAGAAGTGCCGAGGCAAAGCCCTGGATCAAAATGGGCACGCCGTGGTTTCAGTTGAAAAACGAAACGTACCCGGAAAAAATATACGCGTTCTCAAGCAACTATGAACTTTATGCCTCGATGTCAGCGCGCGTGATGAGCTGCCTGGAGGAGCTGGCCCCAAGGGTGGAACAGTATTCGATTGACGAGATGTTCCTCGACCTGACCGGCGTTGAGCACTGCATGGACCTGGAGGACTTCGGCCGGCAGCTGCGTCAGCACGTGTATGACTGTACCCGTCTGACCATCGGCGTGGGTGCCGGGCCGACGAAAACCCTGGCAAAATCAGCCCAGTGGGCCTCAAAGGAGTGGAAACAGTTTCGTGGCGTGCTCGCCCTGACCCGGGGGAATCCTCAGCGAACGCGGAAACTGCTTTCACTGCAGCCGGTCGAAGAGATCTGGGGCGTGGGAAACCGTATTGCACGCAAGCTCAATGTTCTTGGCATCAGGACCGCGCTTGATCTGGCCCTGACGAACCCGGCCTTCATCCGGAAAAATTTCTCCGTCGTTCTCGAGCGAACAGTGCGCGAACTGAACGGGGAAAGCTGCATGTCGCTTGAGGAAGCACCGCCTACTAAACAACAGATCGTCTGCAGCCGCAGTTTTGGCGAGAAGATCACTGAATACGATTCGCTGCGCCAGGCTGTCTGTCAGTACGCAGAACGGGCCTCAGAAAAGCTGCGTAAAGAGCGCCAGTACTGCCGGCATATTTCCGTATTCATCAAAACGTCTCCGTTCGCCGTTAAAGAGCCTTACTACGGCAACGTGGCCACGGAGAAACTGCTTACCCCCACTCAGGACACCCGGGACATCATTGCGGCCGCCACAACGGCTCTGGAGCGTATCTGGAAGGATGGGCACCGGTATGCCAAAGCCGGTGTGATGCTGAATGACTTCACCGGCTCCGGCGTTTCGCAGCTGCAGCTGTTCGACGAACGTCCTCCACGTCCTCACAGCGCTGAGCTGATGAAGGTTCTCGATGGCATTAATCATTCCGGGCTGGGACAGGTCTGGTTTGCCGGACGAGGGATAGCGCCATCATGGCAAATGAAACGCGACATGCTCTCCCCTGCGTACACCACCCGCTGGAAAGATATCCCCATAGCGAGGATCAGTTAAATTTCGCTTTTCAGAGAG
>NZ_JCAXDO010000034.1:11401-14410 GCF_059740205.1 Serratia sp. LTN-2 | reverse complement strand
CATAATGTCGATCACACCTGAGAGAGCTTGAGGGTGATTTGTCACAATTAGCAGGGTGGTTTGTCACACTAGAGTTAAAGCTCTCAGGGTGATTTGTCACAGAAAAGTTTGCCTTCCTTTGCCCTGACTGGTTTTCAGGAACTAAATGGTACCTATTTTGTGCTTTAGAAACACTTATTGAGGGCAATTTGTCACACTTAGTTCAGTGCAGCTTGTCACATTTCCCCTCAGCCCTGAGTGTCGTTTGTCACACTTAAGAGCGCCCTTTCCACTTCTGGCTGAGGGTGTATTGTCACTATTTGAATTCAAAACCGCTGCCTGTAACTATTGGTGCATTTTCCCTGCACTAAAAATGTGTTTGAGCAGGCAGCTGTTAAATGTCCTGTCTGAATGTTCTGGCCAGCCCGGAGGATCAGTTAAGAGCACACCTTCCTGCTCCATCCAGCTATGTGTTTGTAGTTTACGCTCGACATACTCCTCGGATTCAGAGCCCATTGTTTCGATGATGAAAGTGGTAACTGTGTTTTCTTTGCTCGGAACCACATTCAGTATGAAGTCAGGATGAATGACCTCCTCCACCCCATTTTTAGTGCTTTTAGACGTAAAAAGTGGCTTGCTGAGGCTGATAGCATCCGGATGATTTTCCTGACGACCAGCATAGCTGCTGGCGTTTATTATTACCTTCAGTGTGTCGCGTTCTTTGTTGCTATCCACAGGCACAGGATTATCAAGCGTATACGCGGCATGCGCATAGCCCTCATGGCAGTAAACCTTACCATCCCTACCTCTGCGGTATTCCAGAATTGCCCAGTATGGGGCCCGACTGCCAGTGTTGTAGGTGCTTTCTCCATTGATACTGACTCGGGCTTCAGGCCTATGGATAAAAGTATTACTACGAACGCTAAAGGTTACTTCTTCCCGATTGGCATCGGTCGCAATACCAATGATATACACGCATGCCTCCTTATCACTGCTATCAGTCTGCAGTGAAATTTCCAGCTGAGTCAGCATGTCGTTAATCCGTTCGAGGGACAGCCAGGGCGCGCAACTGAACAGCATATTAAGCTGTCTTCCATTGCCCATTGTATGTTCATCCAGAACTTCTTTTATTCTATTGACCGAACCGACTAACCCCGGACTTTTATATTCAGGTACTAGTTCAAGTTGGTTCAGGCCAGCTGCCTGAATGAGAGTCAGCAATTTTCGGCCCAGAGCCGGAATGGGTTTAAGAGTTTTGCGTCGACGCTTACGGGGCACTACCGGCCCTTCCACAGCGTTGATTTTGTTGTTTTTCTTCTTGTCAGGTAACCAATCATTCCCGCCAACCGGATTTAATGGGCTGGTTTTTCCTTCAGTGATAGTGTTATCAGCATCCTTACTTTTCTTTAGCCTGAACAAAGGGCACTGTTCATCATGCTGTCTTGTCGTCTTGACGTGGCGTAACCTGGCAACGTTAACCTCGCAGTTAAAAGGACCTTCAATGTTCGGGTCATGTTCGACGCAATCACATTTTAACCACAGCTTACGGCGGTCCATTTCTTCAAGCACAGAATTTGCTATACGTAAATCAGCCTGAGCGGGTTTTCGACTGTTGCTGAAAACATGCAGCAATGCCTCTCTCTCTGCCAGATTCAGTTTCCTTTCAAGCCTTCCCCTTGGATTTTTTTTCCACACAAGGTCCATTGATTTACTCCTTCACTCAAAAGTGTGATTATGATATCAAGATAATATCTTGATATCATAGCAACTTATTAAGATAGCAAAGCGTTCAAACTTAATAATATCTTGTTGAATTACATTGTCTTATTAACATAACAAGTTAACATGATAGCAAGATACAAGCGCCGGAGATATTGAAAATTATTTTTTAATATCCTATTATCTTAATAAGATAACAAACAAGGTGTGCGGAATATGATCATTGTTCTTGGTAGTCAAAAAGGTGGAGTAGGTAAAAGTACGCTCGCAGTTTCTATCGCTGCATATCTTATGGCGCTAGGAAAGCGAGTTCTCATTGTAGATGCCGACGATCAAAAATCAGTACTGACCTGGTATAACAATCGACCAGAGAACTTGCCTCATATGCCTGTGACTGGAGCGTCCGGCAACATCAAAGCCATGCTAAAAGAGCATGAAAAATCTTATGACTTTGTAATCGCCGATTGTGCTGGCCGTGACAGTGCAGAGATGCGAAGCGGATTAATGGCTGCAGATGTGTTTATTTCCCCTTTACGACCGTCCCAAATGGATTTGGATGTCGTACCACATACATGCTCTGTTTTTACTGCAGCTAAAGATTTCAACGAGTCTGTACGTGGGTATTTAGTGTTGAATATGACACCAACTAACATGTTCGTTAATGAAGCTAATCAGGCAGCGGATGTTCTCAAAGACTTTCCGGAAATGAATCTGTCTAATGCTCGCGTGTGTGACAGAAAAGCTCACAGGGATGCCTGGGCCGAATCAATGACTATTTTTGAAACACAGAACATCAAAGCCCAAGAAGAAATTGAAGCTCTGGTTAAGGAGATCATTCTGTGAGGAATAGAGCACATACACCGCCAAGAGACGAAGCTTCGTTTATAAACGGAGGCACAGCTGGCCTCACTGCAAAAAATCCAGATGAACCAAGTAATAAATCTGCGACTAGTAAAGCAAAACCAGTCAGTATCTCTCTTGCTGAAGAGAATCTTAACTCAATCGATAATGTCATTAAGGAAGAGATGTTATCAGGGAACAGGAGAGTAAATAGATCCGATGTAGTTAGAGCTGCAGTGATGGCATTAGAAAATTTATCACGAGAAGAAATCTCTCAACTGATTGAAAAATCGAGATTAAAGTAATAACAACTTAACAACTTAACAACTTAACAACTTGTGAAGTTGGTAGTTAAAGGTGGCATGGTTACTAAGTTAATCAGATAGTAAGATGGTAAGATAGTAACTTACCATCTTGTTACCTTGCTATCTTAGTCACCTGTTTTTTTAAGCAACGCCACCGCCTCATCGC
>NZ_JCAXDO010000034.1:10865-11193 GCF_059740205.1 Serratia sp. LTN-2 | reverse complement strand
CGTTTCAACCGCTTCGCTGAGCCAGGTGCGGACCGTCCGATCGGTAATCTCCCAGATACGTGCCTTCTCGGTTCTGCCGCTTCGCTTGTTACGACGTTCAAGAGGTATTTTCAGAGTGGCCACCATCATCTCCAGCTGGCTGACATAGCTCGCATCAGAAAGCGGAACCAGGCGATGCGTCTGACTGCCGGCAGGCGAACGGCCGGCAGTTCGGGCCGCTTTTTCCGCCCGCTGCTTGAGTGTGGCCAATTGCACGAACGGGTAGGGCGGCGCCAGCGAAAAATCCCCTCGAGTAAGCGCCAGTGCCTCGTTAATGCGGGCGCCCGTA
>NZ_JCAXDO010000034.1:0-10795 GCF_059740205.1 Serratia sp. LTN-2 | reverse complement strand
GCGCCAGCAGGTATTTCGGTAGTTCGTCCTGAACGAGCGCCATCTGCCGTAAGGCCAGTGCTGCGGGATAGTCGATGGTCACTGGCAGGGCGGCCATTGAGCCCTGAGAAGTAGCTGAAGGTATGAGGCCAGTCATGATCGGTATCTCAGTATCATTAGTTGTTCAGGTAAGTCTGATGGTTTTTCGCGCCGTTTCTGGCTGTCAGAAGCTGTCCAGAATTTGATTCCATTCGGCCTTACAGTCCAGCAGGTACCTGAGGCCGTTGTCGACCCCGTCAAGTAAATCGGAAGCCTCTCCCATTTTTTCCCCAAAGCGGCGGGTGTTGACGTAATGAATTCCTTCAAGGCTCCGGGTGCCGTCATTTCTCCTGGCATATCGGAAATCTGTCGCCCGTTCATCAGCCTGGTGAAGAGCTTTAACCACCTCTTTGACGATTTTAAAATCGGAAGATCGGTAGCTGTCATCAACCTCCAGGATCAGCTTTTGTGCCAGCGGCCATAAGGTATTCAGGTTATGGTCATCTTTTTTGTACTGGTGTTTATCTGGCTCTTCTGCCAGCGCCAGAGCCAGTCCGATAATCTGTTTGATAAGGAGTTCGATGTGATGCCTGTAGAGAAACAACACCGGATAAACCAGAAAATCCTGGTCCCGCCCGGATTCATCAATGTGTTTAATCAGAATGTCAGCAGCCCGCCTGTAACCTTCAGTGTAAGCTGTGCCGTGATCACGTATGTAATTCAAACATGCGTTGTTGTGCCAGTCGCTGTCGCTTGCCAGTAACCCCGGCTCTGACGTTTGTTTCTTTTTCATGGCTTTTTCTGTTCCGATGATCTGCTGCGAACTCCCGCCCTCAGCTACAGTTGTTCAGCCGCAGCTTTTGCGATCTCATCCACCGCTTCCCTTACCGAGAAAGGCCGGGCCTGCTTTTCTGAAAAATGCACCCAGTAGCACAGATGTGATGCCCAGGTCTGACCGTTCTGACGGGGTTCCAGGTCAACAGTAAAGGATGTGATGGTCCGTCCGTTCAGTCCCCAGCTTTCACAGCAATCGCAATAATTCAGATAAAGCGCCTTCAGCTCTTCAAAAAAGTTGCCCTCCTTTAACGGCCCCTTTTCTTTAACAGCCTCACGCTGATCCATGAAATAGCTCACGGCGGCTTTTTTGGATTTAAATTCCTTCTGACCAATCTTCACCGGTATTGAACGTCCCATCCTGATCTCCTTTCTGGTTTGCTGGCAAATAGTCACTCAGAGTAATTATGACGGGCGGCAGATCTGTCTGCGCACAACCCTGCGTCTGTCACCCGGATTATTTTACCCTGTTGTTATCATTTGCATGATGATAATAAGCAGGCATATAACCACGTAATTAAATTACCGGATGGCCGTTTCGACGTGATCCGATTTTTTGCGTATTTAACAGTTTCCGGAAGTGTACCACGCACACGAAATAAGCAAAGCGGCAATATCTGCCCCTGCACGACGGGTCACGGGGAAGGGGATAAACACAACATATAGAAGAAAACGCAGCTGACGGCGTGGCACATGTTGTGTTTCTGCGCCGCTGCGCGCCGGTGCGTCTGAGGGAGATCCGGAACAACCTTTTTTCGGATCTGACCGGGAAAAGAGAGAAGAAAGGATAGGTAAAGCATATCCATATGCCTGACATCTGCATAGGCGTGACATACGCATATCCTCACCATCTGTATATGCCACATATATACATATTCCTAACATATGCATATACTGAGGATATGCGCACACCCGGTGCAATGAACCTCATTCAGGTATGCATCACATATCCATACTTACCCGGGAGAAAAATCATGAGAACCGTATCTATTTTTAAAAACGGCAACAACCGCGCCATCCGTCTGCCCCGTGACATGGATTTTGAGGGGGTCAGCGAGCTGGAGATCGTCCGGGAAGGGGACAGTATCATTCTGCGTCCCGTCCGGCCGGCCTGGGGCTCGTTCGCCAGCCTTGAAAAAGCCGATCCGGACTTTATGGCGGAGTGCGGGGACGTTGTCACCGACAAAGGAAGGAGTGAACCGTGAACAGGACGTATATGCTCGATACCCGCTTCTGCGCGTTCATCATGCGCGAGCAGCCGGAAGCGGTGCTGAAGCGCCTTGAGCAGGCGGTGCTGTGTAACCAGCGCATCGTTGTCTCGGCCATCACCTGGGCCGAGATTTCTCTGGCCGCCCGGGAATCAGGACCTGCCGCTCAGCAGCTGGTTGACGCGTTCTGCGCCCGCCTCGATGCCGTCCTGCCCTGGGATCGCGCCGCGGTGGATGCGACCACGGAGATTAAGGTGGCGCTGCGCCTCGCCAGCACGCCGATCGGCCCGAACGACACGGCGATTGCCGGGCATGCCATTGCGGCCGGCGCGGTACTGGTGACGAATAATACGCGGGAATTTGAGCGGGTGCCGGGCCTGGTGCTGGAAGACTGGGTAAAATAATATCAGGAATTAATTACGGAAAATTTAAAGAATGAGTGAACTGAAAATTGACAACCCCGCCCAGAGATTGCTTGATTTACTTGAGCAGGGAAACGAATATCAGAGGACAGATAACTGTCGCAGCGTCTGGCAAAAGATACTGCATGTTGAAGGGATGGAAGAACAGTATCTTCTCAACCGACTGGCATGCGCTATGGCACTGCCCGGACGCATAATCCAGGTCAGGGAAGACAACTTTTCCACGCTCCGCGGCAAATCAAATTACTGGAAAAGTCACGTAGATAAGGCTTTTGTCTCACAAAGCTTAAATGATGGCTGGCATACATTCCGGGATAACATTGATGATCGTACACTCACAGAACTTAGCATGCTGTCCGATCTGTCTGAAACCCGCGGGGCACATGCCGGTATATCGGCAGATGAAATTGATGCCTTACTGCAGCGGATAACGCAACTGCGTGGCGAAATTCGGGAGAGCGGGCTTTCCGGTGCAATGAAAACACTGTTGCTGAAACAGATAGCGCAGATTCAGGAGGCGCTGGAGCCATACAGTATTTCCGGTGTGGAGCCGGTAATGGACGCTGTTCAGTCTGCACTGGGTCTGGCAGTTCTGCATCCTGAATATCGTAATGAGATTAGCAAAGGTACAGGAAGCCAGTTCGGAGAGAAAATTTCGGCTCTGCTGACAGATACAGCCAGCGTTGTCACAATCGCTGGTGCCATGCCCGTGATATCCGGTGCGGTGCATACAGCCCTGACCTGTCTGAGCAAATAACACTCACAGGCACTGATGCTGAAGGTGCCTGTTTTCCTGCCTCAATCTTATGTTGTCATCCCATCTCCTGTTCTGTCAGCGCTTAACCCACTTCCGGTTTCGGGCGTTTTCGGATCTTCGGCGAAAAAGAGAGAAGATGACATATGTCAGACATATCCCCAGCCCGCACCTGTGCATATGTATAAAGCCGATCGGGCAGGGAAAGCATCATCCTGCGCCCGATCCGGCATGCCCGGACTTCGTTCGCCTGATGGGAAAGCCGGGCCTGAGTTCACGACGGATCGTGAAGGCATCATCAGCGACAACGGATGGAGTGAACGGTGAACAGGACGTATATGCTCGATACCCGACCCTGCGCGGGCAGCCGGAAGCTCTCCTGAAGCGCCCTGAGGAGGCTGTGCTGCGCTGACACAGCACAGCGATCCCGGCCATCACCTGGTCCGGGCTGTCTCAGGCCGCGCGGGAGGACGGCCCCGCCAAGCAGGCTTGTGCCAGTCCCGATCCCATCCTGCCATGGGATCGCACCGCAGTGGCGCCACCACGGAGATAAATGTGGCGTTACGCCTCGCCGGGACGCCGATCGGGGCGATTCTGGTGACGAAAGGCATGAGGGAGCTGGAGCGGGTACCGGATCTGCTGCTGGAAAATCGGGTAAAATAATAAACGGACCGGGGTAGGAGTGAACTGAAAACAGAGGATCAGGATCAGCCGCTGTACGGCACCAGAGAACTTCTCGAAAAAATATGCAGTGTCCAGGCCCTATCATGATGAAAACCATGCTTCTCACGCAGCAGCTTCACCACGTTCCATGAGCTTGTCAGGGCTGACGATTCGGTGAACTTTCAGGATCATAATGAATGTTTAGCGGGACAGAGTAACTCCGTGCTATCGGACTTTATTTTACATACAGCAAAAGGCCAATGAAGTCGTTCGGGTACTTACAACGCTTAACGTCTGCCTCCCGTTTAAGCCATCCAGAAAGCCTGCGTAATATGCGATCAAGCCGTTGCGATTCATTCCATAATCCGGCATAAAATATCACCGCAGATATACTACAGTGCATAAAAAAGGGGGTGCGCGCTGTCATTTCATCATGCAGTATATGAATGTCTGATGCGTACAATAATGCCTGTCCGGGATCAACTATTTACAGCCGCCCCCGTGCGGCTTTTTTTATTTTTTACAACAGCAATTCATGCTGTGATATTTTATTCCTTCAGCAACAGAGACACGTCATCCTTTCACTGCAGGCTCCTGATGAGGAGCCTGCAACGCAGGTTTTGCCCTTCAAATAAAAAATCCATACCAGTGACCGAACCTGAAACAGGCTGTCATTAGCCGCACCGGGGTACTGCAGGCTCAGCCTGTTGCAGAAATAAGTTGTGTCGCCTGCAACGACAGCAGGATACTACGCCCGGGCTACACGGCGCTCAGCGTGCGTGATTTAAAAACTACAGAAAACAGCATGACAACCGCGCTGGTTTACTGGTGATTATCTTGTAAGTAACACTAGCGCGGGCACGTTTTTATATTTTCAGCCTTGCGGAGAGAAAAGCTCATAAATGCCTGTTGGATTTTTTTCGCCTTTGCAGACTGATAATTCGTTGTTCGCAATAAGTCTTACGCGCGGTCGCCCATTCTGAATTTACGCTGAAACGGGCGAGCACTGATGCTTCTTGCCAGAAAAAAGCTGCTTCACGAAAGTTCTCAGCCTGCTCTGCACCTGCCGCTCTTTCAGCAAGGTGAATAAATTCACTTTGTACTTTCACAATCATCCTCACAGTTGATAACATATAAAATTAACGGGCAGTCTTCTGAAAACCATCAGTCAGTCATTACTGCCGACAGGCAGGCAGAAACCCGTTTATTTATAATAAATAAACGCTGAAAAACAAAATTTAATATTACAACAAAGCATATCAGTTTAAACATCATGCGACAGCGCTAAGGTTTGTTATATATTAAAGTATTTATCGTAAATTATTATTTAATTTACGTATGTATGAAAATCAAGGCTGAGCCGCGATGCCGATATCAGGATACTGGTTTTCGTATGCCTCAAGAGGGTTATAATTCCTGAACAGGCTCACCCGTGTTAATCTTTAAATAGCGCATAAGGCCTTCGTTAGCGCTCTTCTTCGCCTGTGCATTAAGAGCCTCAAGGTAAAAGCTTCTTGATACATCGTAGGGAGCAACATTCGAAGGAAGAACCCTGAATTCATAGATCGTATTTTTATCCACTCCCCTGCATACAAGCCTGAAATTATTGCCGCCCATGTCAGTGTCAACACATTCGACAGGACCGTAAACACTTGATAAATATGACTGCGTTCTTTCTTTTGCATCATGCAAATAAGCCGGTTCATTATCTTCATAATAACAGAAGACACATAAAGAAATAACGGCAGCGACCGTGGTAATCATTCCACAGGTTTTTTTTAAAACAATGTCATTTGACATATTAATCACCCCGGCACTTATGACTTATATTGACTGAAGTAATCCCCTACTATACGGGTTATCAGGTCACTGAGAAGACAAATTCTGTAAGGGAGATAGGTCTTTTGCTTATAAACCATGTAAATGCTGCAATCTGCCACAATGGAGTCCGGTAATGTATTAATAAGATTCTGATCGCCCAGCTCATTAATCAGAATTTCCGGCGCAAGAACCAGTAAATCGTTTTTCTTGGCTATTTCCACTCCCGCCATGAAATTATCCACCGTGTACATCCCTGTGACTTCTGTTTTAATATCCATTCTATTTTCACTATCACGAAAGGTCCATTCATTTTGATTTTTAGCATACCCTGACATCAGTACGCACGGGTATTTGCTGTAGTCCTCGGCTTTGGTTATGGATATACTCCTGGAATATTCTTTATTGCAGTAAACACCTAATGGTATGGTGGCTATTTTTTTTGCTACGAGCAATTCATTAACCGGAGAAAAATAGGTAAATGTGATGTCCGCATCATCCATAACAGAAATTCCCCTGCTGTTAACTGTACCGCCCTGATTGCATGTATTAAGCCTTATATTAAGCTTCGGACTGGATTTTATTATTTCATTTAAAAAGTATTTTGAAAAAAAATATATAATCCCCGACGGGGCGTATATATTGATTTGCTCGCCGGTTGATTTTTTATAGCTTTCTGTAAACGCAGACAGTTCATCTATTGCTTCCAGATTTTTAAGTATCAGGGGTATTAATTTATCGCCAAATTTTGTTGTCTTGATTGGCCTTGTGTCACGTTCGAATATTTTCAGGCCTATTCTTTCTTCTATCGTGGTTATCGTTCTGCTCAGATTAGCCTGTGCTATGTTAAGGTTTTTTGCTGCTGTGCTGTAGCTTCTGTGCTTGGTAAGCTCTACAATTGCACTGAGCTCGTTTTTTTTGAATGAATGTTTCATTTTAATTCCGCCTGTACTATTTTCGCACTCATTACCGTTATCACGAAAAAATCAACCCATAAATACCATGATAAGATTAAAAAAGGCTGATATAAGGAGGTTTTGTCGCCTTTCTGTCACAGCATCATTTATCAAAAATCATAATACAGAAGTTAAAAGAACAAAATTAACACATATTTGATATTTTAAGATGATATTTTTGATATAGAGTTGTTCTGACTTATATCAGATGTTGCGTGGGTCACATTTTTAATTTTTTTTCGTTTCATAATAACGATAATTATTATCTTTGTATCCGACAAAGTATGTCCGCACCGCTGTGCCCGATTGCTCATTTCAAATGTCTGCAGGCTCTCTGTTCTCTTGCCTGTATTTCTGGAGATGTCATCACTTTTTAAGTGAAAACCGGCATCATCCCGCAGTTCCTGTAATATCATTACAAGCGGTTATGACACTGTTTTTTACCACCAACATAAGCGACCTGAAGATGATTTTTTCAGCCGAACCCAGCCACAGTAATCTCTGCACCGTGCGAACGCTGCTTTCAGGCCTGTAACGGTCTCGCATGCATTTTTTCACTGTGCCTTCTGCGCTCTGCGAAAACAGTCTGGCCGTTCACGTTCTGCGTGCGCTGATAACCATCGCCTGTGCTGTCGTGCAGAAGAAAAAAAGCGCGAGGACAGAAGTTCTGCGCTGTGATCCGTCCCCCGTTCAGTGAGTCTGGTTTATTTATTCATGACGCTAATTTTGTGCTTTCTTATGCAGATACTGCTGTTTATCCACAAAAAAACTTTGCCAGATCCAAATATAGATCAAATATAGATCCATAAAGAACCATAAAGATCCCCCCTGCCGCTATGCCTTGCAGCAGAAGGGCTGGTGAGGTGTCCGGGGGAGATGAAGAGGGAATACAGTGACCTGTGGCGGGATTTCAGGGAGGTGAAAAGGGAAAAAAGGGAGCTGTTACGGGCGCATAAGTGAGTTGAAACAGGATAAATATTCGTATCAATGTGGAAGACCGGAAAAAGTGGATAAGTCTAAAGAAACTATAAAAAACAATGAATTACTTTTCGGCTCAATGTATTCTTCTTTAGTGAAGAGCGAAAAGTTACTCACAGTGACCAGCCACACGACGATACAGCCCGCCTCACTGATGCGGCTCGGGATCTTCGTGCCTTTTAACAAGAGTGGCCGTGGAGAGGGGGTAATCGATGCCAGTCATGTTTTATCCTCGCTGGAGTTTTCCCGTGCTGAGGGTTATACCAGTATTATTATTACCGGCCCGCGACTTAATCTGGCGACTGATTTTAAAGTCTGGATGGGCATTGTTCATGCGTTTTCAAAGTATGGCCTCTCATCGAACGCCGTGATGCTTTCTTTCCGCGAGTTTGCCACCTACTGCCAGATCCCCTCAAAACGGCTTGATTCACGTTTACGGCAAAATGTGCGTGACTCCCTGGCTCGTATCCGGGGTAAAACCATTACATTAAGCACTATCAGATCCACTAAAGTTTATGTTACCGGTTTATTAAAATCCGGAAGATTCGATTTTGAAGACGATATGGTTTACCTTGAAGCGGACTGTAAACTCTGGGAGTTGTACTGTGCGGATTATCTTACATTGCTGAGAAAGAAACCGCTTAATGCGCTACCGCGTCAGGAGGCTGCGCAGGCTCTTTATACCTATTTCGCAAGCCTGCCTGAGAAGCCTGCCGATATTTCATTTGAGAGGCTGCGTACGCGCCTGATGCTGACAAACCGGGTCAGCGATCAGAATAAAGTCATTCGTGCGGCTTTAGAAAAACTGAAAGAAATCGGCTATCTGGATTATCTGCTGAAGAAAAATGGCCGTGAAACGATGCTGAGAATTATTTCCCGGAATCCAAACCTTACATAATATGCGAAGTCTTCATGGCGTTATGATTTCTTCAGAAACTGTGCTTCAGGCATCCAAAAAATGAACCCTTAATTTATAAAGCAGAAATATAATTTTTTAAGACATATCAGCCGGATAAAGTCTGCGCTCCCCCCCTTTGTTTCGCAGGATGACGTTGACCTCACCTGCGCGGGTTACCCGCCTGCCGCTGTTTTTGATGGCGCTGGGACAGGCCAGGCATTGAGGCAATTATTCAAAAACAGAGATATATCTTTTTTGATATTTTTTGTTTTGTTTTTTTTTGCGGTTTTTTTCTTGTTGGCCTTTTATTCTGGAATTTAGTGATACGTAAATTTTTTGGGGCTATTAAAATGCATCGGACAAACAATCTGTTTGCCATTTTTTTTATGCTGGCCATTTTTCCGTCTGCTGTTATGGCTGATGCCCACCTTAAGTTTCATATGGCGTATGGTTCCGGGGGCACTGCATACATAGGGGGAACAATTGGAAACAGCGACAGTGAAATTATCCATCGCGGCGCCATTGGGTTTATTACCGTTTCCGCGTCCTGTGAGGTTACAGGCGTCTATTCAGCGTTATTCGGGCCCGTTCCGGGCAGGGAAGATGTTCCCTTCAAAATACCCGTCAACGCCTCGGAATTTAACGGCTACAGGCTGGCTTTTTTCCAGGCTTATGATGCGGACGGTTTCCAGCTTGCTGTCACGGATGATACGGCAAAAATAATCGCAGGCAGAGAAAATGAAGTCAGGGATGCCTGTAAAAAGAGTCGTGGAAAGTAAACATGTTTAATCCCAAGAGGCGCTAATGAAAGGCACCATATTCAGAAAAGCTGCAGTGGCGCAGCTGATTATTCAGAGCCTGTACTCGACGGTTATGCCGTTGAGTATCGCTTTTTCTGCTCCTGCTTCTGGCGAAAATACACAATCCCAGTATTCAGGCTCTCCGCTTCCCTCTTCTTCTGAAGGTGAAATGTGGGTGGCCCAGGGCATGGTCAAGGGGGCTGAAATTGCTAACGGTGCCAGCCCTGCTGAGATGGCCACTCAGTACGCGCTGGGGCAGGTCAACAGCGCCGCAAGCAGCGGTGCGCAGAACTGGCTCAGCCAGTACGGCAACGCGCGTGTACAACTCGGAATCGATAAAGATTTCACCCTGCAGGAGAGTGGTGCCGATCTTCTGGCTCCCCTTTATGACGATAAAAAATCTAATCTCCTGTTCAGCCAGCTTGGCGTACGCAATAAGGATGACAGGAATACCCTGAATATCGGGCTTGGCTATCGTTATTTTACCGACGCCTGGATGTATGGCGTTAACACCTTCTACGATTACGATATGACCGGAGAAAACCGGCGTATAGGCGTTGGCGTGGAGGCGTGGAAAGATTATCTGAAGCTTTCCGCTAACGGCTATTTCGGACTTACAGACTGGCATCAGTCCCGTGATTTCAGGGATTATGACGAACGACCCGCTGACGGATTTGATATCACATCAGAGATGTATCATCCGTCCTACCCTCAGCTCGGTGCTAAACTGCGCTACGAGCAATATTTTGGCGATGAAGTCGCCCTGTTTGGCGAAGACGAACGTCAGAAAGATCCCTATGCCTTCACTGCCGGTCTGAGCTACACCCCTTTCCCGCTGTTAAGCGCATCGCTTGACCAGAAGATGGGAAGTGGCGGAAAAAATGATACCCAGCTTGGTATCGGGCTGACCTGGTCACCGGGCGTGCCGCTATCTTCCCAGCTGGATCCTGATGCTGTTTCTGCCATGCGCTCCCTTCAGGGAGAGCGGTATGACTTTGTTGACAGAAACAATTCTATTGTTCTGGAGTACAAGAAGCAGGAAATCATCAAATTCAGGCTTGATGACATCCATTCAGGTCCTGAAAAAACCACTATCCCTGTTAGTTATAAAATCAAGGCTAAATACGCGCCTGCCATGCTTGAGTGGATGGTGCCTCCGTCATTTACTGCCGGAGGAGGGCAGGTGATCAGTACGGGTGGCGGAAGTTATTCCTTCGTGCTGCCCGCATACAACACCGCGCGTTCACTGAATACCTATACGCTCAGGGCGGTTGCCCGGGATGCGGAAGGTAATCAGTCCTCCGAAGAAACGACCCTTGTCGAAGTTCTGCCAGGCGGCCCCTCCGTTACTGCAAAAATCCGCGGTACGGAGCTGAACACCGGCAGCGTGCTGCACGGTGAGTACACCTGGACGCCAAACGGTGCGGGTGCCGACAAATCCCTGTA
>NZ_JCAXDO010000033.1:18433-19134 GCF_059740205.1 Serratia sp. LTN-2 | reverse complement strand
CCGGTGGATGAACGTCTTCATGCCATGGAAAAATGGGTTTTCAAAACCCTTCCTCATGATGAGGCGTACTGGTGTACACCGGAACGACTGACACAGCTGGCGATTCAGCATCTTTACCAGCTGGACCTGGCGCTGTCACCGCCGGACTAGCCGCGACATACGGCACATCATCTCCCTCTGTTCACATGCCTCTCGCCGGGGCTTCTGGTGCTGGTTTTTCCCAGAGAAATTGAGCATTTTTTGTTCCCTTCACCCAGTCGGGCGGCATTTTCTGACGCAAACGCATTACCCTGATGGCCTGGAATAGTGATGAATTCTTTTTTCCACAGAAATCCGAAAACGAATAAGTCACCTTTTCCGGAAAGGAAAAAAACAGAACCCGCAATTTAATCTAACCACCCTTTATTTATCGCTCTGTTCATTTCATTCCAGAGTGAATCTTTGTCTTCCGCCACTCTGTGGATAATTAAAAAGGCCTTCGCATGCAGCGGCCTCACGGCCGCGCGCTCAGACGAAAATCAAAAGTACCTCCCGTCGCAAGCGCCGGGCCCCTTTCTGGCCAGAACTCGGCACCGCATACATACCTGACCCCTGCTAAACCGACGCCGCCCCGGCCCGAAGGGCCGGAACACCCTCGCTTTAAGAGGGATGTTGTAACTAGAAATCAGAGCTGCTGCAGTTAGCGTCGCGGCAAGCCCACT
>NZ_JCAXDO010000033.1:0-18391 GCF_059740205.1 Serratia sp. LTN-2 | reverse complement strand
AGCCCGTCAGCGGCCTCTGGCCTCGACGTGCTCACTCCGACCGCGCACATCACAATCAGGCGTGGCGGATAACGGATATGGCTTTGCAGGGTAAGGGATGGGACAGGCAGAACCTTTCAAACCGCAGCGGCTTACGCCGGTCACGGCGCCCATCAACATTCTCGCCCTTTCTGGCCTCAGCTGGCGCCTCCATGCCGCGATGCGGCATCGGTGAGTTCTGCAGGACTGCATGCCCATTTTTTGTTGTCAAAAATCGTTTCGGGAATATGCTTTCAGAAACAGATAAGCGAGGCGATAAAATGGACACGTTGCTTTTACCCGGCCAGAATCCCCGTGCCTGGGTGGAAACCATGATCAACCTGGAAGCCCGGAAGCTGGTGAATACGGCCAACACGGTGGCGGCCATGCACCTTCAGGATGGTTTTATCCGGATTCAGTTTGTGGATGAGATCAGAGCATTCATCATGACCCAGTTTGAAGCCGCGCGCCGGGCAAAAACGGATGATGACTGTATGGCCTGTCTGCGGGCCTTACGGGCTGAAAATGCCAGCCTGCTGTAGCAGTCCCGATCGCTCAAAACCGGCTATGCAAAACTCTATGCCGAGGTGAAGGTTGTCCGGGACGAGAACAAAATTGTGGGCTACATCATTTCTGCGGTCGACGTCGTGGTGGCCGGTGCGGCCATTTTTGGTGGGATCGTCATGATGTCTTCGATGACGCCGGTGGGCGTGGTGGCCGGCGCGGTGATTGTCGTAAATGGATTCAATACGATTTCACGGGAAGCCGCGCACAACTTCCTCGGAGATAAGCAGACGGAAGGTATTTTCGCTGACGGCTCGATGGAGATCGCTGAATTTCTGGGATTCAGCCGGCAGCAGGGTCTGGGAACCTATAAGACGGTCACACTTTTCAGTGAAGTCTACGGTGCGTATGGCCTGAGGCTGAAACCCGAAGCACAACGGCTGTGGTACTGGACCAGGCCCGATTTTTTCAGGAAAGTATCCGGTACGCCACGTCCCGCGATGGCGCTTAAAATTGCGGGATGGGGGGTTAAAGCCAAAGTGGCGCTTGATTTGCTGACTATTGAGCCTTCCGGGAAATAGTTTTCTGCAGGCGGAAAGCTTTCCAGCCCAGCGCAGGTGGAAAGGTCACCCAGGCAATGATAAGGACGACAAGGGAACTCATGCCCCCGGAAAGAATGTGTGTCCGGCTGCCGGCGATGAGGGTGACCAGCATAACCAGAACCAGCGCGACCGTGATCCATGCCGACACCCGGAAGCGCCGTGAGAGCGCTTCGATGAGATGCTGCATGGTGCCTCCGCCTGCTGCAAGCCGGCCCTGTAAGTTATCCACTTCGCTCTTGCTGAAACCTGCCTCAAGCAGGTCTTTCTCACTGATAGCCATTACGTCCTCCCTAATCAGGCGAAAGTATACTGTATCAGACCAATAATCCCCAGGTGACCAGCGTAAGCATAGTAAAAGAAATTACGCGGCATGAAACGCTGGCGGCCTTCCGGACAGATTTCCCTGCAGAAAGAAACCACCACCAGGGGGAATACCAGAGTAGGCAGCGTGGCCAGTAATAATGTTTCTGCGGGCAGCTTCAGGATATGCGACAACCCGTTTAAACAAATCAGTGACAGCACGACGCCAGCGACCGCCATTCGCTTCCCTCCGGGCATGCCACTGCCTGATAAGGTTGCCATACTGATGGCCAGCGTAATTCCTGCCAGCCCGTAGCTTGCCGGCTCCAGTGGCCAAATCATTAGGGCCAGGATCAGATATCCCGCAAGCATTCCTTTCCGGCCGTGCCGGTACTGCAGGGCAAGCAGCTGCGTGACGCCGGCAAATACGAACAGAATGTTCAGGGCCCACCAGGGCTGGTGATGCAGGAAGGCCAGGCTGAACACCGGCTGCGTAATGATTGCCCAGATCCACAACCGATTGGCTCTCTTCTGAAGTCGTTCCGGGGTGCGCTGTACGTTCATCGCCCATATAAGCGTGAACAGGGGGAAGGCCATCCGGCCAAGCGCATACATCATCGGCCAGGCTGGCGACAGAAACACCGTATTGGTGTGGTCGATAATCATGGCCAGAAGTGCGAGGAGCTTGACCATATCGAGAGCAGCGGGACTGAGCTGGCACGCGTTCCGGATACTGGGAAGAACGTTGGGTACTGAATGATTCATGCTGTATATTCCCCTGGCGACACGCGGTTAACAGCCAGCCCTGAACATAATGCCAGAATGCCCTGCCAGTTTGCGTTGTGACCCTGACCTTAAGTTTCTCCAGAATCTTGCGCACCGCAAATTCTGATTTATCACGCAGCACGCGCATTGCACCTGCCACATCCTTATTCTGAATACAGATATTTAAAATATGAAAATCGTTCATAACACTCCCTTCCTTACTACATATATCGGCAAATATATTGATATATTTAGATTAAGGAGTGCAATTGCTTATTATTTTACCATATTTTGCATGGGCAGATTTATATAATTATAAAACATGCTGCTGCAAAATAACTTAATATACATCTCAACCTAAAACCGATTATTCCTGGCTGATATCCGAAGAGGGAGCAGGATGAAGCTTTGCATAATCTTCTCGAAGCGATTTTGCCGCGGGTTTCCAGGCTTTCGCCCACTCATCATCCATTCTTCCTACACCAACAATCTTCAGTGCGACAGCATAGGGGGTGCGCCCTTGCTGTTTTGAAAGCCACAGGATGTGATCATCAATTCTGTCATCAGGTATATCGTCGATAATGGAATGGATAACATCGAGATCCTCTGGCAGCCACGGCTTTCCAGTACGGGGAAACACCAGGTCCGGTTCGCGCGGTTTCTTTACCTTCTCGTTTTTAGCGATCTGTCTGGCTTCTTTCTCCGCAGAAATGAGTCGTAGTCGCTCCTTAAGCCCACCCAGTGTGGCAACCGTTTTAATTAAATTTTCTCGCTGTTCGCGAGTAATGCTTTGCTCATCGCAGATCAGGTCGTTCAGGGTATCGATGAGTGTATCTACCCGATTTTCTGTTAATTTCATTTCCAGTTCTCGCTTAAGGCTACAACTCAGCATTCTATTAGATATCTATTTGATTTCGCATCCCTGTTGATCTCATAAATGCAGTCCATAGTCTCGATCACTGAGCATGGAAGCCTGATGCTAAAATGATATACTGATGTAAGAACAAATCTTACATAATGAAACGGAGGGGTTATGGCCCGTACGATGACGGTGGACGTGGGTGATGAGCTGCGCGAATTTATCGATTCCCTGGTTAAGGCTGGTGATTACCGTACCCAGAGCGAGGTCATGCGAGATGCGCTGCGTCTTCTGCGAGAGAAGCAGGCTGAATCCCGCCTTCAGGAACTGCGCGATCTGCTGGCCGAAGGTATCAGCAGCGGCGAGGCGAAACCATGGAACAAGGATGCATTCCTGAATAATGTCAGGGCCAGGGTGGCAAATGAAAGAGATTGAGCTGACACCCAAAGCAGAAGAAGATCTGGAAGCAATCTGGGGCTACAGCTTCCGACAGTTCGGGATTGTTCAGGCAGATGCGTATATCAGCCGTATAGCAGCGGTTTTTAACGTGCTGGCCATGCATGACATCGGCACGCATCGCGCGGAGCTGGGAGACAATATCTGCTCGCTGCCGGTGGAACAGCACATGATCTATTTTGTGCCATCGCATTCGGTGGTTACGGTCATACGTATTCTCAGCCAGTCTCAGGATACGGCACGGCATGAACCCTGGAGATAACCGGGCAAGAAAATTTAAATACATAAAAATCAATTACTTAGTTCGTGCAATCTATCTTATGTTAAATACTTTGGTTTAATTATTGAAATTTATTGACTGATTTATTTAGATATTGATTAGCATCTCTTTTAATTAGTACATAAATTATGTAACAGAAGCAGACTCTGATAACAGAGGTAAGCAGTTTTTTGAAAATCATTGATGTATTTAAATTCTGAGCATCTTTAACAAAAAAAACGCCAGGCATAGTTTTTTACACAAAGTAAATATGCGAGTTACATACAAAACATTAAAGCGTCGCGAGCATGAACATAACTATCAATTTAAACCATGCTCTAATATATATCAGGCTTATATTACAAGTCCACATTTAACTTCTTAAATTTATATTTGGCAGCATGACGTAACAGAAAATCTGCAAAAGCAGTGCGTATTGCTTTCGATAAAAAAGCAACACGAAAATAATAAATTAAACCCAATAATATCATATCAGAAAAAAAATCCACCTTGCACTCATTACCGTATATCATTCGCCACCCAAAAAACAGGCTTACTAAAAAATGAAGTTAATATTAAAAAAACTACGCATTGCGTACTTACTCATTTCAAGGCACAAGGTCATCTATGTTCCAGAATTAGGTCTTGTTAGTATATATCGAGCAATTTTATGGTTTTCACTGACCCTGGCAACGTTATTGGCTCTGGTTTATACGCATTGACACACTTACATTATGCACTATGAGTATTTTTCAGTGGGGTAAATAATGAGCTCATTCCGGTGGTTATGGTTGATATGGTTGGTGTGGGGTTTAATTATAATATCATCCATGTCATCATCGGACAGTACGCCACTAATTTTCGGATTGATATTGCTCGCAACATTGAGCATAATTATTTTTTTTAAAAAAAACATGCTAAAGGTACATTCCATGCTAAACCTGAAAAGTAAGAGTAAAAAAAATGAGGTTGTAGCAAACCAAGATAAGTCAGAAAAAACAACACTAATCCATGGTAAAGATGTTTTAATGCCGACTGTCAGGAAAGATGTTTTTATAGCAAATGGTGCTAATTTATCAGGCATAATAGAAACAGAAGGCAGTATTGTAAGTGAGGGCGTTATTGAAGGAAATATACGCTCAGAACATGAGGTTCGCATAAATAATGGTGGAGTAGTCAAAGGTGATATTCATGCCACACATGTGATAATAAACGGTTTAGTTACAGGTCGGTGTTATGCCTCTGCTGTTAGCCTTTTAGAAAAAGGGCGCATAGAAGGAAATATTTACACAAATGAACTTTCAATCGAAAAAGGTGGTGTTTTCATTGGAGAGTCAAGTCCATCTGAATATACGCACTCCAAAAATGATGCTTTTGCAGGGCATGAAGACTCCTTAATTAAGAAAAAATTAAAGGATAAATAAAAAGCAGCAGTTTTGACAAGTATAATAAGAGGATGATGTTAAACCCTTTACCTTTCATGAAAATTAAATCCAATTAACCAAATTAAAATCTATACCGGAACGAATTGTCTGAATGAGGTAAAAGATAATTTCCTGAAGTGAAAATATAACGTGCTGTATATGGTGGGTAGCTATTTATAGCAGTGCTGCACATGGGTTTCTGTTTAACAACATCAGAACCGGTTTCCGGTGTAACGTTCAGAGGTACCGTGTTATGACAACGCTATTCTGTGAGGCGCAGTGTTTAGAGAGGGTCTGGCAGAACGATCTGGTATCCCTGGCTGTCAATAAACTAAACTAACACGGTCAGGAAAAAAAGCAGTCCACGGGTTCACTGACAGTTGAATACAAGGCGTGATAAGTAACATGTCTGAAAAAAACTGCGTGCTTCTTTTTTTCCTATAAAACAGAAAAAGTAAAAACCAACACATTCAGGTGCAAGATTAATCTACGCCCTGTCTTTAGAAGTTGAGATGGCATTTAATATAGAGTTACAACTAGAAGTAAATATTTATCGCATTAATCAAGTCACTGCATTAATAAATTAAATATAAACTAAAAATTCAACAGCGTAATTGATCCACAACCCATTAATATAATTAAGCGCTTTCATCAACTTAATTTTTTAGAAAAAACCATGAAAAAAAATGCTATTCTTTTAACTTACATTCTGCTTTCGGGGTGTCAGTATCAACATGAAAATAAGTCATCAGATATACACATCACTGGCAATATGAATGCAAAAAAAATAACAAGTCAGACCATGTTTGGGGGGGGGGTATATCCCACACCTGATAATGAATTATGGTCTGATATTGAAAATGGGTTGAAAGTAGAGGTGACGCAAAAAAAACGCATTAATGAGCAAAAAGAAAAATATCTGAAAAACAAAATACATTTCCATGAGGTAGCTTTACGTGCGGAACCATATTTATACTGGATAAGTAAGGAAATTAAGAAACGTAACATGCCTATGGAGCTTGTGCTTATCCCCGTCATCGAGAGTAGATATGACCCACATGCGACATCTCGTGCCAATGCAGCTGGCATATGGCAAATAATTCCGCGCACAGGACTAAGATATGGTTTGGTACAAACTAACGACTATGATGCGCGTCGTGATGTTATCGCGTCAACGACAGCCGCTCTTAATTTGATGGAACGCCTGAACAGAAGGTTCGACGGCGACTGGTTGTTAACAATAGCTGCCTATAACGGTGGTGAAGGGCGCGTCCTGAAAGCTATAAAGGCGAATAAAGCACGGGGTAAACCAACCGATTATTGGTCGCTCTCACTGCCTGAGGAAACGGAGGATTATGTACCGAGGGTGCTCGCACTGAAAGAGATTCTGAAGAACAGCAAGCGTTACGGTGTGCAGCTGCCAGATCCGGATGAAAGTCGTGCTCTCGCACCTGTTCGCCTGAAGAGGCCGGTTGATATTCAACTTATTTCTGCAATAACTGGCATATCGGTAAGTAAGCTGAAAGCTTACAATGCGGGTATTAAAATATCAATGCTGGGTGCAAGTGGTCCGAAATAT
The DNA here is from genome assembly GCF_059740205.1 of Serratia sp. LTN-2. Taxonomy (NCBI): domain Bacteria; kingdom Pseudomonadati; phylum Pseudomonadota; class Gammaproteobacteria; order Enterobacterales; family Yersiniaceae; genus Serratia; species Serratia sp. LTN-2. Next base: position 11,625 of record NZ_JCAXDO010000033.1, on the reverse strand, counting down.
GTCATTATTCCGCAAAAAAATGCAGACCGTTTACGTTTATATTTAGAAGATGAATATAATTCATCGGTTAAGTCCACGCCATAAAGGAAATGGTTATCAGTCAATATAAGAACATTTAACGCGCGCTCATTTAATTACTGTAATTTAAAAGAAAGCAATCTCCAGCATTAAAAAATGATTGTCAGCCCAGACAGTAAATTACATCATAGACGAAAGAAAGCACCATTCAAAAGCACTGAAAACCAACACGCAAAATATTTAATTATCGTGTACGATAAAAATATTTACTACCTGTGGTCGCCATAGCGTTAAAATTCACGAATAAAATCTTTTGGGTAATTCGTTCGGTAAGTTGCGAAAGCGGGCTGCGCAGGTTCTATAAACGGCGCACTGGTGAAGCCGAGGCTCATATACTGTCGGTTATCGGCAAGATCATCAGTGATGATTCCCTGCTACAGCTCTAAAGAGTGGCTTAGCCAGAGCCGTACAGAGGCGCCACACCCGGTAAGTATCAAATTTATATTACAGTTAATCTGCCGTAGCAGTAGATGGCAGAGACTCGTTAAGCGTATACCCTACATAAAAGACGGCATTTCGCCAGACAACTGAATCTTGGGGACTTTAGGCTGTGTCCCTTAACATGCTGCCGTTCTGGCGTTGAACACTAATGCCATCCAGAAGATGTTGTGCGAATTGGCTTTCATGAGCTTGCCCCGGTCTCGGCAAGATGTTTAACGGCACTGTTGCCAGATGGATTTTGGTGCAAAAACAGTCGCCAGAGCGACCCGGGCTGTCATCTCCGGTGATATCGGGATGTTTTTTTGCACTCCGGCGGCGCATCTGAGCGCACGGATATTGCTGTCATCCAGTGCAGTCGCTGACCAGTTAACGAGGCAATGAGCATCGAGAGATTAAAGTAACTTATTGAAAATAATGTTAATCACTCCTGACTTTGACCATCGATTAAAACGGTTGTAAACAGCCTTCCACGGACCATATCGCTCAGGCAAATCGCGCAATCGGGTAGCTGAGCACAGCACCCGGAACATGCCATTGATGATCATGCGATGTTCTGCCCATGGGCGTCCGACCCATGATATAGCTTGTTCGGCAGGTAATAAGGGCTGGATGAGAGCCCCTGCTTCATCGGGAAGGTCGTAGCAAGACATAGTTCAATATGTTGTAGAAAAAGACAGTTACTATAGCTCAGGCAATTAAGGGAAACAGCCTGGTACTGGGGGGAGCAGTCCGCAGAATAAGGGCATAGCTGAGCGGTTCGTGAAGACGATAAAGGAAGACCATGGAATTAAGGCACAATACCATAACGCACATTATTTCCATTAAAAATGTCAACCTTTTTTTTGTTCTTCAACATAATATTGATATTCTACAATTTATCTTGCGTGCATTTCATTGCTTTTTTGAGGCAGTTCATTCCTTATGACTTGATAACGCAGCCAAATAAAATAATACTTATTGCAGTTTTTATGTTGGATATCAAAAATGCACTATTATCTTTTAGCCATCAACATCCTTGTTAATGATCTGAAGCTAAATCCCGATGAAGCCATCAAGCGATTACGCCTGCCTGATGATACTGCGGAAAAGGTATATAAAGCTTTTATTGAAATAAAACTCAGAGAACTTAATCACCTTACAAAGAGCAATGCAGTATAAAATCAGGATGCAACTGCAACACCATGAATAAAAATAAATTTTGTTACGTTTGCAATGCTCATTACCATCATTTCAGAAATGTCTGCGTTAAGTGCAATCGTGCCGATACGCACCGCATACCTTTACTGTGTAAAATTGTTTTTTTCTCCATCGTTGTTGTAGCAGAGCTTTATTTTTTCGAAATAATAAAATGATAGTTTTATGTAACTTATAATATTCGGTCATAAACCCAGAGATTAAGGTTTTTTATGCACAGCTATTACGTTGCGATAGATATTTTAACATCACATCTAGGATTATCTGTCGACGAGGCGATCGAATCTATAAATCTACCGCCAGAGATAATGAATCAACTGAAGAAGTCCTACAGACATCATAGTGCAGAATTAGAAAAACAGAATAATGAATTGCAATATTGAAAAAGTAAGCCAGAAGCTATATGAAACAGAAGTGTTACCTGAAGTGGGTAAATTTAAATTACCAGAGCAAAGCTATATACTTCAGTATGACATAACGCTTGTATGCATCAGTTAATTGCGATATTGTGGCGGGTGAGAATACACATAATTTTTTATTGAAGTCTCAGAAAATATTCGCAGGTGGGTACTGCTAAAGAACTGAAGGAAGTTAGTCCTCGTTTTCTTTCATAGTGATACGCACCATAATCCTAGTCTATATTCGCATCTGTTTTATCCCGGGAATCATTTTTTCACACACCATTATAATGCAGATGCCATTCATTTTTATTGAAAAGTTAAGTTTGTAAATTCAAAAAAAACACAGACCATCAGTGGTTGTTATTTATCTCCGGTTAAATTATCATTATGAAATATTTCTTCTTCATATACTGCCCCCCCTAAGGGATTGATGTTTTATCATTTTAAATGAGGCGCCTTCGATATTCACCTGGTGAAAAACCGAATTCCCTCCTGAATGAACGATAAAAAGTTGAAACATCTTCAAATCCGAGCCCGAAGGCAACATCTGATATCCTGACATCATTTTCACGCAATAAGCAGACTGCCAACCCAAGCTTCCGCCTGCGAATATAGCGGGCAACAGGTTCACCGGTTACAGATTTGAACATATGCTGAAGATAAAATGTTGAGTATCCAGACCTCCTGACGATGTCATTAACTGACAGCGGTTGGTGAATATTCATCTCAATCCAGTTTAGTAATTCGTGAATAGCCCTGTGAATATTGTATACAGCACCGAAATCAACTTCATTGGGTTGTGATGACATAAATCCCCCTTCATTTTCAGTATTTTCTGGTCATTTTATATAGCTGAGGTTTCACAGTGAGTGTCATTTTATTTTTTTCAGAATGTACATCGCGGTATGCCTTTCAGTTTTTGCAACAACAATTTTGAGTAACATCGAAATTCTTTCTGTGATTATTAATGCGAGTACGTAAAAAAGGAAAACCTGAGCCACATTCAGCTCAGTCATTTTTATGTTAGCGCTGATAAAGATAATTATGACATGCTGAAGAAGCATAATAACGTAAGCCCGGGAGGCCAGCCCGGAAACGTTTTTCTGAAGACTGAGTTGAGTTAAAACCCGGTTTATAAGGGGATACCACCCATGTAAAATAAACAGAAACGCCACGGAAAAAATCAGGCTACGCGGTGCAAGCGGGAAGAGTGCATCTCTGATTGAGTTCTGTGAAAGCTCAGCCATTACGCATCCGCCAAGAATAACAGCTCCCCCGGTCACTGCCAGCAGGCCCCGCCATTTACAGAACCATGGCAGAAAACGCATAAACAGCATACCAAAAGTAAAGTCACTTATCCTAACCTGTGCTGACCAGTATGGATTAGCGAGGTCGCTGTCATAACAAAGAATGCTTACGGTCAGCGTTGCAGCCACCATCAGCAACGGCGCCAGCTGCATTATCCGGAAAACCAGGGGGGCGATGGCATAAAGCAGAATTATACAGCCGATAAACCATTCACCGGTAAGATACGCTGTCTCAACTCCCCAGATGCCATGCAGGTAGTGGTCAATACCGATGATAGTGGGGAAAAACGCGATAACACTTCTGTCGCCCTTAACCAGCTGCTCAAGCGGGTTCCCCGGATATCTGAAGTAAAGCCCCAGAACCAGCAGGATGAGGCCGGTTGTAAAATACACAATATTGTAGGGTATAAGAACCGAACAGGTCCGCCTGACGTAGTATTCACTCAGGCTGTAGCGTGTAAGGGAAACATATGCAAGTGCACCCGATATCATAAAAAAAAACGAAACGCCAAGCCGGCCAATTCCGCCCGTCAGATATTCGTGCGGGAAGGTAATCAGAGCGCTGGTATCAAACATGTAGGCGTAATGCGAGGTTATTACCATCAGAACGGCAGCCAGGCGAAGGAAGTCGAAAAAGGTATTACGTGTTGAGTTCATATTGAGGGTATTTTCCAGATCGGGTAAGAGCATAATTTAGCTGATATGATGGGCTGTATTGTTTTCTCATGTCGTCTGTGCATGTTCTTCCGGATGCTCAGGGTTTTACGCTCCAGAAACTCACCCCCGGTCAGAATGTCCACCGTCAGTCGGTCATTATGATGGCTGTAGAGCAGGCCACGCACCAGTAATCAGCTATCCCGCAACGTGCGCCCGGTCTGCGGCATAGGCAGTTTGCCATCTGTTCAAGCGTAAAATGAAACAGAAGACTCTCCTGCTGCGGGTAAAGTCAGACGCATGGGTTACTCACTCAGAAGAGGAAATTTTTTTGAAAAGGCTATTTTGAACAGGGTCGCAGAATAGCCAGCCCCCGGGTAAGGAGTGCTACCGTCCAGCCAGCCAGCAAGACCCCGACCAGACCTTCTGCCGCACCGATTATGCGCAGATGCGCAGGCAGCAATACGTCGCCATAGCCTACCGTCGCGTAACTTGTCAGAGAAAAATAGACGGCTGTCGTCAAATCACTAAAGCCTGAACGCCAGTAATAAAAGAGAGCAAAACACGCCGCCTCGATAAAATGGATCATCAGCATCGAAACACAGATGCGAACCAGTATCATAACCAGCCTGACCGTGTTGGTGACTTTCCCGGGCACAAGCCTCAGAATATGCAGACTCCAGAGCGTATGAATGACCACCATCAGTGACATCAGCGCCGCAAGCCAAATAAGCTGCAAAAACATACAAACTCCACAAAACAGTACCGGGGCGCAAAATCGCCGCGAAAGAGAACGATCGCTGTGCGAATATGCACTTCGGTTAATTCAGGATTGAAACTGGTGTAACTGACAGCGCATCTGCGCATCAGCAGACGACCGCTGCAAAATGACGTTCTGGTCGCTCACGATCTTACTCCCCATCAGCATTCACCATCTGGCAACGTTCTTCAGGATACATTCGCACCATGTAACACATCACTGTTGCTTCGCGTCAGTCGTCCTGGTTTGCTGCCGCAGATAAGGCTACATTTTGCCGCCCTTCAGACACAGCGCGGTGAGTCCCTTGTAAAAATCCCCCACGCTGATATCTGCCTGCGCCGGAAAAGGCGCGTCCTGCAACCTGCACAGCAACCATGCGTGTGAAAGCGGCAGGCTCTGGAGCGGAGGAAAAAGGTATTCATGTGGCCGGAGTGAAAAGAGCTCCCGCAAGGCATTTTCATCAGCAGGAAATCTGACGCCAAAACGCCATTCTGCTTCCTGAAATAACTCCTCAATATCCTGAACGCAGAATCCCAGCCCTGAAAAGATCCGGGTTTCTGTCGTGATAAAAGCCGGGGTTACTTCGCAGCGACTGCGAATCAGATGTATCACCTCAGCGATGGAGAGTAGTAAATAGCCCCTGGTTTCTTCCACGACGCCCGTATGTTCACTGATGCAACGCGCAACTGCATTTGCACCCCCTCCTCTCGGCGGGCCTTCGAGCGCAATAATGAATGATGGAAGCATAAATACTCCTGTGCAAGTTGATGTGAAAGTGCCCCCATTATTAATGGTGTTAAACCGATTTATTTTTATACGCAGATGAAAATATCACCCATAAAAAGAGGTAAAAACGAGAAAACAAGCAAGGAGTAAAAAACTCAGTATCCACAACAGTAAATTACCTACCCTTTCTACGGAAAAAAAACTTTTTATTTTACAATGAGGGCACCGTTTGCTACTAAGTGAAGTGATACCCAAAAAGTGCTGGCATTGCCTGAAGATTACTGTACGCATAACGCTCTCGACATTTAAAAGGTAAATTATTCACAGCGTTTTTCATGATTTTTTAATTTCATTCCGCACCTGCGTATAATGGGTGTTACGGTTTGCAACGCGCATTTCTGAGCGAAGTGAGTATGATCAGGTAAATAATACCATTGCTTATTGGGTGGAACTGTCAGCAGGATTTTTTCACCAGTGTGCTTTCTTCAACGTTCAACGGACGAGGGTGGCCTTTTGTATTTCCTTCCGTGCCATGGTAGTGGTGAAGCTGCATAGAATATCTGACTTCAGATTAAAGCGGGCGATAACAGCCGAAAAGCGCGGGGTGGCGCCACCTGCAGTAAACAGTCATATCTTCAGTAGTACACTCACTCACCGTCAGATACCGCCCTCATGTTTTTCATGGTGCGCACTGAGTCTGGCGATACGCGCTTTCATGTAAGCCATGAAGTTCACTCAGCGGCAGTGCATCAGCCTTCCGCGTCTTCTGCCAGTTTGCCTGCATGCTGATGACGTCAGGATTATCCGGCCACAGGGTGCGGGCCTGACGGATGAGATGGCGACCGTACTGCTGCGCCCAGTCCGGCGGAAGGGACTGCAGCCAGGCCAGTTGCTGCCGGGTAGCGTCAATAAGTCTCCCGCTCTCCGTTTCCGTGAGCGTGGAATCGTGCCAGAGCCTGTTCAGCTGCGTCGGTGACAGGGGCTGAGGAAGCGGTGTCAGTGTCGCTTCAAGCTGTTGCTCTTCGGGCATCGGCCTGTGCAGCACGTGTATTCCCCATGAAAGGAGTCCGCAAAAAATCAGGGTGCTGAGTGTTCCCTGGGCAAATGCCTGAAGACGTATTCTGCGTCGCCAGGGGCCGAAAATACCGGCGCTCAGTACGGACTCAGACTCTGGTTCTGCAGACAAGACAAACCGCACCGGTTGGTCATCAGACTCAGCGGACACCATCGCCTGCAGCGGCAGCAAAAGGCAGGACTCATCTCGCGCATCCTGAGTTTTTTTTTCCAGACGAGTAATGGCTGAGCGGACCTCATGCTGCAGGCCATCCAGACGACATGCCGGTCTCAGCTCATGGCGTGCCAGGCAGTCGCCGAGTTCAGCAAGGCATTTTTCACTCTGGTACAGGGCATGCAGGTCATCACGGTCATTAAGAATCAGGGTGCGCAGAACGTTCTGCAGCCGCTGGCTGAGGCCGGCAAGGATTTCAGTCCGGGCGTGTACGCAGGCAGGCCACATCACCGGCCACTGGTTGCGAACCAGCGTGCCGGTGATAAACAGTCCGTCATTCATACCGGCAAGCCCGGCAGTGTGCATGCGTGCCAGGGTGTACCAGCAGACACTCTGAAGCTCCACGCCGTTGTGCTCAAACAGGCGCAGGCAAAGGGTCTGCACCCTTCGCCAGTCAACATCAGGACGTGCAGGATGCGTCAGTTTGCTCAGTTCATCGCGCAGGGCGGCATAATCGGGCAGCGCACAGGGGGGGGCACCGATTTTGATTTTATCCGGGAGTCTGTATTCCATGTTTTCCTGAAATTGGGTATATGAGCACAACGGGAATTACTGATTTAAGGCGGCAGAATTTTATTTATTAAGGTAATCTGGTAAGGGTTAGCTTTGTTCACGTATAATAAAAGACAACCACATAAATTTTTCCGTCAACTTATTTTTTTTCGGGCTTCACCTCGTGGTGTTACAGGCAGGCTACCGCCTTCCTCTCCTCAAGAGAACGAAGAGGTTAAGTTGATTAAGTTTAATAAACGCAGGGACAACAAGCAATTCAAAAGAAATGTATGGCATGCACCACCTGATATCTAAACACAGTGCTACCCTCCAGATATTATCTTATATATAAAGGTTCATCCAGTAACATATTTTTATTTTTTGCGATAAGAACCCAACTGCTGAAAGATGCGGCATAAGAAAACCCTTGCGATACAGAGCGTTAATTAAAACCTAACGAGGAATGCCACTTTCAGGATCCAGTATATTGCTTGGGTATAATTTTATATCACCCTGGAGTGTTACTGTTTCATTCAGAGTGAGTCTTGAGTAAACATATGAAGGAAAATAATCAGCCGCAGTAGTGTAGCTGTTAAGGCACCCCTCAGTCATAGGCTGTCCGTTATAAAAAGCAGGCACACTCAAATTATCTATTCTGAAGCTGGAATCCCACCAGTGATGGCATTTATTTTTTGTCATATAGGTAACATTAAGGGATGCATCGCCGCTTCCCACATTTGAAAGGCGAATCAGTACGGGTGAGTGATATGACTTTCTCGCGGTATAATAATAATCTCCGCCACTCCTGTACCATACATTATATTCTGTCACCTGCTCACAGCTATCACAAAGAAGTGCCATAAATGCTCCAGCAAGCAAAAAACACCACCGAAAGTCAAGGATTTAAAATCAAAAGGAAATCCCGCAATGATAAACCCGTCACATAAAAAAAAGAGAAAAATGGAAGACGTCAGGCGACACTATATAACAAAAAAGCATGCTGCTTATAACCAGAAAAATGATAATGTAATACATTTCCACCTCCGCGCTATTTTAATAAATTCAATGGAAATTCGACATGATCAAAAAATATGCACGCGCATGATTTTCATCACACTTATTCAATTGATTAATACCGCATTAAAGTAGTCAAACTCAGTGGTCGAGGTACAGGTAATGCATCCAGCTTGTCATCCGGAGCAAAACTTTTCGCATAACACTCAGATGAGAAAAGTGGTCAGAATAAACAGCAACCTGCGCATAAATTCCGTCGGGTAAATCGCTGATATCTGTAGCAGCATCCATTTCAATGACGCCAAGAACGCCATCCATCCCTGGCGAGTCAGTAAGCGCCTGTACACTTCCCTGAGCCTGGTAAGCACCACCTGGCACGACGGGCAGAATCTCACGCAGCCGGCCATGTAACACTTTTCCAGGCAGAGCGTTAAATACCACCTCAGCTTCATCCCCTGCATTCAGGCGAAGCAGGGCATTCTGACGAAACTGAGCCACTATCTGTCGCTTTTGCTCGGGAATAAACACCATTACCGGCCTGAGCGGCAATGCCGCAGCATAAGTTCCTGGTCTGACAAGAACCTGGGTAACGTAGCCATCTTCAGGAGCACGAACAGTCGTCTGCTCCAGATTGTATTCTGCCTCTGCGAGCTGGGAGCGAATACTCGCAATTTGTGGTCGTTCACCGCCGGCACCCACTTCAAGCTGACTCTGAATCTGTGCCTCTTCTGCCTTAGCAGCACTGACCAGAGCCTCCTGTGCAAGGTAATTCTGCCTTGCATTATCGATGTCGCTCTCCGAAAACGGATTAACTTTAGCCTTGCTGCCGTTGAGATAACGCTGATAATTTTTTAGCAGACGATCCCTCTCTGCTCTGGCTTTCTCAGTGCCTGACTCTGACTCTGCCAGTTGTGCTTTAAGTGTGTCAGTGCGGTGAATTTCAGTAGCAAGGTCAGCACGGAACTTATCGACCTGAGCCCGATAGCGCCCGTCATCAATCCTGAACAGTACATCACCTTTTTTCACCCTGTTTCCCGGATGAACAGGAACTTCACTGACCACGCCTGACACCTGGGGCGTAACTGGTACTGATATGACCGCTTTTTGCGCAAGACCGGTATAAGGATGGTTGTAGTTCATTAACAGTATCAGACCACTCACAAGAATGATGCCACCAAGCGCAGCGGTGGGTACTGTCCACTTGTTAACGGGAATTTTAAAAATCTTAAACACTGACCATGCAAATGCAACGTAGGTCAGAATAATGAGCAGATCCACATGAACTCCTTCGTCATTCAGGGGAAGAGGAGGATTGCATGCTGAGAGTGCTTTCTATAACAGCAATGCGCTTTTTCAAGAGTGACATTTCATTTTCATCCCCCCCATCCTGCATCCCCCACCCGCGTTCCGGCTGGTAGAGTGTTGCCCATATCCAGAGAAAGGGCCACAGGACATGCAGAGTAAACAAACTCACCCAGCCAGCAACATGTATGGCATCTGCGTGCGGGTGATGTCGTTTTTTAGCAATTATGTACGGTATATCGTGAATCACAATGATGCCGTAAAAAATAACCACACCAACAAAAAACAACAGTCCAAGCGCGAAGTAATCAAGAAACAAAGTTGTTACCCCATATAATTATCATTACAAAAATGAGTTTACCTAAGGGCTGCTGCCCTTAGGTAAAAAACCATACTTTCTTAAAATTTACGCCAGCACATCCACCCTACAACAGAACGACCATTGCCAGCCACAATTTCTTTTGTAGTATCTGCAAAAGTAACCTTTTCCTTCGACACTCCAGTCTCACTATAAATAGCACCTGAGACAGGAATACCGGTCGCAGAATTTGAAGGAATAAGTTCATAATCATTCCAAAAATCGCTGGTTATTGAAGATGCTTTTACACGCCCATATGAAACATATGATGCACCAGCAAAATGCGTTGATGCCCAACTGTCTATATTTACAAAATCCCAAAAACTCGATGGCAGACTTCCAGCAATATCTAAGGCAACATCTTCAGAACCTGCGTCAGTGCATGATGAACGCTCGTTATAAATGTCACTAGCGAATATAGTACCTTGCTTTGAGATAGGCTTAAAGTATGTATAGCCATTAACGGGAAAGTTCCATACAAAAGACTTACCATTACCGTCACTAGCAGTTACAGAGGCAGTATATCTTCCTGAAGGAATATTAGTAAACCATGCCCAAAGAGTGCCATCAGATTTAACAAACGTTCTCAGGTCAGGCGTTGTGGATTTGATACTCAAACCTGCAGTGTTTAAGCCTGTTGCAGCAAGTCTAATTGGAACATTTAAATATACTGTCCCCGCAAATGAGCTCCGAGCAGTGCCCTTAAGTGTATAGAAAGTACCTTTAACAGAGCCAGTGACCATACCTACAGGATCGGATGGCGTTGAAAGTGATACGCACTCAGGAGCATTGGAAGGACATTTCAGTATTCCCCCTGTAAACATGCCTGTTGTAACGACAATGGTGTTTCCTTGATTACCTTTATCGTCCCTGGCAGACACAGCTAACTGAATATACTTACCAACATCCTGACTTTTAATTGTATATGATGGTACCACGCCTGACTGTGTGACCGGAGTGAATGTTGACGGCATATCAATCTGACCGCTAATAGCTGACCATGAATAAACTGACGAATCGTTACCGCCGTCTCCTGTAACGTTATATGAGTATGTGGCACTTACAGTAGTTCCTGGAGCCATCGTTGATGCCGACAATTTCAGATTAGATATTGTTGGCGTAGTAATATAAACCTCACCGATATTACCGTCAGGAATGTATCCAATTCTGGCGCACTCCCTGCCAGAATTATTAACACAGGTGGTAGTATCGACTGCCATTGACATGTCCCGAGTAAGTGTTGTGATATCTGTAGCACCATCTTTTAATTTCACTTTTAATGAAATTACTTTCCCAAGCATAGCGCCATCAATTAAATACGCGGGAATGCCGGAAATTTTGTCAACTGGTGTATCTGGGGTGCAATCATCCCCTTTAAACTGCCAACAATACAAAGATAGGTCTTCCCCCGAATAAGAAGAGCCTCTTGAATATGAGACATAAATTAGATCCCCAACAGATGTTGTTGAAGCTGACAAACGGAGCCATGGTTCATTTGTTGTGAAATGCAAAGAAACACTAGAAGGCGTGGTTCCCACGCCCGCAGCCGTGGCCCCCACGGTCACAACCTCTGCCACCGTGTCCTTCACTTCCGCAACCGCCACACCGGA
>NZ_JCAXDO010000032.1:18162-24577 GCF_059740205.1 Serratia sp. LTN-2 | reverse complement strand
CGCACCAACAGGAGAAGTTGCGCGCTACGGTTAATGGTTAGGGATCCCAAAAAAATGCTTTTGAGATTCCTAACCATCAAGCAGGTACGGGCGCAGCCGCAAGGGTAACGTTTCCGGCGGGCATTCCGCCAGCGGCCGCTGTGAAAGCGTCTGTTTTTTGCTGAACACCATTTTTAGCCAGCTCAGTGCTCCAGCCCACGGGCTGTCCCGGACCACGCTGGTGAGGTCAAGTGACAGATATAATGGTCGCAGGTGACGCCGGATTAACGCCGTCATGCCGTCAACGGCCTGCCACTGCAGCGCCAGCTTGCTGACGGGTTTCGCACTCATGCGCTGTGCGGTGGTTTTCAGCGTCTCCCGGGGCATGATTTTCCAGGCGCGACGGCGGACTTCGCCAAAGGTGGTGGGGTCCGGAACGCTGTCGTCAACGTAAAGCGACAGCAGACGCCCGATTTTAGCGGTTTCACGCCGGTGTTTTTCCTGCACGTCAGCCATGAGTTGTCTGGCCACGCTGCGGCTCTCATCCTCAAGCTGTTTCATATGGAAAAACATCGCATCCACCAGGTTGTCGCTGAACTGGCGATAGCGGATCCAGGCATAACACAGCAGATAAAGGCGGGTCTGCTCAGGTTTCAGATTGCGGAGATCGTAAACGGTGTAGAAATTTGCCAGGCTGGCGTAGTACAGCAGGTTTTGCTGCGAAATATTCAGTACCGGTAAAATGTCGCAGGCTTTACGGTGCAGCGGTGCCAGTATGGCCCGTTTCTCCCGTTCGTGGACCATCTGGCGCCAGCCAAAGTCACGCGCATCCTGCCTGAGGATCGCGAGCCGGGAAAGGGTATCATCACGCTCAATCAGCTTGTCCAGGTCGGCAACGGTGGCGTCATCAAGCCGCTCCGTCAGAATACGTCCCAGCCGCTGCCTTTCATCAGAAAGAACCCGGCTCACCAGCTCCTGCAGCGTGGTGTAGCCGGGGCGGATGATTTTATGTGCGCTGAGCCAGATAATCAGCTCAGTGGCGACAAAGCCGGGAGTCACATCGCGGTGAACAATGTGAGCGGCCTGTTGTTCAAGCTGTGAAGACAGTGCTGATGACCACGACCGGTACCCATACAGTGCGCAGATTTTTTCCCGCTGAGCATATCGTTCGTGCCTGGAGAGCGATTTGTCCGGAAGGGACTCCCCGTGAAAATAACGGCTCAGGATAAAGTCGCAGTCGTCCTTAACATCACTCCATCCGAAGCGGAAAAACAGGTGCTTGGCTTTAAAGTAAGCGATCTGCAGAATGCAGTAAATCTGGGAGTGAATCCCCTGACGACCACAGGCCAGCGCCAGTTCGGATTCATCCAGAGCAAGATATTCCAGCCGCTGTGCATCGTCGAAATCAGGGAGTCCGTACAGCGCTTCCTGCTCGGCATTGTTTAAAACCGCCAGTCGTTCGCTGTTACCTGTCGCTTTACCACGCGTTGTCATCCTGGCCTCGTACTGAATATGTCCGTAAGAGGATCGTCAACCGGACAGCGAAGAAATACCCGTTTGGAGCGAAAAATCACAATTCGCAACGTATCACATAGCTGGTACGGATAAATTCTCACTCACGGCACCATAAGCGTACACATCAGCACATGCCAAACATGCTTCAAAAATCGACTAATTCGTAATGCCGGAAATTTCGGCGGTTCCGGCGTACAACCCCAAAAAGATACGCATCGCATTTAGCGGGACTGGCCTTACAGGGCAAGGGGGGGATAGGCGATACCTATCAGGCCTGGGCGGCTACGCCGCGTCACCGGCGCCATTCACTAAAAGTGTCATATGGAGTTCCAGCTGGCGCCTCCATGCCGCTTTGCGGCATTAGAAAGACCGACTCTCGCCTGTCTGGTTAAGCCATGGTATAAATATTTGTGCGCATACTTACAGTCCGTCACCGAGGGAGGTAACTCATGGCTGAGTTCATTTTATTCAGAAAAGATCATCACCTGACAGCAGTTAATAAGTCAGACGCTGAAAGCGCTTCTTTGCTGGTCGGGCAAGGGTATGAACAACAACCTGAAGAAATAGACGCCCCTGATGCGAGCATGGCACTTAAAAGATTTGCGGATATAAAAAATGAAGAAATAGCGACAGAACACGCCTTTACTACTGAAGCAGTGTTCAGTTCAGTGTTGTCAGCCATTCTAAAATAAAATAGCAGAACAGAATAGGGATAAAAGTATTGAGTATCAACTCGGCATTTAAACGCTATCTCCACATAGTTTACAAAAGGGAGTGCTATTAATCATGAATAACGAAACGTTCATATGGAAAAAATTCGCGATAATTCTCATCGTAGGTTTGTTACCCCTTTTACTTTTGTTTATTTATTTTGAGTTTTCACCAAAAAGTTATTTTTTTGATTATTTTTTGGATTTAACCCAAAGTGTTAATGCGAATATATCATCAACCAACTTGGAACTAACAAAACCGCTAAGTATATACTGTAAATCATCACCTTTATTTGCCTTGTATTTCGTTTTTAAATTTGGAAAGTACATAAAACTCAAAGAAGGCAAGAAAAAATCAACAATCGTCTTTAATTTTATCGGATTTTCTCTTGTGTACATAATTCTTCTCTATATTTTTGCGATAGGAGAATTTGATATAACAAACGGTAACAGGTTGTTAAAGGCAACGGCATCAAATGACTATGCAATGTTTCTATACTATATAGTTACGTTTTCCGGTCTTTATTGTTTGTCATTCCTATTCTTTTTGATGTTGACAAAAATACCATCAATTATATCGAAGGGACGACCTTTATAAAAAGAGCCTCTAAACTAGAAGGCTCTACGTATACAAATTAGCTTCGCAATCAATTTGCCGGTCGAATTACTTCATTGTTAAATCGCTCGGCGAATCCTGCGTCAATGAATGATGTACCGTATGCAATCATTGTTGCCGTGATTATTGTTAGCGCGGTAACAAGTAAAGTGGGTAAAGCAAATGACGACAGAACAGCCGTCACAAATCCAAGCGCTACAGCACCGGCCAATCCACTCAGCAGCATGGACTCCACCTCGTATGCTAGAGGCGCCCAGTTGCCGGTCTCGTAGCCGACAATGCTTTTCTCCCGGATTTTTTCAATCTTGAGCGCTATATCGGCAGCTTTGAAAAACTTACCGAAGTGACCAAACCGATTTGCCATATCCTGCGCATCAACAGCTCTCATTGCATTGATGATAGCGTCTTTATCCCCTTGCTTAACTTTCATTGACGGGTTTGACATAATATTATTAAAAGAAGCCAGTGCGTCATTGTAACCACGGATAGTACGCCCCTGGAAATTGCGCAAATTATTGGCAATCTCGTCAGCGTAACGCTTATATTTCCCACCGATATGATGGCTTATCTTCTCGCCGGCATCCGCAATAATACCGCTCGCTTCCATAAGGAATTCTTTCTCATCTTTCACATACTCTCGCACCTGATTAGCAGCTTCATTTTTATCATAATTTCTAGCGGAGTTATTGCCACTTTCCTTTCCTGATGCTATTGATGTGAAAGCTATATTACCATTTTTATCAACTAAAACAGAATATGTTTTACTACCCAATCGAGAATAGTATTGGTGCTTATCGCTGTTATCTCCGTACAGTTGGCCTACGTCTGCCACGTTAGGATGCCCCGGAGACCCCTGTCGTAGTTTACCTTGTTTTGGTGTACCAATATTTCTGCCTGTTGGTGGGTTATCTCTTAATAATGAGTCAAGAATACGTGTTGAGCCGCCTTCATAATCCACCCATGACGAGTTACCCTCTGTCATGACGATCCCATTCATGGTGGCATGACCTTCACCATCAATAATAACCGTTCCCCACTTGGTTTGATGCCTGTCACCGGGACGCATCACATTCCAACCGGCAGCTTTGGCATCATTGCTATCATTCTTACCGCCACCCGTGCCATGAGAGCCACCACCTGGCGAAGTACCGTCCCCACGTTCAGAACTCCAGCCAGTACCATCACCTTTACCGCCACCGTAATTGAAACCACCCATAATATTTCCCTCTTTAGGCTATGTAATCGAACTTGACACTGTATATGCATACAGTAATTTGATGCTACACCTTATGGAAAGCATCGTCAACTGCTAAGCAATACGATATTCTTACGCACGATAACTGCATGATGTAGTTACCGTTACACTCAGGAGAGCATCGTGACAACATACCCAATTAGGAAGGCCGCCGTACTTCTCGCATGTCTGTTTATCCTGGCGGGATGCAAAGCCCCCACGACCAGTGCCGAACGCCATGCCAAACACTTTACCTATGCCGCTGACGACGGATTCGACCCTCATTTCGCCACGCGCAAACATGACTCGATAACATTGTCTGTACCGTTCTTTAAGCAATTCTGGGAGGAAGGAAAAAAGGATCGGGAAAAAGGTATTACACAGGAAGAAGCAAACAAACGCGCACAATATTTTTACAGCGATGATTTTTTTACTTCTTTTAAAAACTACAGCGTATTCGCGGGTAAGGAATACAACGTAACCAATACATCACTAAAATGGCGTAAAGCTATGTCTGAAGAGACCTCTGGTGCATACATGGACGGGTATGAAGGGCGTAATTAGCTCTCCAGATAGCTGCACGTCGCAGAGTATTAACCTCAGTGGGCGCAGCGGCGCCTATTCACTCAGCCGCTGCGTATAACCCTTACGTGAGTTTGACTCATGGCATTAAGAGAATGGCTGGTTAAGCAGCGTCTATCGTTTCGGCCGTTCAACCGTCAGTATGAACGTAGCGCCCCTATGGGGCGAGCACGGCAGCGCTGCTGCCTCAACCGTCTTTAAGCCCCAGCCTCACCTCAACGCCGGCGCCGCCTGAGCGCCCCAAGCCCCTCGCGGTGGGACATGCCCCACCGCCGCGTTGACACACGCATAAAATAAGCACGCCTGTGGCGTGAGCTGGCTGGCGCCGGACGCCCTTTTCCTGTTCCCTGCCGCCCTGTAGACTCTGCACCATGTATATTCCCAGACCCGCAAAGCTGCTGTTCCAGCATGACGATGGCTGGAGCCAGTACCTGGATAAACACGGCGACACCCTCAGCGACTGGACCAAACTCGCCGTCGAACGCATGCTCGCCTGCGGCACCTGCGCCATGGGCGTGCGCCGTTACTGCTGCGCCTCACCGGACTGCACCCATTCCCGCTTTTTCTGCCAGAGCTGCAAGTCCAAAGCCTGCTGCAGCTGTGGTCTCAAAGCCACCGAGCAATGGATCGCCGAACAGCAGCACATCCTGCCCGACTGCGATTGGCAACACATCACGTTTACCATGCCTCACCTGCTGTGGCCGTTCTTCAACAACAATTGGCCCCTGCTCAATGACCTGTTTCGCTGTGCCACCCGTGCCATGCTCCGCTGGGCACGCCAGCAGGGTATCGAAGTCGGCATTTTTTGCGCGCTGCACACCTACGGACGCCAGCTCAATCAGCATCCGCATGTCCACGTCTCCGTCACCCGCGGCGGCCTCGATATCAAACACAGCACCTGGCGGCAGCTGTTCTTTAAAAAGAAAGAGGTAGAGCAAATCTGGCGCAACGCCGTGGTTTACCTGCTGCGCGACAACTACGCGCAAATCAAACCCGGTGGCCTGCCAGGCCTCGGTCATATCCGTAATGAAGATCGGTGGCACCGTTATCTGCAGGCGCAATATCGTCGCGCCTGGAAAGTGCATTTTGCCAAAAAGACCCGCGGCGCCTGGCGCAGCGTGAAATACCTGGGCCGTTATCTGAAGCGCCCGCCGGTGGCGGCGTCGCAGCTGCGCCACTATCGCGGCGGTGCCGTGGTGCATCAGTATTACGATCACCGCACTCAGCAACACAAACGCCAGAAAATCAGCCAGGAGGAGATGCTGCAGCGTTACGTCAGCCATATTCCGGCGCGACATTTTAAAATGGTGCGGTACTACGGCTTCCTGGCCAACCGCAAGCGGGGCTCGCTACTGCCGAAGGTCTACGACGCCCTGGCGATGACGGTACGGGAAAAGCCTAAACGGCCCGGGTTTGCGGTGCTGATGAAAGGCTTCCTGGGCACCGACCCGTACCAGTGCATCCTGTGCAAAGGCCGGCTGCGTTTTGCTGGCGCCGTGGCGGGTGAACACGCCACAAAAATGCTCTCTGACAGGCTGCATCGGATGGCGAAAAAACGATGGCTACGGATGCCTGCTCTGGATCAGTGCGCCTGAAAAACAAGTTTTAGATTAAAAACACAGCAAATACAGTATTTTTACGCATTATCCTGTAATAGCCCTCACCAGATGGGGATCTCCTTCACCTAAGTTCATGGTTAGGAAACTCAAAAAGGCCTGATTGAGTTTCCTAACCATGAACTGAGAGCGTTAAATTTTAATATAAACAATGAATTATATT
>NZ_JCAXDO010000032.1:17890-18123 GCF_059740205.1 Serratia sp. LTN-2 | reverse complement strand
TCACCACGCTACACAACACGACTTCAGGATATCCCTGTTGCCAAACTGGCATAACTTTCTAAGGGGCAAGGTTTATGCGCGTCAGCGCATGGAGGCGACCGCTGAGCGGCATGAGAACGCTCTCAGGTCAGGGTCGCCGGAGACGCGGCGAAGCCGCCCAGGCCTGATAGGTATCGCCTATCCCATCCCTCGCCCTGCAAGACCAGTCCCGCTAAATGCAACGTATATCTTTG
>NZ_JCAXDO010000032.1:16037-17687 GCF_059740205.1 Serratia sp. LTN-2 | reverse complement strand
CGGTGGTGAGGAGGATTGTGGAGCTGAGGTCGGTGAGCTCTGTTAGTTGAGAAATTTCGACTGTTTTTGCTTGGGAGCAGAGTTTTTTGCCTGCAGCTGTTGCTGCAGGAGCTACTTCAGGTTTTGCCGAGTAATAATGGGGTGTTAAGGGCTATGTTTTTTTTGCCCGAGCGAAGCGAGGGACGTACTCAACAGCACCGGGCGTTAGCCGGTGCGCTGAGTTACTCCCTTTTTAAAGGGCTTAATTTGTTCAGAAACAACCTTCGAAATTAAGCATATTACTGAGTACCTTTTCGAAGTTAATGCAGCTTACGAAGTTAATGTCGAAGTTAAAGGGTTATTCCTCGTCGATCGCTATTGGCTGCGTCCCCGATCGACGTCGGCGGTCGCGAAAATCATGCCGGCATCTGCCGAAACAGGCCGGATCAATGGCCAACCATGCATCAGCAGCGGGAAACAGGCAGCACAAAATCCCCGCGAGTCAGGCAGGGTAAAGCACGGTATGTTCGGAAAATTAGGTTGGAATGGCGCCAGCACGCTCCAGCAGCAGCCGGTAGAATGCCTCTGGATCGCTGTTCAGCAGTCCAGGCTGTTCACGTTTGAGCGTATTTTCCAGCTCCATCGCCTTCAGCGGCGAGCTGCCCATCGTCCACTGCACCCAGGCCTGATAAAAGCCGTTCTGCTTCTGGCGACGGGCTGCGGCCAGCTTTTTGATGCCGGCAGCGGTGTCATCCAGCAGCGTATCCAGCCGCTGTACGTCCTGCTGACGTCTGGCCAGTTCGTTGCCAATCACCTGCTCCGCGTTGCGTTTGAGGTTTTGCAGATCGGGACTTACCACCCAGCGACGGATCTTTTTCAGCCGGTTTTTCAGCGAGTGCTTGCGCTCGATGTCGATCCCAAGATGCGCGATGCGCACCAGATGGCGCTCGTATTTTTGCCTGAGCGTTTCGGTCAGGCCATTTTTAATCGCCCACAGCCGGTACTGGTTCAGCCACTGGCGAATTTCGTCTACCTGAATGCCGCGGCTGGTGAAGAAGTTCTCCGTCAGCCAGATGCGCAGCGGCTTGTTCTGACCGGTGTCGGTATCCTGCCCGCGCGACACGATGAGATAGTCCAGCTGCTCGAGAACCGATAGCGCATGCAGCGCCACGTCATACGCCTTACGGCCGCTTTCGTAAACGTGCAGCACCCCCATCGATTTGGCAACGTCCTCAAAAGGCAGCATGATCTCAAACGGGTAATCGCTGTCCGGGTTGTAATCGCAGTTGGCGCCCAGCACCATGGAAAGGACTGTCAGTGCCTCACGGCTCTCCGACCGCGCGGCAATGCGCATCGGTTTTGGATGGTAGTCCGGGTTATTACGTTGAGTGTAGGGGATATACCCCTGCCGGCGTAGATCGATCAGGTCATCATTACGCCGCCAGTCGTGACCGCTCATGCGCGCCACCACTTTGCTCGCCATGCCCTTCGGTACCCGGCAGCACAAATTGGGGGTGTAACGACGATGAATTTTTTGTTGCCCGCGCCGCAACGCATTAGCCTCGCCACGCCGGGAGCTATGGGATTCATTGATGTTGTGCTCAACATTCGCAAACTGGCTATTCAAATAGCCCTTCGCTTATGTTGCGCACTAGGAGTTGACCTTTAAAA
>NZ_JCAXDO010000032.1:0-15832 GCF_059740205.1 Serratia sp. LTN-2 | reverse complement strand
CTCACGGCTACAACGATCAAGAATGTGATGTCGTTGCATTTCAAATGTGTCTTGTCGACTCCATTTCAATCAATCGCTCAATCATTTCGGCCTGTGTAATACCTTCTCGCTCACACATGCTTTGAAGTTGATGCTTGAGTGAGTCTCTAACAAAAACACGGACTTCTTTGTGTGTGCCTTTCTTCCGTTCCAGAGATATTTGTTGCCGTTCAGCGGCGCTTAACGGACTCCCCTTACGGTAAGAACGTTTTGTTCTCGATGAGGAAGTTACTACGCTTGCGGCTTGTGACATCCCAGCCTCCCCAAGGATCTAAAAAGGATCATTTAGCAGAGACTACTACAAAAACCTTGGCTTAGCAGCTTCAAAGCGATCTTTTCTATCTAGAACCAATGATATTGGCGGATATTGGCCTACATACTGAGATCTGCATCACCGATTTTTTTACCGTCTTAACGAACCAACCAGGCGAGCAACGCCAGCATCAACAAGTGCCCGACATAGCCGTATAAGAAAAATCCTCGCGGCAATAGGCGCCGGTGATTGCCCTGGACACCAGGAACAGCCAGTGGAAACGACCCCATAATCAACAGTGCCGGTAACACAAGGCTGGCCAGCATCATCGAGACTGGTAGATCGGCGTTGAGCATCAACACGCTAAGGGGCCAGGAGATGATGGACAGGCCCCGTACCGGCCAAACAGCCGTTACATACCCCGGAAGAGAAACGCATAACCCATAACTGGCCAACAACACCAAAATGCCGGCAGTACCGTAAGTTCCGTCTGTAGCACCATACACATCCCACAAAAACAGCAGAACGCCACCGACCAACAACGGATTAGGCGAGCCTTTGCTTATTGGCCGTGAAGCCAGCACAAGCGCTTGCGTTACCACCGCAAACAAGAACAAGATGTTCGGATCAGTTAATGGCAGCCCGTCATAGCGCATCACCAGCCAGTAGCCCGGCTGGGCAACCGCGGCCCATATCCACAGCCGGGTCGCCTGCGCCTGCCGGACAGGCCGCGACGCCAGGTTGTACCCCCACAGCAGCGCAAACAGCGGAAATGCCCCCCGTCCCAGCAGCAACAGCACAGGCTCATGCAGCCCCAGCGCCCGGTTGGCGTGGTCGAACACCATCAGCACCAGCGCCAAAAATTTCAGTACGTCCTGCTGCAGCGGGGTGAAACGCACCACTTCGCGCACCTGCCGCAGTTTTCCGCTGTGCGGATCGAACATTGCCATCCGATTTCCTTTCTTAGTAAGTCGACTGCCAGTCCTGGCCCTGCGCCCAACGGGATTGCCAGTGAGCCAGGTACTGTTTGGCCACTTCCGGCATGTCGCGCAGCACCACCACATTTTCTGAGTTGGCGCGATGTGCCGATCGGCTGAAATTAAAGCTTCCCGTTTCTGTCGTCACGCCATCCACGACGATCACCTTGTCGTGCAAAATTTTATAGCTGTTCACCGTCCTGACGTTCACGCCGGCGTTAGCCAGTAGGTTCAGTGCCGCCCGGCCGGCGCCGTTCTGGTTGGCCTTCGCATCGACCACCACCCCGACGGCCACCCCACGCCGGTGCGCCGCAATCAGCGCCCGCGCCACCTCCGGCGAAGTAAAGGCGTACCCCATCAGGCGAATATCGCGCCGCGCTTCGCCGATAACGCTCAGTACCAGCTGCTGCGCCGTCCCTTCCGGCGAAAACCCCACCTGTACCGCCGGCGTCGCCAACAGGGGCGATGCCGGCAGCCAGCCGCTGAACACCAAGGCGGCAACGCCAAACACGCGGGCGGGGAGTCGCGGTGCCTTATTCATGCGGAGCCGCCTTGTTCAGCCGCGCCTGCAGGTGCTTCATGCCCATGAAGACCAACAGCAGCAACGGGACGAGCGCATTGCGCCAATACAGCGGCAGGTCGCTCAGCACGTCCCACTGCACATATCCCCAGAGCGTCGTAGCTCCGGACAGCAAGACAGCAGTGGTTAACAAGACGCCCTGCGTCGTTGATACGTTTTGGGTTGTGTTCATCCGTTCTTCCTTTTGGTAATGCCGTGCGGGGCAGGGGCTCGTCACCTGTCCCGCGCGGCGTTGGACAAGCGCAGCGCGTCAGTCGCCGCCCAGGGTTTTCTCTTTGTTCAGTTCCCGCTCAGAATGGGTATCCCGCACCAGATTCTGTTCATCCTGCTGCAGCCGGCTGCGGGTCGATACCGGCTCGCGCGCCACCTGGCGGACAGCGGCATCGCGCAGCAAGGCAGCATCCTGGCCCGTCACTTCCCGCATGACCGCCTCCGGCAGACGGTCTTTCACGTCTTCGGCGCGCAGTTCGCCGCGCGCAAGCAGTGCACGCAGCTGTTCGTCATTAAGCCCGGCCAGCCGCTGCGGATCAGGAGCGTTCGGTTCACTGCCCAGTTTGTCGGCCTGCGCCTGCAGTTCACGCTGCAGGCGTTCTTCCGGGCTTTCCGGCAATTTGATGGCACTGTCGGACGCGCCGCTCTCCCGTACAGTGGCCTTGAGCATCTCGTCATTCACCCATACCCTGCCGCCGGTCATCGCCTGGGGGTTGAACGGCACGTCGTCCCCCTGCAGCCGCACCACCACGCCACTGTCGGGATAGCGCGCCGCCAGCCGGATACCGTCCTGCATCGTCCCGGCCAGACGAGTTTCGTTGTTGCGACTCCCCTGCAGCGCCACAAATTGCGCGCTGTCACTGCCGAGCACCCGGCCCTGCGTCGGCAGTCCGCCGACGCTTTTTCCCTGTGTGTCCGCCAGTGGCGCCAGCCAGGCGCCGGCCGCTTTGCCGTTGGCGTCATACATCGGCAGCATGGCGTGGGGCTGCGGGTATTTCTTGCCTGGCGACACATAGTGCGCCAGCGTGTCGCCGGTAAGTTGGCTTCCGCGCAGCACCGCGCGCCCCAGGGCGTTGTCGGATAAAGAGACAGCTTTGCCGTAAAGGTCGGCCGCCGCTTTCTGGCTGCCGGGCGCCATGCCCAGCACCGCATCATGGGCCGTGGTGCGCGCCTTCGCCTTGCCGATGGCTTTCAGCCACCCGGCTTCGTTATCGGTGTACACCTGCACGTGCTCCTTGGCGCGCGACAACGCCACATAGGCCGACGCCCGGTTGACCAGCGGCTCACGCCCGCCTTCCACACCCTCGAGCGTGATGGCAAAGCGTTCGCTCGCCCCCTGGGCACCGTGGGCGGTGATGGCATAGGCCAAATCGACGTGCCGGTCTTGTTGCTGCTCGCGGGGATTGACGGTACGGGTCTGTTGCCCATCGGAAATAGTGACCATGTCACCTTTTATCATCTCGACTGTCCAGGCGCTGTTGGCCACATGCCCGCGCTCGACGTCCGATTTCGAAAAGCGCATGCGGTCGCCCACGCTCACCTCGATGGTGCGCGGGTTGTACAGCGTGACACCTTCGCGCACCGCACTGGCCGGGGAAAACTGCCGGGTGTTTCCCTCACTGTCCTGCAGACTGACGGTACGGGACTGACTGTCGATGTCGGCCATGCGGTAGTAGGTGTTATCCAGTAGGACGACGGCGTCCCGGTTGCGCGCCCAGGTATCCAGCTTGCGCAGCTCACCGTCACGAATATTGGCGGTCTCAAGGATAGGCAAGGTGATGGACTCGCCCTTCAGCTCACCGGCCGCCTTACGCTCGCCGTGAATGCCAGCATTGATGATGTGCCGGTCGGCATTGAGGTGGGTGATAATCAGCGTATCCTGACGGGCTGCCTCGGTACGCCCCAGGTAATCACTGATAATCGCGTCATGAATATCTGGAATATCTACCGCAAGTTCCATCACCGACTTTGCCGGCACCCAGGCATTGGCTTGTCGAGGGACATTGGCCGGCGCCACCGAACGCACCACGTCCAGCGCGCCGGGTACATCGTTATCAATCATCTTGTACACCGCCGGCTTCAGCTCGGGAGTCTGGCGCACAATCTCTTTCATGACAGCCATGTCGATGGCACTGCGCCCCTGCGCCAGCCGGAACGGAGCGCCCGGCGCAATCGCCTCCAGCTGAGCCTCGTCACCGCTCATCACCGCGCGGCCGTTGCCCTCGGCAATCAACGCGTAGGCGCGAGCCATGTCGCTGTTGCCCACCATCGAACTCTCATCCACCACAAACAGGGTGTTGCGGTAGTCAGGTTTCTCCCCGCCGGCAACCTTCAGACCCTCATCGTGCAGGAACGATGCCAGGGTTTGGGCATCGACGCCGGCCGCTTGCATTTCCCCGACCGCACGGTGCGTTGGCGCCAGCCCGACCACGCGGGGCCGTTCACTTTCAGGCAACTGGTTTATCCCGGCCAGAACGGCTCTGAACTGGGTGGTTTTCCCCACGCCCGAATAGCCCTGGATCGCCACAAACCGGTCGGTCGTACCGAGAATGAGGTCAACACTCTCTTTTTGCCCCTGTGTAAGCGAGCTTTGACTTGATGCCAGTTGATTTCTCGCCGATCCACTCATCAGCGCCGGCATACTGTCTTTGCCGTCGGCGATCAGACGAATAATGCTTTTCTCTGCCTCGAAGCTGCCGCGAGAGACCAGCAAATCAGCCCCGACGCCGCGCGCGACATCGACTTTGAGCAGCTCCCCACGTTTGACCTGCGCCTCGATTTCCTTCTGGATAGCATCTATCGACACACCTTCGGCCGCAAAATCGAGACTACCGGCGAGCAGTTTGGCCTGGCTAAACGCGACGCTATCCCCTTCCAGCGTCGGAATGGCCAGATGAATGGCCTGCTGCGCCGGAGTAAACAGTGATGATTTTTGCCCGGCGATCGCGGCATCAAGCCCCTCCTCACCGGCAAGTTGTTTGACCTGCTCGCCTGCCAGACGGTACGCCGGATGCTGGGCCACTTTCTCCTGCGTCTTGCGCGCATCGAGCGCTGAATACAGGGTGATGTGCCCGCCGCTGCGCGCGATGCCACTCAGCGTGGCGCTGTTAAGCTCGTTTTTCTTCACCGCGGCATAGACCGTCGCCGTACTGCTCACCGATGCGCCGAGGCTTTCCACATACGCCGGCGCCACCTTGACGGCGCTGAAGACATCGCTGCCGACCGCAAGCGCTCGGTCCGCCGGCTTCTGCGTCGCATCCGGCTCTCCGGCCACGCGCACCTGCAGCTCGCCGGCGCCGGCACGAACAACCGTCAGCGCCGTGCCTGCCTTCAGCGCATCCTTGCCCCGTCCTTCCTGACCCAGCACCCGCAGGCGTTCGCCGTCGGCAACACCCATCGTACCGGCCCGGAACAACGACCAGTCCTTGTCCACCTCTTTGATGGCTAAAGTTTGCTTTTCACCATCGGCGTTACGCAACACCAGGTTACGCGTTTGCGTGCCGACCCGGTCGATAACGAACCGCTCGCGCTGCCGGCTCTCCGCATCCCAGCGTTCCATCACCATGCCTTCCCGGTAGGTATCGATGGCGCCCCGATTTTTGCTGTCCAGCCATACCGGTGTCAGTGTCGCAACGGTGGTCTCTTCGCGTCCCAGCAGCCCGGTATCTTTCAGCTCGTCACGTATCATGGCCGTCAACATTCGCTGGTCGGCCGGGCCGTTTACCTGCGCAACCGCCGGCCGGTCTTCAGCCAATGCCTGCACCACACCTTTGGCCAACTGACCGAAGCGCTGGGCCTTGTCCGGCTCGCTCACCACCTCTGCCACCGCCGCCTGACGGCCACTGAACTGATAGCGCGGTACACCGGCCTCCTTCATGACGGCGAGGGCATTGCCCGTCCCCTTGCGCTTTTCGGTATCCATCAGCACCAGCTGGACGTTGTTACGCACCGCGCCATCCAGCAGCGCCACGGTCTCCTTGAGCGTCAGTTTTTCCGCCTGATCAACGACCAGCGTGCTGTTCGGCGTAAACAGCGCCTCGCTGCCGAGCGCGGCGCGCGTTACCACGCGGTTTTCATCGAGATGGACGCTTTGCTGCAGATACTGCTGTGACTGCCGGTCAACGGTCAGCACGGTGGCGTCACGGCCCTGCTCGCGTGCCAGCTCCACCACTTCCGCCACGCGGGAACGGTTCACCGATGCCCCCCCAATGCCCGACAATACCGCCATCGCCGGCGCATGCTGCGCAAGCGTCTGCACAGCATCGCTGTAGGTTGGTATGCTGCCGGTGCGCGGGTCAGACTTTGGCGCGCCTATCACCACCGCACTCTCGTCAAGGTGCGTGCGGCTCAGCTGCGCCACGCTCAGCTCATCGAGCAGATGAATATCGGAGGTAAAGACGCCCTTCTCCTTGTCGAGCGGGATAAGCTGCTCGCGCTCGATGGCGCGGTCGATGCCGTCACGTACCGCGTCCAGCATGCCCGGCTCCCCAGAGAGATAGCTGATAGCCTTGTTGGCCACCTGGTTGTGCGTGAAGTTGACCTGCCGGTCAGAGAGCGCTGAAATGGCCTGCCCCACGGCCTGGTCGACAAGCACGTCGCCCCCCGCCTCCAGCGGCGTTGGGGACGGCGTCACCATCGCGCGAGACTGCGCCTCGGCCTGATACGATTTGGGATCAAAACCGGTGGCCTTCATTTCCTGCATCCAGGCGACAAACAACTCGGCCTGGTCAGGCGTGACCTTGGCCTTGCGGGTATCGAGCGTAGCCATATCCCGCGACTTGAGTGACGCATCAGGGCCGGCGGCGGCGTCGATGGCGTGACTGCGCTTGGAGAACGGCTCCCTTACCGCCTCCGTTCTTTTGAACTCCCACATGCCATGCGGCCCGGTAGTTTCGGTCTCGTACCCCATGGCCTCGACATCCTGACGAAACACGTGGCGGTATATCTGTCCAATGGCCACCTGATTGGCATACACATTCTCGATAAACCCGGTCTTGCCGACCGTATCGGAGGACAGGGTCTGCCACTTGCCGTCATGTTGTGTGACGTTGGCCACCACCGCATGGGTGTGCAGCTGTGGGTCAAGGTCGCGTGAGGTATCGTGGTTAAACAATGCCACCACCAGGTTGCCGGTCAGTTTGGTCTCGGAGACGCCCTCGGTCATGCTGCGGGTCGAGGCCAGTTTCTCTACCTCGCGCACCGCGACTTCTACCGCGTGGTTATGCGCGGCGATAAGGCGTTTGTCGCCGCCCAGCATCGCCATGATGGAGACGCTTTTGGGCGCCGAGAACGTCAGGTCATAGCCGGGGCGGTGTTTGTTCTCGCCACCGACCATGCGGGTCAGGTCACTGCCGTCCGGTAACTTACCTTCCAGCACGGCCACGAAGTCTTTGACGTCCACCTTGCCAGACAGGCCCAGGGCTTCCGCCCCCTGCCCCACCCAGCGTTCGTCCATGCTCCCCAGCACGTAGTAGTTGTCCTGATGGGTGTAGTAGTCGCCGGCTTTACCGGCAGGGCCAACCTGGCCAATGCTCATCATCAGAATTCATCTCCCGGTTCGCTGTCCCCATGATGAACTTCGGCCAGTTCGCGCCGATGCCTGTCGATATTGATGTTGGTCTCTTCCCGGCGCTGCATGGCTTGCTGCCCCATGGCCTGCTGCTGCGCCTGCCAGGTTTCATACTGCGCAATGTCCACCACTTCGCCGTCGCCACTGATACCGGGGGGCAGCTCCCCCCGTTCTGCATCATCATCACCGGGCGCCGGTTTCTGTTTCAGTTCCGCCTCCTGCCCCCCTGTCGCGGTGGTAGCAGCTGACACGACAGGCACGTCACTGGCAGGGTTCTCTGTCGGCACTGTGCTCACGGTAGCGACAGGGGCATCAGCAGTTTCGTTCGCACTTGCCGCCGGCAGGATAGGGGTAGCAGCGAACAAGGCATCCATATTGCCGGTCTCGGCTTCCCGCATTTCGATCGCCGATACAAGCCGCCCATCGGCAGCGGCATCCATCTTGCGAGGCTCATAGGGGTGCGCGACCTGCCTGACTTTTTTGTACACCATCTGCAGCCTGACGGCCGGGTATGGCCCCGGCAGCGTCACATAGCAGCACAAATCAGGCAGCGTCTGGATGTCGCTGTAGCTCACCAGTTGCATGCGCTCCAAATCCTTACCGACGGACACCCCGTCCCTGACGGGGTCGGCCCCGTAGGAAAACTGTTCAGAGGCCTTGCGATACTCTTTTTCACCGACTTCGCCGGCGGCGAACTCGGCACCCACGCGATCCGGTACGCTGAAGAGGAAACGGGTGCGCAGCACCCCGAACAGGGTGGCCGCCGCCTTGACGCCATAAATATCTTCAAGCTGAGAGTAGGTCTGGAATCCCAACACAAAGCATCCGCCGAACTTGCGCGCTTCCGGCACGATGGACACCAGATCCGGCAGTTTGTGCAGGGTGGGTAATTCATCGGCAAAAATCCAGACGCGGCGGTCCGGGTTCTCGCCCATCGACAACAAGCTGTGTGAGGCGATAGAGAGCCACATGGAGATCAGCGGTTTGAGCGCCTTGTGGCTGGCTGAATCGGAGGTCAGGAACAACCAGCCGTTTTTGCCGTTGTCCTTCACGCCGCGCATCCAGTCACGGATGGTGAACGGTGCCCCCAGTTTCTCCACGCCCTGCATGTAACGCAGTGCCTTGGCATAGTTGGTCAGCACGCTGCGAATGGAGATGGCGGTCTTCTCGATTTTGCCGTCCACCAGGTTGGCCGCCGGTGTGCCCTCCAGATAAGCACGCAGCCGCGGCAGATCGATGGACAACAGCGTATTGAGCAACTTGGCGTAGCTGCGGTCTTCGTCATTGCGCATGCGGTAGGCCGCTTCCACAAAGATGGTGCGGGCCGACCCCTGCCAGAACGGATCTTCGTTGCTGCCCATGGGGATAAGGATATCGGCGACGTTCTCAAAGTCCGGCAGTGTCAGACATTCCGACCATAAATCCCAGCCGACGCAGCGTGCATCCTGCGGGTTGAGGATTTTATCGTGCTGCGGATCGTAGTAGTCTTTGACAAAATCACAGGACTTGTCGTAGACGATAACCATGTCACCGCGTTTGCGTGCATAGTCCATCAGCTTGCGATACAGCCGTGACTTACCCGTACCGACGCTGCCCATGGCGCAGAAGTTTTTGACCTCGCTGTTTTTTAGCAGCGGCAGCCCATCAATAATGATATCGGACGCCATACCATCGCGTTTGAGCATGTTGGCCACCACCGCAGGGTTATCGGTGAGTGTTCGCCCGCCGGTTATTTCATCCTCGCTCTGTTGCTTGCCCTGACGGCCAAGTATCCACACGGTGACCACGAATCCCGTCACACACGCAACGGCCGCCACGATGCAGGCAAAGATCCCTTCACGCCAAATCAGCTGACCGCAGTAGGAGACGTAACTGTCGAGCAACACCTGTTTGGCGGTGTAGGTCAGCGTCTTGCCGTAATAATCCAGGTGGTAGAGGGTCTCTGACGGCGATATGCTCGGCCAGCCTTCCACCATCCAGACCCACCAATAAATCAGGCCGTTCGTGAGGTTCTGGATGGACACGCGCCACAACAGCGTGCAAATCGCCACCAGGAAGAAGGCGATAAACAGGCAGTAGAAAATCAGGTTGCCGATCTGCGTGAACATACGCAGGCGCATAAAGGCGATCTGCCCGCCCTGCGTCATGTCCTTGGCGTTAAAGCTCATCCACACCTCCCTTTGCTACGGCCAGAATGCAGGCTTCACGTTCACTGTCGGTTAATCGACTGAGAGCCAGCAGGGCACCGCGCATCACATGAGAAGGACTGTAGAGGGGGTTCTCAGCCACCATACGCTGCAGACGCCCAAACGTACCGTCATCGAGCCGCAGGGTGGTGGTATGCGTTTTGGCAGAGATCTTAGCCACCGTTACTCACCTCCCTGTTTGCGGGATTTGATAAGCTCCAGAGCGGCGGTAAATGCTGAAAGACGATAGCGGCCAATATCCATATTAAAAATGAACACCATCATTACTGTGAAGAAAATAAGCGGTATGATATATGCCATAGAACCTAAAGCACTATTCGCCGCCAAAACTGATAATATCAGCACCAGTGATAAAAATACCATCGCGTAGCTTTTTACTTTTTTACTTAACAACTCCAACACCTGCGAACTCTCTCTCAATTGAACTGGTAGTGAGAGATACAAGCTCCGTCCATTGACAATGCTTACTGATATTAAAAAACCAAGAAACGCACTCATTCCTGTTGCAATGAGTAATTCAGAATCCCTTTGATCAGCCAAAAAGAAACTAACCAGTGGGCATAAAACCATCCAGATTTCCATTAGTATTGCAGGTTTAACACAAGAAAAGAATGATGGTATCTCAAGTTGTTCATCCATCAGTTCTTTCAACTGTGCAGCCTCATCTTTTATTATCTTATGAGTAACAATCATTTAGCACCCCGCTCTTTATTGAATTTATCTTGCATGGCTTGTGCCTGTGCCATCATTTCATCTTGACTACTTGCACCTGGTATACCTTCCTGCTTCTCTTTTTCAAGACTATATTTTAAATTTTGTGCAGCTCGTGTTGATGAATGATTTTGCTGCAGTTCGTTTCTCTGCCCTTCAACATTTTGCTGTTGGCTATGAATATCTGTCTGAATTTTTTGTTGGGCTGTTTGGTTATTATCAACCATACCATTAACCTGAGCCCCTACATCATTACGTATTCCGGCCTGTGCTGTTCTTTTTTCAATCGCGCTCTGGTGATTGTTATAGTCAGCCTGAATATCCTGGCCGGCGCTTCCGCCACCAACAGACCCCATGCCGGCGCCAAGCGTACCGCTGCTGGACTGATATTGTGCATCCACCTGCGGCGCCACCTGTTCACGCACAAAATCACGCGCAAGCGACTGACGCGCGGCAACGGCGTCCTGCGATTGACCGGTCAAAATGTTGCCGGCATCGTTTGGTGCCTTGTCCATCACGTACTGCGCAAACTGCTGGCTCAGGTTCTCGCGCATATCGCCACTGAGACTCTCGGTACGAGAAGCCTGCTGTGACAGCTCCTGGCTGCGGGTATGTGCACTACTGTATTGTTCGTAGCTGCTCTTGGCGCCTGACAAGGACGAAGAAAGCTGATCAATGCGCGAGTCCGCATTGTTATCCGTATGACTGCCGGACTGACTGGTGCGCTGGCTGGTCAGGTAGTCCATCCCTTCCTTAAAGTCAGCAGCGGCCTGGGCGCTCTGGTCGTGACGCGCATCCTGACTGCCACGCGTGCCGCTACTAGCAGAATGAGAATCTGTGTCGCTCCCTCTTTTGTCGTAACTTACGCCCATATATCCTTCTGCCGTTACACCATTCCCCAACACTTTCAATCCACCACTTGCGGAAACACCAGCTCGCGTATTAAAGCTCGCGGTATCAGTAACGGCTCTCGACGCCAACTCCTGCGTTGCCTGCTCTTTGCTGACATTGTTGGCGTTGGCATAGCTTTCCACCGCGCTCGCCATTTTGTGCGCCGCGATGCTGGACTGGCTGTTTTGCGCCGTGTCGGCACCACTGGTCATGCTGTCGCTGCTGCCACGCTGGCCGGTAAACTGCGACAGTTGCGTCCAGGCGCTGCTGATATTGCTGTTGAAGCCCTGCATGGATGTCTGTGCCTGGGTCTCGGCTTCCCGCGCCATTTCCTGCTGCGCGGTCGCAATCTGCTTCGTCACGCCGATATCTACCGGCAGTTTGGACATCGCGCCGCTCGCATCCCAGACGCTGCTGCCATCGCCCGTGCGGGTCTGTGTACCGCCGGTCGGCAGTTGCGCGGTCATCTGGCCGGCACGCACGCTGCTGTTGGTATCCCAGGTGTTACCCTGCACGTTGCTGGTTTGCATGTTTTCGAAGCTGTAGTTGGCATCCGACACGCTCATCGCCGCCGATGCCGCCGAACTCTGGTAGGCGCCGGTCATGCTGTGGCTGACGCTCATCAGCCCCTGCCCCAGCCCTTTGGCGATATACCAGGAGATAAACGGGATCATGCCGGAGATATAGCCGGCGGTATTGGCCAGATCCGAGTAGTTCAGCTTCACCGTGGACAAATTGCTCAGCACCACGGGCGAGCCGGCCTTCTGGGCATAAAAGGCCATCGCGCTGTTGAGAATGGCGTACAACAGGGGCCAGCTCATTACCCACAGCCAGCCGAATACATAGGCTTTGGCCACTTCCTTGCCCTGGTTAACCATGCCGATCACCACCAGAATGGGGAACATCCCCATCATCATGCCGATCAGGATGACCTGCAGCAGCGGCAAGGAGCGCATCATCACCTGCCCGAGCGTCGCCTGGGACAGACGCTGCTTCTCGATGGCCGACGTGCTGGCGATGTTGAGCATGCCTGCTGTGTCACCGCTGCGCGCCGAGTAGCTCATGATGCCGCTGCGCAGGCCGTTCATGACGATGTTCTGCTTGATGATGTCGCTGGCCGTCTTCTGGTTCTGGTAAAAATACTGGTAGCTGTTCCCCAGCAGCTGCCCGAACAGCAGATCGCGGTCTGGACGCCCCCCAAGAATGCGCCGCGCATAATAGCTGTAGGTCGGACTGCCGGTTTTCGCTTCCAGGCCCAGCATGTTCTTCAGCGGCATCGCGGCTTCTTCACAGGTCTGGAAACGGCCGTCCTTGTTGAACACACCGCGAAGCGGACTCGGCTGGCGGAAGATCAGCGCATACGGATCTTCGGAATGCATCAGCTCCTCAAAGCTGTACTTGTGATTGAGCAGCATGTCGCCCACCACACAGTTCTGTACATAGTCGGCAAACAGGTTGGCCAGCTCCGGGTTCTGGGCGGTGAAGTCGGTGCTTCGGGACACCAGTGAGGAGCCGAACAGCATGCCGGTTTTGCTGTAGGTCACCGCATCCGGCTGGCTGAACACCATTTCGTAACTCAGCACCATGGCGTAACCGATGCGGGTGATGATGGTCGCCGGCAGCACAATCCCCAACGGCACATTGGCCACCCGCTGAATCGAACGCTGATTGGACAGATCGATGATTTGCACCGGCTGCGCCTTGGTCAGCAACGCCGAGGAGAACACCAGCACAAACACCCAGCCCAGGATATCCATCAGGTCGCGGCGGGCGGTATACCGCGCGGCCAGCACCAGCACGCTGATGGCCACCGCAAAATTCCGTATCCAGTCCCAGGTATCCGTCTGCATAAAGGCCGCGACCGCGTTAAGGTTCTGCGCCAGCCACTCCGATCCGCCGATGACATAGATTTCCGTCATGTTACTGCGCCTCCCCGAACTGGTAGTTGTTCTGGTAACGCGTCAGCAGGCGTGCCGACACCTGCTGGCGCATGTAACGCATCTGCTGCTCGACGACCAGCAGGGCATCGGTCTGCACCTGAACGCGCGATTGCAGGGAGGCGATAAGCTGCCCGGCCTGCGTGAAATTGTCATTAATCACGTCGATAGTCGACTGCGGGTAGTTCCCGGTTGCCAGCATGGCGCGCGCGCCGCCCATCAATTCCTGCAGGTACTGCATCAGGATGTCGTACCCCACGTAGTCGGCCAGTTGGTGCACCATCGCGTTGGACACGCCGAGCATCTGTGGGTCGGTCAGGTACGTCAGCAACGGCACATGCGTGCTGGAAATCAGCCCTTTTTCCTCGTCGCTCAACTTATCGTCGCTGCGCGCCTTGTTCTCGATACTCAGCAGCATCTTCTTGATTTGCCCTTTCAGGGCCTTGTCACTGCTGATGGTGACATCAGTATCAGCCACCACCTTCAGGCACTTTTCGCTGTCGTTACAGTGGTAGATTTTGGCGCTCCCCCCCTCCATCAGTGCCTTGATGATGCTCTGATCGGTGGTACGCGGCGGCAGCGGCGTGATTTCCCCGTTGGGGCCGAACACCAGCGAGCCGGTCAGCGTCATCACGAACTCCTTCAGCTCCTTGTTGCCGTCGAACATGCGGTTTTTGGATAACGCATCCCACATAATGTTGATATTCTTGGAGATGCGCTCCTTGTCTTTGTCCCCGGCCTTATCCAATACCGAATTCATTTTCCCGCCCACAGTGCACCCCTGCTGTGACGCGGCCCAGTCGGCGAAGATGTTGGATTCGCCCGCAATGTCCTGGCAGATTTTCTTCTGATAGACCTGCGTGCGTGGGAACAACCCGCCGACAATGCCCTGCGCCGCCTGGCAGCTGCTCATGTTCATGCCATTGATGTCGCTGGCCATTTTCTGGATGAAGTCCTTGGCGTCTTTCAACTCCGGCACGGTGGTCTGCAAAGCCAGATCGAAGAAGTAGCCGGCGGCGTTGGACATGATCTGTTTGGTGAAGCGCTGCAGCTGCTCGCCGTTGATAAAGCTGAACGCCCCCAGGTACGCATCGATGCCGCCACAGCCGGCATTGATATCCGGCAGCGACATCGAGATCAGCTGTATTTGTTTCACGCCGGTGCGGGCGTAAATCGAACCGCCCGACGCATAGCCGGCCGCCTGCCCCTGCCAGACCGCCGGCGCCGTGGTGTTGGACGCAAACCCCAGCTTGTCAAAAAACTGGTTCATGTCGCTGTTCATGTCAGCGATTGCCGGCGCAGCGGTCGCCAGCCCCAGCGTCAGGCCGATAAAGAGGGCTCGTAATTTCATGCATCCTCCCGGTTCAGGCGAGACTGGCGGTACATGCAGCACTTTTGCCACAGCAGGGTGGTATAAAGGCTAAACAGCCCCAGACTCTCAAAGACCAGTGCGACCGCGAGGCACCCGGAGGACAGCGCGGCAAACATGCCAGGCATGAAGTACATCAGTACGTTCCACATAGTCATCATATGAAACTCACGAGTGTCCGCAGCGTACTCTTTGACAAATGCATGCCCAAACCACCAGTGGCTGACCATCCAGAGCGCGACGGCCGCCACAAAAAACAGCACCGTCAGATGAAGAAAAATCATAAGCCGCGCGCTGTCGCGCTTGTATTCCGCACGCGCGCTGGCAACACGCTGTTCGGGAGACATCGCGCTCTGCTCAACAGTAATGATGTGACGCCCTGATTTATTCACGATGGTCTCCTCTTAACGTCGCTTCCTGTAACACGGTATCCAGACGCGCCATAAAGCCGCGCTCGTCGCTGGCTCCCTGGATCATCGGGTAGGTCGCCAGCGTATTGACGTTCACCAAAAACGTTGTCGGCGAGGCCACCGGCAGGCCGGGGAAGAAGGTGCGCATCACCTCCGGCGGCGCCGGGATGGCCTCCGGAAACGTGGCATCGCCCTGGCCGTCGAAGGTGTAGGCGAACACGGAAAAGCCGACCCGATCCGACAGCGATTTCAGCAGCGGATCAAACTGGTGGCAGTACGGGCAATGCCCCTGCATAAACAGCACCACCTTCCAGTCATTGAGGTTGACGCGCGCGCCGTTGCTGAGCGTAAACCAGCGCGGCGCTGCCGCCGGCTGCGGTGCAGGAGCGGACGACGCAGATGACGCCCGATTGACGCCGGGATTTTTCTGCAGCGCCGCTATCTCATCAATCGTGGAGCCGTGCGCCAGCCCGGTTAACAGCAGCGCCAGCCAGGCGATGTTAGCGATCCGCATTCTGCACCTCTCCGGCCCCGTGCTGTTTGTCTGTGGTCGCCGGCGACGGCGCCTGTTCATGATGTGCCGCGATATAGGCCTGTTTTTCCGCTTCCTCACGCTGCCGTTTGGGGACGCGCGCCAGCTCATCGAGGATTTTGTAGCCGCCGCACACCGTCAGGGTGAGCGCGATAAACTCTGCCAGCGTCACCGCCATATCCGGCGCCCGGTGCACCAGGCCGGCCACAATATGGAACCAGATCCCGAAGGCCGCGACCCAACCGCCGGTCGCGTCGATGTCAGGGAATTTAAATTTACGCATTCAACGCTATATGAACGCATCCCGTTTGCAAGGCTTCCGTGGCTTTGACGTTGACGGTAGGTTGCAGCTCTATATCCGGCCTT
>NZ_JCAXDO010000031.1:0-25778 GCF_059740205.1 Serratia sp. LTN-2 | reverse complement strand
ATTGTCTGATAAATTGTTAAAGAGCAGTGAGTTAGGCGCTTTCGCTTGCTAACTCGAGGTGGCGTATATTACGCTTTCCTCTTTCAGAGTCAACCCTAATTTTCAGGATTTTTTCTCTTTCTTCCCGGCCGCTGTGTGAAGTGAATCACTTGCGCCGTGTCGATGGAGGCGCATTATAGGGATCCGAGTTTTTTGCACAACCCCTTTTTTGATCTTTTCTTTCTGTTTGCACACTTTTCAGCCCTTCCGAGTGGATCTTGTGCGATCAGGGCCATTTTCCGCAGGATCCGGCGCTGCCGTTGGTTGTAATTCCATCGCCAGAGTCTAGTATTGCCGGTAAATATGATCCCGACGTGAGGCAGCACTATGTCCGATGCAGTACGTTCTTATCTTCAATACACCCCCAAACTCGGTCAGCGCGTGCTGATCGATCCTTCCAGCGTCGTGATCGGCGACGTCGATCTGGCGGATGACGTCAGCATCTGGCCGCTGGTCGCTATCCGCGGCGACGTCAATGCGGTAAAGATCGGCGCACGCAGCAATATTCAGGATGGCAGCGTGCTGCATGTGACTCACCGCTCCGAACATAACCCCGATGGTTATCCCCTGTTAATTGGCGAAGACGTTACCGTGGGCCATAAAGCGATGCTGCACGGCTGCGCCATCGGCAACCGGGTGCTGGTCGGGATGGGATCGATCCTGTTGGACGGTGTAGTCGTAGAAGACGACGTAATGATTGGCGCCGGCAGTTTGGTGGCGCCGGGCAAGCGTCTGGCGAGCGGCTATCTTTATATGGGTAGCCCGGCACGCCAGGTTCGGCCGCTGACCGCCGCCGAGTTGGAGGGATTGCTTTATTCTTCTAACAACTATGTACGCTGGAAAGACGAATACCTGTCGGAAGATATCTGATGGGCGCCCCGTTCCCTATAAAGAGAACGGGGTAGGATTTATGCCGCCAGCTCGCTGCGCAGCTGGCGCAAGACCGGTTCTATCTCTGGCATCACGCCGTGCCACAGCAGGAAAGCATGCGCCGCCTGCCCCACCAGCATACCCAGCCCATCGGCGTATTCCGTTGCGCCCTGCAGCTGCGCCCAGGCCAGAAATGGCGTAATGCCTTGCTGATAGAACATGTCATAGCAACGGGTTTGCGCGTTCACCACGCCTGCAGGCAACGCCGGGATCTCCCCGCTGATGCCGGACGCCGTCGCATTGATCACCAGATCGAACGCTTGCTGATCCAGTTGATCCATCGGCGCCGCCGAGATCTCCCCCAGATGCAGGAAAGCGTCGGCCAATTCCTGGGCCCGGCTGAAGGTACGATTGGTGATGGTGAGCCGGCAGCCGAAAGACAGCAGCGGCAGGATCACGCCGCGTGCCGCACCGCCGGCGCCCACCAGCAGAATGCGATCCTGCGGCCGAATCAATTGCTGGCGCTGCAGATCGGTCAACAAACCGATGCCGTCGGTGTTGTCCCCCAGCAGTTCGCCATTCGGCAATACCTTCAGGGTGTTGACCGCTCCGGCCATCGCCGCGCGCTCACTCAGCTCGGAGGCGAGCTCATAAGCACGCTCCTTGAAGGGCACCGTGACGTTCGCCCCCAGCCCTCCGGCGCGGATAAACGCCTGCAAGCTGGTTTCAAAACCGTCCAGCGGCGCCAACACCGCGCCATAAGGATGCTCAATGCCGGTCTGAGCAGCAAACAGCGCATGAATTCGCGGCGACTTGCTGTGGCCAATAGGGTTGCCAAATACCGCAAACTTCTCCATGCCCATTACCTCTAGCCCTGACGGATCTGTTCGCCGGTCAGTGCATCTCTGATTTCGGAAGGATTAAGACGGCCGCCCACCTCACCGGCCAATACCGGGAAAGCGTCGCCGAATTGCCGCGTGACTTCATCCGCACTGCGGCACGGCTCCAGCCCGCTGAGATTGGCGCTGGTCGACACGAGCGGCTTGCCGTACTGCCGACACAGCTGCTGCACCAACGGATGATCGCTGACGCGCACCGCCAATGAGCTGAAACGCCCGGTCAGCAAACGTGGCGTCTCCGGCCGAGCGGGCAACACCCAGGTTACCGGCCCTGGCCAGCTGGCAAACATCGTCGCGCGCTGCTGTTCGCTGAGCGCACTGTCATCGATATATGGCTTAAGCTGTGCATAGTCGGCGGCGATCAGAATCAGCCCCTTTTCCCACGGCCGCTGTTTCAACGCCAGCAGCGCATTGACCGCCTGTTCACTGTCGGGATCGCAACCCAGGCCGAATACCGCTTCGGTGGGATAGGCAATAACCTGCTGTTGATGCAAAGCATCGATGATAGATAAAAGGTTCGGGCTTAATTCTGAGTTCATGATGTGATTATTCTGTAGTCGCGACGGGTTTGCCGCACAGCTTGCTGGCACAGCACAGGACGGGGCCCTTTGCCGTGCGCTTTTCCATCAGCAACGGGTAATGGCAGTAGGCGCATTCACCGGCGACGGGTTTAACATTGAGGGCGAACTGGCATTCCGGGTAACGATCGCAGGAATGAAAAACCTTGCCGTAGCGCGACTTACGCTGCAACAGCTTGCCTTGCCCGCACTGCGGACAGGTAATGGCGGTTTCGTCAGGCTTGTCGATCACTTCAGTGTGATCGCACTGCGGATAATCGCTGCAACCGATAAACATGCCGTAGCGCCCCTGGCGCAGCACCAACGTCGCCTGACACTTCGGGCACTGTTGCCCATCCAGCACCTTAACGATATGCCCATCGGCCTGTGCTTTCAGCGGCCGAATATATTGGCATTCAGGGTACTGGGAACAACCGAGGAAGGGGCCGTGGCGACCGCTACGGATCACCAGCTCGGCCCCGCATTCCGGACAGGGTTCATTTTGCCTGGCGGCAAAAATCGCGTTTTTTGTCATAACGTCTTCTATGCGCGTTATCGGCTCAATGCAGATAACCTTCGTTCACTTCAAACAACAGTTCTTCCATTTGCTGATAGGCACTTTCATATCCGGGGATATTAAACAGCACCATCAACACGACCCATTTCAGATCTTCGAGATCGAATTCCGCATTATCCAAAGCCATAACGCGGTCGATAACCATTTCACGGGTTTCGAGGTTCAATACCTGAATCTGTTCCAGGAACAGGAGAAAACCACGGCAGCCGGCGTCCAAACGCGCACCTTCCTCTTCGGTGTAAATCCGCATCGCCAGCGGATCGGCATCCATAAAGTAAGGGGCATTTTGACCTTCTTGCAGGTCAGCCAACTTCTCAAGCCAATTCAACGCGTTGTAGATATCATCCCGATGAAACCCCGCCTGAGCGAGATCATCGGTCAGTTGATCCTGATCGACGCGCATCTCTGGTTCATTGTGGATATAAGTTTCAAACAAGTACATGAGTACGTCGAACATGGCTTGCCCTCCTTATTCGGACATAGCCGCCGGGTACAGCTGCGATCCACCCTGCTAACTCCAGCTCGAGTAACTTGATTACCACCACTGGCACAGGTTGGCCGGCACGTTCAGCGACGACGTCAACAGGTGTCACCTCATCTCCTACGTTAGCCAACACATCGGCAAATGGCAATTCAACTTCAGCCTGTGACGCACAAATAGTTGTATTTTCGTTCAGCGGCAGCCATTGAAGACCGCTTTCCAGCAATTCGGCGATATCTTTCGGCCCGGTGACCAGATGCGCGCCCTGTTGGATGAGCCAATGTGTGCCCTCGCTCATCGGGTTCCCTAATGGCCCTGGCAGAGCGAACACCTCACGCCCCTGTTCCAACGCATAGCGAGCAGTCACCAGGGTACCGCTGTGCAGCGAGGCTTCTATAACCAGAACGCCCAGACTCAGCCCGCTGATAATACGATTGCGGCGCGGAAAATGGTCGGCCAGAGGCAAGTCGGTGACTAAATGATCTGAAACCACGGCGCCGCCTTGTTCGACTATCTGTTCCGCAAGCCGACGGTGCCGGCGCGGATAGATATTGGCCAGCCCGCTACCCAACACCGCGACAGTACAGCCGCCGGCCGCCAACGCCGCGCGATGGCAAATCCCGTCGATGCCAATCGCCAGACCGCTGGTGATGGCGAAACCGCAGCGCGCCAACTCAGCGGCGAAATGGTTCGCCCATCGCTCGCCGTAATGGCTGAACTGCCGACTGCCGACCATGGCGAGCTGCGGTTGCAACAGCGCCTGCGGATCGCCCTCGATCAGCAAAAACAGCGGCGCATCGTCGATCTGGGCCAGGCGATCGGGATAACCGAGCGCCCCATAGTTCACTATGCGGTGCGCCGGCTTTTCCAACCAATGCAAGGTAGCCGTAAGATAGCCGGGATCCGCCCGGTTGAACTGTGCCCGCTGCCGTTCGTTCAATCCCAGTTCACGCAGCGCGCGATTGGGTTCGCCCCCCATTTGCGATAACTGCTGCACGATCCGACTGGCCGTCGGGGTCTGTAGCCCCGTAACCCCCCGCATCCGTAAAGCGATCTCTTCCAGCCGCATCCTCTGTTCCCTCAGCAAAAACGGTGGTATTACCAATCTGAGCAATTGGTGCGCAATGCTGTCAATCAGGTCGGGAAATGTCTAGAATAGAGGTTAAACCTCGTTCATTACTCGGATACAGATCTAAAGATATATGTCAGTCTTGCAGGTATTACATTTCCCAGACGAGCGTCTGCGCAAAGTCGCAGCGCCGGTAAAAGAAGTCAATGCAGATATCC
Organism: Serratia sp. LTN-2; assembly: GCF_059740205.1. Classification (NCBI taxonomy): domain Bacteria; kingdom Pseudomonadati; phylum Pseudomonadota; class Gammaproteobacteria; order Enterobacterales; family Yersiniaceae; genus Serratia; species Serratia sp. LTN-2. The sequence continues at coordinate 21,068 of NZ_JCAXDO010000031.1, read as the reverse complement.
AGCGCATCGTGGATGATATGTTTGAAACCATGTACGCAGAGGAAGGCATTGGCCTGGCTGCGACTCAGGTGGATATCCATCAGCGCATTATCGTGATCGACGTCTCCGAGAATCGCGATCAGCGCCTGGTGCTGATCAACCCGGAGCTGCTGGAAAAAAGCGGCGAAACCGGCATCGAGGAAGGCTGTCTTTCCATTCCAGAGCAGCGTGCGTTAGTGCCGCGCGCCGCGCAGGTGAAGATCCGCGCGCTAGATCGCGAAGGCAAACCTTTCGAGCTGGAAGCGGATGATCTGCTGGCGATCTGCATCCAGCACGAGATGGATCACCTGATGGGCAAGCTGTTCGTCGATTACCTGTCGCCGCTCAAGCGCCAGCGTATTCGTCAGAAACTGGAAAAAATGGCCAAGCTTCAAGCCCGCGCCTAACCGATCAGGAAATCAACGTGTCTGATTCTTTACGGATTATTTTCGCCGGAACACCAGACTTCGCAGCGCGTCATCTTGACGCGCTGTTGTCATCTGAGCACCAGATTGTCGGCGTATTTACCCAGCCCGACCGCCCGGCAGGCCGCGGCAACAAGCTGACGCCAAGCCCGGTCAAAGCGCTGGCCGAACAACACCAACTGCCGGTATTCCAGCCCAAGTCATTACGTCCCGAAGAGAACCAGCGCCTGGTGGCCGATCTCAACGCCGACGTGATGGTGGTGGTCGCTTACGGGCTGATCCTGCCACAAGCGGTGTTGGATATGCCGCGCCTGGGCTGCATCAACGTACACGGTTCGCTGCTGCCTCGCTGGCGCGGCGCGGCGCCGATCCAGCGTTCACTCTGGGCCGGCGACAGCGAAACCGGCGTGACCATCATGCAGATGGATGTCGGCCTCGATACCGGCGACATGATGCACAAGATCGCCTGCCCGATTGAGAGCAGCGACACCAGCGCCAGCCTCTACGACAAGCTGGCTCAGCTCGGCCCGCAGGGCATGTTGACGACGCTGCGCCAAATGGCCGACGGCAGCGCCACCCGCGAGGTACAGGACGAATCGCTGGTCACCTACGCCGAGAAGCTGAGCAAAGAAGAAGCTCGCCTGGACTGGACCCTGTCCGCCGCCCAGTTGGAGCGCTGCATCCGCGCCTTCAACCCTTGGCCCGTCAGCTACTTCATCATCGACGAGCAACCGGTGAAAGTGTGGCAGGCCAGCGTGCTGGCAGAAAGCGCCAACGCAGAACCGGGCACCGTTATCCATGCCGACAAGCACGGCATTCAGGTGGCGACCGTCGACGGCATCCTCAATCTGATCCAGCTGCAGCCCGCCGGTAAGAAACCGATGTCGGCGCAGGACCTGTTAAATTCACGTCGTGAATGGTTTACCCCGGGCAACCGGCTGTAAGCCACCCCACTGCCCGGCCGTTCATCGCCGGGCCGTTATTTTCTTAATGCCGATCGTTATCAGCTTTAGCCTATGAAAAATAATTACAATCTCCGCAGCATCGCTGCCAAAGCCATCGGCCAGGTGCTGGATCAAGGGCAGTCGCTCAGCACTGTCCTGCCAGCGCTGCAAACCTCCATCAGCGACAAAGATCGCGGGTTGCTGCAGGAACTGTGCTTCGGCACGTTACGCGTGCTGCCGCAGCTCGAATGGTGCATTCAACAATTGATGGCCAAGCCACTGACCGGCAAGCAGCGCACGCTACACTATTTGTTGATGGTCGGCTTGTACCAGCTGCTGTATACCCGCATCCCGGCGCACGCCGTGCTGGCGGAAACCGTGGAAGGTGCGGTAGCGCTGAAACGCCCGCAGTTAAAAGGCCTGATTAATGGCGTTTTGCGCCAATTTCAACGCCAGCAGGAAGAGCTGCTGCAACGCGCCGCCAATAATGACAGCCGCTATCTGCATCCCAGCTGGTTACTGAAACGCATTCAACAGGCTTATCCCGCCAACTGGGAACAGATCGTCGACGCGAATAACCAGAAGCCGCCGATGTGGCTACGCGTCAACCGCCTGCACCACACCCGCGAAGCTTATCTGCAGTTGCTGACCGACGCCGGCATCGCCGCAGAGCCTCATGCAGACTATGCGGACGCGGTGCGTTTGCTGGCGCCTTGCGCCGTGACCGATCTGCCTGGGTTCACCGAAGGCTGGGTCACCGTACAAGATGCCTCGGCCCAGGGCTGTGTCGATCTGTTGGATCCGCAAGACGGCGAGCAGATCCTCGATTTGTGCGCCGCACCTGGCGGTAAAACCACGCATATCCTGGAAGCGGCGCCGAAAGCGCACGTGATGGCCGTCGATATCGACGAGCAACGTCTGGCGCGGGTGAAAGAAAACCTGCAACGCCTGCGTTTGCACGCGGAGGTTAAACTGGGTGATGGCCGCACTCCGCAACAATGGTGCGGTGACAAGCAGTTCGACCGTATCCTTCTGGACGCACCTTGCTCCGCCACCGGCGTGATCCGCCGTCACCCCGATATCAAATGGCTGCGCCGCGATCGCGACATCGCCGAGCTCGCCGCACTGCAGGCCGAAATCCTGGAAGCCGTCTGGCCGCATCTGAAATCAGGTGGCGTGATGGTTTACGCAACCTGCTCTATCCTGCCGGATGAAAACAGCAGCCAGATTACCGCGTTCTTGCAGCGCCACGCCGATGCCAAGCTGGTTAAAACCGGCGATGCACAGCGGCCAGGGCGACAGAATATCCCGCATCCCGAGGATGGCGATGGCTTCTTTTACGCTAAGCTGATTAAAATGTAATTCTTCAGGGCGTGCGTGCGCGCCCTAAGTCTTTCAGTGTGAAGCAGAGAACACGATGAAAATAATTATTCTTGGTGCCGGTCAGGTTGGCGGGACGCTGGCGGAAAACCTGGTGGGTGAAAACAACGATATCACCGTCGTCGATACCGATTCCGGCCGCTTGCGCCAACTACAGGATAAATTCGATTTGCGGGTGGTTCAGGGACATGGTTCCCACCCTCGGGTGCTGCGCGAAGCCGGCGCAGAAGACGCCGACATGCTGGTCGCGGTCACCAACTCCGACGAAACCAACATGATCGCCTGCCAGATCGCCTATTCTCTGTTTAATACCCCTAACCGCATCGCCCGCATCCGCGCGCCGGAATATATCCGCGAGTCGGAGAAACTGTTCCTGCCGGAAGCGGTGCCGATCGATCATCTGATTTCGCCGGAGCAGCTAGTCATCGACTATATCTACAAGCTGATCGAATACCCTGGCGCCCTGCAGGTGGTCAACTTCGCTGAAGGCAAGGTCAGCATCGCCGCGGTTAAAGCCTATTACGGTGGCCCGCTGGTCGGCAATGCGCTCTCTTCGATGCGCGAACACATGCCGCATATCGATACCCGCGTCGCCGCCATATTCCGCCAGGATCGTCCGATCCGACCGCAGGGCTCGACCATTATCGAAGCCGGCGATGAAGTGTTCTTCGTCGCCGCCTCACAGCACATCCGCGCGGTAATGAGCGAACTGCAACGGCTGGAAAAACCCTATAAGCGCATCATGATCGTCGGCGGCGGCAACGTCGGCGCCGGCCTGGCCGCCAAGCTGGAAAAAGACTACAACGTCAAACTGATCGAGCGCAATCAGCAACGCGCCGCCGAACTGGCCGAACAGCTGCACGATACCATCGTGTTCTACGGCGATGCTTCGGATCAGGAGCTGCTGGCCGAAGAGCACGTCGAGCAGGTGGACGTCTTCATCGCCATCACTAACGACGATGAGGCCAACATCATGTCGGCCATGCTGGCCAAGCGCATGGGCGCCAAGAAGGTGATGGTATTGATCCAGCGCCGTGCCTATGTCGATCTGGTGCAAGGCAGCGTGATCGATATCGCCATTTCTCCCCAGCAGGCAACCATCTCCGCCCTGCTGGGACACGTGCGCAAAGCGGATATCGTCAGCGTTTCGTCGCTGCGCCGCGGCGTAGCTGAAGCGATCGAAGCGATTGCCCACGGCGACGAAAGCACCTCCAAAGTGGTCGGCCGCATCGTCGAAGACATCAAGCTGCCGCCGGGTACCACCATCGGCGCTATCGTGCGAGGCGACGACGTGATCATCGCCAACGGTAACAGCAAAATCGAACAGGGCGATCACGTCATCATGTTTATTACCGACAAGAAATTTGTGCCCGACGTTGAACGCTTGTTCCAACCGAGTCCGTTTTTCTTGTAGAACGAATTTATTAGGCGATGGTCTATAATTGCGTAGTTGTTCTCTGCCTTGGGAGGAGATAAAACTTCTCTCCATTTGTGGCAAAGGGAAATTGCTTTGTTAAACTTGAGTTATTAATTCTGCAAGGGGTGTGTTCTATGAGTATGTTGAAAGAGTTTCGCGAATTTGCCATGCGCGGCAACGTGGTCGATCTGGCCGTCGGTGTGATTATCGGTGCTGCATTCGGCAAGATTGTTTCGTCCTTCGTGGCCGATATCATCATGCCACCGTTGGGCTTACTGATTGGCGGCGTCGATTTTAAACAGTTCCATCTGGTGTTACGTGAAGCTCAGGGCGCCGTACCGGCGGTGGTAATGAACTATGGTTCATTCATCCAGACCGTATTTGACTTTGTGATTGTCGCCTTTGCTATCTTCCTGGCGATTAAACTGATGAACAAGATGCGCCGCAAGCAGGAAGAAGCGCCGGCAGCGCCGCCAGAACCAACCGCAGAAGAGAAACTGCTGACGGAAATCCGTGATTTGCTGAGCCAGCAACAGCAGCCAAAGCTGTAAAACAGCATTAGGTTACGCCAATAAAAAGCCACCTTCATCGGTGGCTTTTTTAATGCCTTAAAACCAGAAGGCCAGTGGTAAATTATCGTTTGATAGTTTGCCACTGGCCTCCCAGTTACCGCCTTTGTTGTGTTTTTCTTTACGCCGATAGCTGCCTTTGCCTTTCACATTCTTTTCCACTCGTTGACGGAATAGCGGGTCATGTAGCAGCGCCTCAATGGCGTTATCTTGAATCTGGCCTTTAGTGTGACGATATTTCGTCATGGTAATGCTCCTGTAAAAGGTAAGGTAATAAAACGAGCCGATAATACTGCCGGCAATATAAAAATTAAAGTGCCGTCAGCAACCTTTTTTGCCTTTATCATCGCTGGCGCCCTGCTCCAGGGCTTCCAGAATAGAACAATAGTTGCTGGTATGGGCGGTGCCGCAGCAGGCGTCACTCAAGCGTTTCAACGATTCGCGCATGCGGGTCAGCTCCGCCAGCTTGCTTTCCACTTCGCTCAGGCGAGCATCGACGATCGACTTCGATTCCTGGCAGGTATGGTGTTCAGGATCAACCCGGATCGACAGCAGTTCGGCGATCGTTTCCAGAGTAAAGCCCAACTGTTTGGCATAGCGAATAAAACGCAGCCGCTGCAGGTCCTGCTCCGTATACAGCCGATAACCGCCTTCGGTGCGGACATTGTGATCCATCATGCCCTGCTTTTCATAGTAACGCACGGTATCCGGCGTCACTTCGGCGAGCTTGGCCAACTGACCTATCTTGAACATGACTTCTCCTCTCGGGTGAATTTGCCGTCCAGTGCGTGCTGATATTCGCCATGCAAGAAATCCGTGCTCATCCCAGCCTGGCGCAATCGATGTTCCAGCAGTGCCATGCGCTTGCTGAGATCGACATAGTCCGGATGTTCGCTATTAATCTCTTGCAGTAAGCGAGCAACGGTTAATGCCTCTTTGCGATCTTCCAGCGCCGGCGGCAGGTAACCGGCATTTTTCAGCAAACGGTAACCGGCGCGTAGCTCGGGCGGCACCGCGCTGTCATCTTCCAGCACCAGCGGCTGCCCCTGGCCGGGCAGATTGTCGAACTCGCCTTTATCCTGGGCATCAAGGATATGACGTTCCGCCCATTGATCGAGCAATCCCATGACAGACAGCCTCGGTTAGCCTAATGAATAAGCCTTAGCATAGCGGATAGGGGCGGGGATCTTAAGCACAGCAGGGGGAATTGCGCACATTTGGCTGGATTTGGACGTAAAAAAACCGGGCAAGCCCGGTTTTTTTACGCGTCTACAGATTACTCTGCAGTTGCCACTTCTGCTTGAGACTCAGCACGATCAACCAGCTCGATGTATGCCATCGGCGCGTTGTCGCCTGCGCGGAAGCCACACTTCAGAATGCGAGTGTAACCACCGGCACGGCTCGCGAAACGCGGGCCCAGCTCGTTAAACAGTTTTGCCACGATCTCGTTATCACGAGTACGGGCGAATGCCAGACGACGATTAGCTACGCTGTCGGTCTTGGCAAGAGTAATCAGCGGCTCAACAACGCGACGCAGCTCTTTTGCTTTTGGCAGGGTCGTCTTGATGATCTCATGACGAACCAAAGAGCCGGCCATGTTACGGAACATAGCCTGGCGATGGCTGCTGTTACGGTTCAGTTGACGACCACTCTTACGATGGCGCATGACCTTATCCTTCTCAGTAAAACCTTAACCTGTGATCCGGTTACTCGTCAGCAATGCTTGCCGGCGGCCAGTTTTCCAGGCGCATGCCCAGAGACAGACCACGTGAGGCCAGCACGTCTTTAATCTCGGTAAGAGATTTTTTACCCAGGTTTGGCGTTTTCAGCAACTCAACCTCGGTACGCTGTACCAGATCACCGATGTAGTGGATAGCTTCTGCCTTGAGGCAGTTAGCAGAGCGGACAGTCAATTCCAGATCGTCAACAGGGCGCAGCAAGATCGGATCGAATTCTGGTTTCTCTTCTTTAACTTCCGGCTGACGTACATCACGCAGGTCAACGAAAGCTTCAAGTTGTTCAGCCAGAATGGTGGCCGCACGGCGGATCGCCTCTTCAGGATCGATCGTGCCATTGGTCTCCATCTCGATGACCAGCTTATCCAAGTCAGTACGCTGTTCTACACGCGCAGCTTCAACATTGTAGGCGATACGCTCTACAGGGCTGTAGCAGGCGTCAACCAACAGACGACCGATTGGGCGCTCATCTTCTTCCGAATGAATTCGGGCAGAAGCCGGCACATAACCGCGACCGCGCTGAACTTTGATACGCATGCTGATAGCCGCGTTCTCATCAGTCAGGTGGCAAATCACGTGCTGAGGCTTGACGATTTCGACATCACCATCATGGGTGATGTCGGCAGCGGTCACAGGGCCAATGCCAGATTTATTCAGGGTAAGAATAACTTCGTCTTTGCCTTGAACTCTCACCGCCAGCCCTTTCAGGTTGAGCAGGATCTCCAGGATATCTTCCTGTACGCCTTCTTTGGTGCTGTACTCATGCAGTACACCATCAATCTCAACCTCGGTCACCGCGCAACCCGGCATAGATGAAAGCAGAATACGGCGCAGTGCGTTGCCAAGAGTATGGCCAAAGCCACGCTCTAAAGGCTCAAGGGTCACCTTGGCGTGCGTCGAACTGACTTGCTCGATATCTACCAGGCGCGGTTTTAGAAACTCTGTCACAGAACCCTGCATTGTGTCCTCTCTTTGGTACTAAGCTTTACTTGGAGTAAAGCTCGACGATCAGGTGTTCGTTAATGTCCGCAGACAGATCGGTACGTTCAGGCATACGCTTGAACACGCCTTCCATCTTAGCAGCATCAACTTCCAGCCAAGTCGGCTTTTCACGCTGCTCAGCCAGCTCCAGAGAAGCTTTAACACGAGACTGCTTTTTAGCTTTCTCGCGGATGCTGACTACGTCATTCGGAGATACCTGATAAGAAGCGATGTTAACAACGCGACCGTTTACCATAACTGCTTTGTGGCTAACCAGCTGACGTGACTCTGCACGAGTAGCGCCGAAGCCCATACGGTAAACAACGTTGTCCAGACGACCTTCCAGCAGCTGCAACAGGTTTTCACCGGTGTTGCCCTTCAGGCGGGTTGCTTCTTTGTAATAGTTGCGGAATTGACGCTCCAGAATGCCGTACATACGACGAACTTTCTGCTTCTCACGCAACTGAACACCGTAATCAGACAGACGCGGTTTACGCGCACCGTGCTGACCAGGTGCTTGTTCAATTTTACACTTGGAATCGATCGCGCGAACGCCAGACTTAAGGAACAGGTCTGTGCCCTCACGACGGCTCAGCTTGAGCTTAGGACCCAAATATCTTGCCATTTTCTTTCTCCAACAATCCTAAAAGCTGCGTTACACGCGGCGCTTTTTCGGCGGACGACAACCGTTATGAGGGATCGGAGTCACATCAGTAATGTTAGTGATGCGGAAACCAGCCGCGTTCAGAGCGCGGATAGTAGACTCACGACCAGGACCAGGTCCTTTAACCATAACTTCCAGGTTCTTGATACCGTATTCTTTCACTGCGTCAGCACAACGTTCTGCTGCAACCTGTGCTGCGAACGGAGTGGACTTACGAGAACCACGGAAACCGGAACCACCGGCTGTTGCCCAACCCAAAGCATTACCCTGACGATCAGTGATGGTAACGATGGTGTTGTTGAAAGAAGCATGGATATGAGCCACGCCGTCAGAGACTTGCTTTCTTACACGCTTACGTGTACGAACAGGTGCCTTTGCCATTATTCAATAACCCCGATTATTTCTTGATCGGCTTGCGCGGACCCTTACGGGTACGAGCGTTGGTCTTGGTGCGCTGACCGCGTACCGGCAGACCACGACGATGACGCAAACCACGATAGCAACCAAGGTCCATAAGACGCTTGATGCTCAGGGTAATTTCACGACGCAAATCACCCTCAACGGTGTATTTGGCAACTGCATCACGAAGCTTTTCGATTTGCTCTTCAGACAGCTCACTGATCTTAACATTTTCAGCAATACCCGTAGATGCACAGATAGCCTGTGAACGGGTTTTACCGATACCGAAGATCGACGTTAAGGCGATAACGGTATGTTTATGATCAGGAATGTTAATGCCTGCTATACGGGCCACTATGCACTCCTACTATTTTATACAGCAACACCATTCTGAAAAGCCCGTTTTCAGGATACTCAAATAATGTTGCAGTGCGACATACAAAAGATTGGCTGGCTAATCTAGCCAGCTCAACCCAACTTTGCAAGAAAAATATGCGAGATAATCAGCCTTGACGCTGTTTATGCTTCGGCTCGGCGCTGCAAATCACACGAACGACACCGTTACGCTTAACGATTTTGCAGTTACGACATAATTTCTTGACGGAAGCACGAACTTTCATTTTTACTCTCCGTAACTTCTCAAACGAATCTGACTAGCGGTTATAGCCTTTCAGATTTGCTTTCTTCAATGCAGACTCGTACTGACTTGACATCATCAGAGTTTGCACTTGAGCCATAAAGTCCATGATGACGACAACCACGATCAGTAGCGAGGTACCACCAAAGTAGAATGGTACTTTCATTGCATCACGCATGAACTCCGGGATCAGGCAGATGAAAGTAATGTACATCGCGCCCACCAGGGTTAAACGCGTCATTACTTTATCGATATACTTCGCCGTTTGCTCTCCCGGACGAATTCCTGGTACGAAGGCACCGGACTTCTTCAGGTTATCTGCTGTCTCACGCGGGTTGAAAACCAACGCCGTGTAGAAGAAACAGAAGAAGATGATTGCAGACGCATAGAGTAACACATAAAGCGGTTGCCCTGGCTGCAAATACAGCGAAATCGTAGTCAGCCAGTTCCAACCGGTACCGCCCCCAAACCATGATGCAATCGTGGCCGGGAACAGAATAATGCTGGAAGCGAAAATCGCCGGGATAACACCCGCCATGTTCACTTTCAACGGTAAGTGTGTACTCTGTGCTGCATAAACACGACGACCTTGTTGACGCTTCGCATAGTTAACGACGATACGACGTTGACCACGCTCGATGAAAACAACGAAGAAGGTTACTGCAAACACCAATACTGCAACCAACAGCAGCAGGAGGAAGTGCAGGTCGCCTTGCCGCGCTTGCTCAATAGTATGGGCCACTGCCGGCGGGAGCCCCGCTACAATACCCGCGAAGATAATGATCGAGATACCGTTGCCGATACCGCGCTCAGTAATCTGCTCACCCAGCCACATCAGGAACATTGTCCCGGTTACCAGGCTCACAACCGCAGTAAAGTAGAATGCAAAGCCTGGGTTTAACACCAGGCCCTGCATACCAGGCATATTCGGCAGACCGGTAGCAATACCGATCGACTGGAATATGGCCAATACCAGCGTACCGTAACGGGTGTACTGGCTAATCTTGCGACGGCCAGCCTCCCCTTCTTTCTTGATTTCCGCCAACGCTGGATGAACCACCGTCAGCAGCTGGATAATGATCGACGCCGAGATATACGGCATGATCCCCAGAGCAAAGATAGAAGCACGGCTGAGGGCACCACCAGAGAACATGTTAAACATTTCAATGATAGTGCCTCTCTGCTGCTCAAGCAATTTGGCAAGCACAGTGGCATCGATACCAGGAATCGGAATGAAAGAGCCGATGCGGAAGACAATCAGCGCGCCGATGACAAACAAAAGTCTGCGCTTCAGCTCGCCGAGCCCGCCTTTAGCACTTTGAAAATCTAATCCTGGTTGCTTAGCCATCTGCTACTTATTCCTCAATTTTACCGCCAGCAGCCTCGATAGCAGCACGAGCGCCTTTGGTGACACGCAGACCACGCAGGGTTACCGGACGAGCGACTTCGCCAGAAAGTACAACTTTCGCGAATTCGATCTGGACACCAACTACGTTAGCGGCTTTCAGCGCGTTCAGGTCGATAACATCGCCTTCAACCAGAGCCAGTTCAGACAGACGAACTTCTGCCGTGATCATCGCTTTGCGTGAAGTGAAGCCGAATTTCGGCAGACGACGGTACAGAGGCATCTGACCACCTTCGAAACCACGACGTACGCCACCGCCAGAACGAGACTTCTGACCTTTGTGACCACGGCCGCCGGTTTTACCCAGGCCAGAACCAATACCACGACCTACACGCTTAGGCGCATGCTTGGCACCTTCAGCCGGAGACAGAGTATTTAAACGCATCTGTTACTCCTCAACTTTAACCATGTAGGAAACCAGGTTGACCATACCGCGAACAGCAGGAGTATCCTCGCGCTCTACGGTGTGACCAATACGACGCAGACCCAGACCGAGCAGAGTAGCTTTATGCTTCGGCAGACGGCCAATTGAGCTGCGAGTTTGTGTAACTTTAATAGTCTTAGCCATGGTCAATTACCCCAGAATGTCGGCAACGGATTTACCACGCTTAGCAGCGACCATTTCAGGAGACTTCATATTCGCCAGAGCGTCGATAGTTGCACGAACCACGTTGATCGGGTTGGTGGAACCATAAGCTTTAGCCAATACGTTGTGCACCCCAGCAACTTCGAGAACGGCGCGCATTGCACCACCCGCGATGATACCGGTACCTTCATGAGCAGGCTGCATGAACACGCGAGAACCCGTGTGAGCGCCCTTAACAGGGTGCTGCAGGGTGCCGCTGTTCAGCGCGACGTTCATCATGTTGCGACGGGCTTTTTCCATCGCTTTCTGGATCGCTGCTGGAACTTCGCGTGCTTTGCCGTAGCCAAAACCAACGCGACCGTTACCATCACCAACTACAGTCAGTGCGGTAAAGCTGAAAATACGGCCACCTTTTACGGTTTTAGATACGCGGTTTACCGCGATCAGCTTTTCCTGCAGTTCGCCAGCTTGTTTTTCGATGTGAGCCATCTTAAACCTCTTCCTTAGAACTGAAGGCCAGCTTCACGGGCAGCATCTGCCAGTGCCTGGACTCGACCATGATATTGGAAACCGGAACGGTCAAAGGATACTTTCGCAATCCCTTTTTCCAACGCGCGCTCAGCCAGAGCTTTACCTACGGCTGCTGCTGCGTCTTTGTTACCGGAATACTTCAGTTGCTCCGCGATAGCTTTTTCTAAAGTAGAAGCGGCTACCAGTACTTCAGAACCGTTTGGAGCAATCACCTGTGCGTAAATGTGACGCGGGGTACGATGTACCACCAGGCGGGTTGCACCCAGCTCTTGGAGCTTGCGGCGTGCGCGGGTCGCACGACGGATACGAGCAGATTTCTTATCCATAGTGTTACCTTACTTCTTCTTAGCCTCTTTGGTACGCACGACTTCGTCGGCGTAACGAACACCCTTGCCTTTGTAAGGCTCAGGACGACGGTAAGCGCGCAGATCTGCTGCTACCTGGCCAATTACCTGCTTATCAGCGCCTTTCAGCACGATTTCAGTTTGGCTTGGGCATTCAGCAGTGATACCTGCCGGCAGCTGGTGATCGATAGGGTGAGAGAAGCCCAGGGCCAAATTCACCACGTTGCCTTTAACGGCAGCACGATAACCAACACCTACCAGTTGAAGCTTTTTGGTGAAGCCTTCGGTAACACCAACAACCATTGCGTTCAGCAGAGCGCGCGTGGTACCCGCTTGAGCCCATGCGTTAGCAAAACCTTCGCGCGGAGCGAAAGTCAGTGCGTTAGCTTCTTGCTTCACTTCAACGGCGTCGTGGATAGTACGAGTCAACTCGCCGTTTTTACCCTTAATCGAAATAACCTGACCGTTGAGTTTTACCTCTACGCCGGCAGGAATGACGACGGGTGCTTTTGCAACACGAGACATTCTTTCCTCCCGAATTAAGCTACGTAGCAGATAATCTCGCCACCCAGACCAGCCTGGCGAGCTGCACGATCGGTCATAACACCTTTAGAGGTAGAAACAACAGCGATACCCAAACCGGCCATAACTTTTGGCAGCTCATCTTTTTTCTTGTAGATGCGCAGACCTGGACGGCTGATACGTTGAATGCTTTCTACCACAGCTTTGCCCTGGAAGTACTTCAGTACCAGTTCCAGAACAGGCTTGGCGTCGCCTTCGATTTTGAAATCTTCAATAAAACCTTCTTCCTTCAGCACGTTGGCAATTGCCACTTTCAGCTTGGAGGAAGGCATGGTGACCGCAACTTTGTTCGCGGCTTGACCGTTACGGATACGGGTCAGCATATCCGCGATCGGATCTTGCATGCTCATCTGTCTTTACTCCCGTGATTCAATTGGTAATTACCAGCTAGCCTTTTTCAAGCCTGGTACTTCACCGCGCATAGCGGCTTCACGAAGCTTAATACGGCTCAACCCGAATTTGCCCACATAACCATGTGGACGGCCAGTTTGGCGGCAGCGTTTACGCTGACGAGACGGGCTGGAATCACGCGGCAGAGTTTGCAGCTTGAGAACGGCATCCCAACGATCTTCATCGGACGCGTTCACATCAGAGATAATAGCTTTCAGTTCAACGCGTTTTGCAAAGAACTTGTCAGCTAATTTCACGCGCTTGACTTCGCGTGCTTTCATTGATTGCTTAGCCATCAGTAACCCTGCCTTACTTGCGGAACGGGAAGTTAAAAGCAGCCAGCAGCGCGCGGCCTTCATCATCAGATTTCGCAGTAGTGGTAATGGTAATATCCAAACCACGAACGCGATCGACTTTGTCGTAGTCGATTTCTGGGAAGATGATTTGCTCACGCACGCCCATGCTGTAGTTGCCACGGCCATCGAATGACTTGGCGGACAGGCCACGGAAGTCACGGATACGTGGAACAGCAATGGAGATCAGACGCTCAAAGAACTCCCACATGCGTTCGCCACGCAGAGTTACTTTACAGCCGATCGGATAGCCCTGACGGATTTTGAAGCCTGCAACAGATTTGCGGGCTTTGGTGATCAACGGTTTTTGACCGGAGATGGCTGCCAGGTCCGCTGCGGCGTTATCCAGCAGTTTCTTGTCAGCAATCGCTTCACCAACACCCATGTTCAGGGTGATCTTCTCGACCCGAGGGACTTGCATGACAGAGTTGTAATCAAACTGAGACATCAGTTGTTTGACTACCTCGTCTTTGTAGTAATCATGCAGTTTCGCCATCGTATTACTCCAAATTACTTGATAGTTTCGCTGTTAGACTTGAAGAAACGGACTTTTTTGCCGTCTTCGAATCTAAAGCCTACACGGTCAGCCTTGCCGGTAGCCGCGTTGAAGATAGCAATGTTAGAAACCTGAATTGCAGCTTCTTTTTCAACAATGCCGCCTGGTTGGTTCAGAGCCGGAACCGGCTTCTGGTGTTTCTTAACCAGGTTGATGCCTTCAACAATGACCTTGCCAGCAGACAGGACATTTTTTACTTTACCGCGCTTACCTTTGTCTTTCCCGGTAATCACGATAACTTCGTCATCACGACGGATCTTCGCTGCCATGTTCGCTCCTTAGAGTACTTCTGGTGCCAGAGAGATAATTTTCATGAACTTCTCATTACGCAGTTCACGAGTTACCGGCCCAAAAATACGCGTACCGATAGGCTGCTCGCTGTTATTGTTCAAAATAACGCATGCATTGCCATCGAAGCGAATGACAGAACCGTCCGGGCGACGTACACCCTTCTTGGTGCGCACCACTACCGCCTTCAGAACATCGCCTTTCTTCACCTTACCGCGAGGAATTGCTTCCTTGATGGTAATTTTGATGATGTCGCCGACGCCTGCGTAGCGACGGTGCGAGCCACCTAGAACCTTGATACACATTACGCGACGTGCACCGGAGTTGTCGGCGACGTTCAGCATAGTCTGTTCTTGGATCATTTTAGTGCTCCGCTAATGTCAACTACTACTTTAAAGACCCAAGTAAAAATTAGGCCGTTGAAAAGCCCCATAACCGAGGGCGCAGCATTATAACACCGCTTACTTGGTATGGGTAGAAAAAATAAACGGCTCATTTTCTGAGCCGTTTATTAAGTGAGAGCCAGCTACTCTATTACAGAATCGCTTTCTCTACAACGCGAACCAACGTCCAGGACTTAGTCTTGGACAGTGGGCGGCATTCGCGGATTTCCACCACGTCGCCGGTACCACATTCGTTGTTCTCGTCATGTACGTGCAGCTTGGTCGTACGTTTGATGAATTTCCCGTAGATCGGGTGCTTCACAGTACGCTCGATAGCAACAACGATGGATTTCTCCATTTTGTCGCTAACAACACGACCCTGCAGGGTACGGATAACTTCAGTCATTTACACACCCGCCTTTTGAGTCAGTAAAGTCTTAACGCGTGCGACGTCACGACGCACTTGTTTCAACAGGTGAGTTTGTTGCAGCTGGCCACTGGCCGCCTGCATGCGCAAGTTGAATTGCTCACGCAGCAGGTTGAGCAGCTCGGCATTCAGCTCTTCAACGCTTTTTTCACGCAGCTCTTGTGCTTTCATTACATCACCGTCTTAGTTACAAAGGTGGTTTTGATCGGCAGTTTCGCTGCTGCCAGTTTGAATGCCTCGCGGGCAACCTCTTCTGGCACGCCGTCCATTTCGTACAGGACCTTACCAGGCTGGATCAGGGCAACCCAATACTCCACGTTACCCTTACCTTTACCCATACGCACTTCCAGCGGCTTCTCGGTGATCGGTTTGTCCGGGAATACACGGATCCAGATCTTGCCTTGACGCTTAACTGCACGAGTCATTGCACGACGAGCTGCTTCGATTTGACGAGCAGTCAGACGGCCACGGCCAACAGCTTTCAGACCGAAAGTGCCGAAGCTAACATCCGTACCTTGCGCCAGACCACGGTTGCGGCCCTTGTGCACCTTACGGAATTTTGTACGCTTTGGTTGTAACATCAGCGACTCTCCTTACTTGCGGCCTTTACGCTGCTGCTTTTTAGGTTGAGCAGCCGGTTCCGGTTGTTCAACTGCAGCCATACCACCCAGGATCTCACCTTTGAAGATCCATACCTTAACGCCGATTACACCATAAGTGGTGTGCGCTTCAGATGTGTTGTAGTCGATGTCCGCACGCAGAGTGTGCAATGGAACACGACCTTCGCGGTACCATTCGGTACGTGCGATTTCAGCGCCGCCAAGACGGCCGCTTACTTCAACTTTGATACCTTTAGCGCCAAGACGCATTGCGTTCTGTACAGCACGCTTCATAGCACGACGGAACATAACGCGACGTTCCAGCTGAGAAGTGATGCTGTCAGCAACCAATTTAGCGTCGAGTTCCGGTTTACGGACTTCGGCGATGTTGATCTGTGCAGGAACGCCAGCGATGTCCGCTACGACCTTGCGCAGTTTTTCGACGTCTTCACCTTTCTTGCCGATAACGATGCCTGGGCGAGCAGTGTGAATGGTCACACGGATGCTCTTCGCAGGACGCTCGATAACGATGCGAGAAACGGAAGCTTTCGACAGTTCCTTAGTCAGGAATTGACGAACTTTAAAGTCGCTGTCCAGGTTGTCAGCGAATTCTTTGGTATTCGCATACCAAGTAGAGTTCCAAGGTTTGACAATACCCAGGCGAATACCATTAGGATGTACTTTCTGACCCATTGCTAGTCTCCAGAGTCTCAGCGATCGGACACAACCACAGTAATGTGGCTGGTGCGCTTCAGGATGCGATCTGCACGACCTTTTGCACGCGGCATAATGCGCTTCATGCTTGGGCCTTCGTCTACGAAGATTTTCGTAACTTTCAGATCATCGATGTCAGCGCCATCGTTGTGTTCTGCGTTAGCAATGGCAGACTCCAGCACTTTCTTAACCAGACCAGCAGCTTTCTTGTTGGTGTAGGTCAGAGTTTCCAGAGCTTGCGACACTTTCTTACCGCGAATCAGGTCAGCAACAAGGCGAACCTTCTGAGCAGAAGAACGAGCGTGGCGATGTTTAGCGATAGTTTCCATCTCTTCCTCCTACCTTAGCGCTTTTTAGCTTTTTTATCAGCCGCATGGCCGCGATAAGTACGAGTCGGCGCGAATTCACCCAGTTTGTGACCGACCATTTCATCGGAAACGAACACTGGTACGTGCTGACGACCATTATGGACAGCGATGGTCAAACCGATCATGTTAGGAAAGATCGTTGAACGACGGGACCAAGTGCGCAAAGGCTTCTTGTCACCGCTTTCCACCGCTTTCTCTACCTTCTTCAGCAAGTGCAGGTCAATAAAAGGACCTTTCTTGAGAGAACGTGGCATGGCTTATCCTCTAATTATTTTTTGCTACGGCGACGTACGATGAACTTATCAGTACGCTTGTTGCTACGGGTCTTCTTACCTTTGGTCTGAACGCCCCACGGAGTTACCGGGTGCTTACCAAAGTTACGACCTTCACCACCACCGTGCGGGTGATCTACCGGGTTCATCGCCGTACCGCGAACGGTAGGACGAACACCACGCCAACGTGCAGCACCTGCTTTACCCAGAACGCGAAGCATGTGTTCAGCGTTACCGACTTCACCCAGGGTGGCGCGGCAATCAGCTGGAACTTTACGCATTTCGCCGGAGCGCAGACGCAGAGTTACGTAGGAACCATCACGAGCAACGATCTGAACGTAGGCACCAGCGGAGCGAGCCATCTGGCCGCCTTTACCTGGTTTCATTTCTACGTTGTGAACCGTTGAACCAACTGGAATGTTGCGCATCGGCAGGGTGTTACCCGCTTTGATTGCAGCATCAACGCCAGATTGAATCTGGTCACCAGCTTTCAGGCCTTTCGGCGCCAGGATGTAACGGCGTTCGCCGTCTTTGTACAGAACCAGCGCGATGTTCGCGGAACGGTTCGGATCGTACTCCAGACGCTCAACCACAGCAGGGATACCGTCTTTGTTGCGCTTGAAGTCAACCAGACGATAGTGTTGCTTGTGGCCACCACCGATATGACGGGTGGTGATACGGCCATTGTTGTTACGACCACCGCTTTTGCTCAGTTTTTCCAGCAGCGGGGCATAAGGTTTACCCTTGTGCAGCTCAGGGTTAACCACTTTAACAACGTGGCGACGACCCGGAGATGTAGGTTTACATTTAACAATTGCCATTGTTCTTACTCCTCCGACTTACTCTGCGCCGCCGATGAAGTCCAGATTCTGGCCTTCTTTCAGGGTGACGTAAGCTTTTTTCCAGTCGCTACGACGACCAACACGCTGACCGTGACGTTTCACTTTCCCTTTAACTACCAGGGTGTTCACGTCTTCGACTTCGACTTCAAACAGTTTCTGCACTGCAGCTTTGATTTCTGCTTTGGTCGCGTCTTTGGCAACTTTGAGAACGATGGTGTTGCTTTTTTCCATCGCAGCGGATGCTTTTTCAGATACGTGCGGTGCACGCAGCACTTTCAGCAAACGTTCTTCACGGATCATGCCAGCATCTCCTCAACTTGCTTCACAGCATCAGCAGTCATAACCACTTTGTCGAAGGCGATCAGGCTAACCGGATCGATACCTGCTACATCGCGCACGTCAACCTTGTACAGGTTGCGAGCTGCCAGGAACAGATTCTCATCCAGTTCACCGGTCACGATCAGCACGTCTTCCAGAGCCATATCTTTCAGTTTCTGTGCCAGCAGCTTAGTTTTAGGCGCTTCTACAGAGAACTTCTCGACAACGATCAGACGATCTTGACGTACCAGCTCGGACAGGATGCTTTTCAGCGCGCCGCGGTACATCTTTTTGTTTACTTTCTGACTGTGGTCCTGTGGCTTAGCAGCAAAGGTCACGCCGCCTGAACGCCAGATCGGGCTCTTTACAGAACCTGAACGCGCACGGCCGGTGCCTTTCTGACGCCATGGCTTTTTGCCGGAACCAGTTACTTCAGCACGGGTCTTCTGAGCACGGGTACCTTGACGGGCACCTGCTGCATAAGCAACAACAACCTGGTGTACCAGCGCTTCGTTGAAATCACGACCGAAGGTAGTTTCGGAAACAGTCAGCGCGCTTTGCGCGTCTTTCAATACTAATTCCATTGCTATCCCCTTACGCCTTCACAGCTGGTTTAACGATCAGGTTGCCACCGGTTGCGCCCGGTACAGCACCCTTAACCAGCAGCAGGTTGCGCTCAGCGTCAACACGTACTACGTCCAGGCTCTGAACGGTTACGCGCTCATCACCCAGGTGGCCAGCCATTTTCTTGCCTTTGAACACTTTGCCCGGAGTCTGGTTCTGACCGATAGAACCCGGAACGCGGTGAGACAAGGAGTTACCGTGGGTAGCGTCTTGGGTACGGAAGTTCCAGCGCTTAACAGTGCCAGCAAAACCTTTACCTTTAGAAGTACCGGTAACATCGACTTTTTTAACGTCAGCGAAGATTTCTACGCTAATTTCCTGACCTGCAGCGAACTCTTGACCTTCTTCAAGGCGGAATTCCCACAGACCACGGCCAGCTTCAACGCCAGCTTTAGCGAAATGGCCCGCTTCCGGCTTGGTTACACGGTTAGCTTTTTTGCTACCGGTGGTAACCTGAACGGCACGGTAACCGTCGGTGTCCAGGCTTTTAACCTGAGTCACGCGGTTCGCTTCAATTTCAATTACGGTTACTGGGATAGAAACGCCATCTTCAGTGAAGATACGGGTCATACCCACTTTTTTACCGACTAAACCAATCATTGTTTCAACCTCTCAATCGCTCAATGACCTGATTAACCCAGGCTGATCTGCACGTCTACACCGGCAGCCAGATCCAGACGCATCAGAGCATCAACGGTTTTCTCGGTTGGCTCAACGATGTCAACCAGACGCTTGTGAGTGCGAATCTCGTACTGATCGCGCGCGTCTTTGTTGACGTGCGGAGAGATCAGAACGGTAAAGCGCTCTTTGCGAGTTGGCAGCGGGATCGGACCACGGACTTGCGCACCAGTGCGCTTTGCAGTCTCGACGATTTCCGCGGTTGATTGATCGATCAGACGATGATCAAACGCTTTCAGGCGGATACGGATTCTTTGGTTCTGCATGAGACCAGAGCTCCAATTATTTATAAACGTAAATAATTACTCCTCACACCCATTTCGATTGATGGGGGAGTGTAATCGTCAACATATAACCCCCATATCGGGAGTATTGTTCGAAAGGCAAAAAAGGCCTGCCAATCGACTGATTCGCTAAAATCAGGCTTACCAAGATTAGGTAAGCCCGCGCATTATACGCAAAATGGCCCAGGAAGCAAGCCGCAGTTGGAAATATGCTCAGGAAATCGTCATTTTTGCGCCTTCAGCGACGGTCGCGGGATGAAGGTGGCGATCAAGGTATGAATTATGCTTGGTGGGTAGCTCCCCTGCCCCACCGTAAAAACGGTTGCCGGCAGGAGAGGCGATGACGAACGGAAGGCAGGCTTACTCTTTGCGTTCTAAAATCTGGGCCTGGGCATAGTTTTGAATGCCGAGGCGAGCGATCAGATCCAGCTCGGTTTCCAGCCAGTCGATATGCTCTTCTTCATCGGCCAGAATGTCGATCATCAAATCGCGGCTGACATAATCGTGAATCGAGTCGGCGTAGGCGATACCTTCGCGCAGATTCTTGGCGCCCGCCAATTCCAGCGCCAGATCGGAACGCAGCATCTCTTCAATGTCTTCACCGATGTTCAGCTTACCGAGATCTTGCAGATTAGGTATTCCTTCCAGGAACAGGATGCGCTCGATGTAGCGATCGGCATGTTTCATTTCGTCGATCGACTCGTGGTATTCCTTGTCGTTGAGGCGCATTAAACCCCAATTCTTGAACATGCGGGCGTGCAGGAAATATTGATTGATGGCAACCAGCTCGTTGCCGAGCAGCTTGTTGAGGTGAGCAATGATCTTTTTATCGCCTTTCATAGGTAACTCCTCCTGGCCAGTTCTAAAAGTGTAGAACCTGTAAGCCAAGAGTCAAAAATAACCTTACCCTTTGTTAGGCAACTTCATGCATTGGGATGATAGCTCCGCGTTCCTCCACCATAATTTGTCTTGCCTGACGAATGCACTTTCCACAATCGGTACCAATCGGCACAAGTTCACGCAGCTGCTTCATGGTGTGGGGATTGTGCTGACGCACCGCATTACGGATCGCTTTGTCAGTCACCGCATTACACAGACATACATACATAGAGAGACTCACTTCTTAACCAATGCATTGAGTCTAAATAGGAATGGTTTTTATTTCAATTAAGATTTGTACAAATTGCATAAAAAAAGGGCACCGAAGTGCCCTTTTTTGTGTCGAAAAAATTATTCGCGATTAAGCGATAACTTTAGCAACAACACCAGCGCCTACAGTACGGCCGCCTTCACGGATTGCGAAACGCAGACCGTCGTCCATCGCGATTGGGTGAATCAGGGTTACAACCATGTT
>NZ_JCAXDO010000030.1:2201-30603 GCF_059740205.1 Serratia sp. LTN-2 | reverse complement strand
ATTGTCTGATAAATTGTTAAAGAGCAGTGAGTTAGGCGCTTTCGCTTGCTAACTCGAGGTGGCGTATATTACGCTTTCCTCTTTCAGAGTCAACCCTAATTTTCAGGGTTTTTTCTCTGCGACCCCCGGATACTCTGTGAAGTTGTTCACATGTTCCGTGTCGATGGAGGCGCATTATAGGGAGTTCCTCGCAGGCCGCAACAGGTATTTTCAGCAAAAACGATCGTTCGCTGCATTCCACAGCAAAACCCCGCCTTATACCCACTTGCACACAGTGTTATCCACAGATGCGATTTGTACGGAAAATTTACGAGCGCCACGCAAACGTTTTCGCTACAATTCCCCGCGACGAAACGATCCCCCTTTTATGGGGGCGTTACCTGAATTTGTGCCTGTCCCTCCCTTTATAAGGCAAAAAACCGCGCTTTATAGAGAGAACGAGGTGGACATTCACGTAACGCTCTTTAATTGCGACTCAAAGCCAAGGGATAAAACCATGCAACAACCTCGTCCAATCCGCCGGGCCCTGCTCAGCGTGTCTGACAAAACCGGTATCGTTGAATTCGCCGAAGCGCTTTCCCAGCGCGGCGTTGAACTGCTCTCCACTGGCGGCACCGCCCGTCTGCTGGCAGACGCCGGTCTGCCCGTTACCGAAGTTTCCGACTACACCGGTTTCCCGGAAATGATGGACGGACGAGTCAAAACCCTGCATCCGAAAGTCCACGGCGGCATTCTCGGCCGCCGCGGCCAGGACGATGCCGTCATGAATCAGCATGACATCAAGCCTATCGACATGGTGGTCGTCAATCTGTACCCGTTCGCCCAAACCGTGGCGCGCCCGGATTGCTCGCTGGAGGATGCGGTCGAGAATATCGATATCGGCGGCCCGACCATGGTGCGCTCCGCCGCCAAGAACCATAAAGACGTCGCCATCGTAGTGAAGAGCAGCGACTACGCCGCCATCATTACCGAGATGGACAACAACGACGGTTCGCTGCGCTATGCCACCCGTTTCGATCTCGCCATCAAAGCTTTCGAACACACCGCCGCCTACGACAGCATGATCGCCAACTACTTCGGCGCGCTGGTGCCGGCGTACCACGGCGAGACCGAGCAGCCGTCCGGCCGCTTCCCGCGCACCCTGAACCTCAACTACATTAAGAAGCAGGATATGCGCTACGGTGAGAACAGCCACCAGCAGGCCGCCTTCTATATAGAGGAAGAGGTAAAGGAAGCGTCCGTCGCGACCGCCGAACAGCTGCAAGGCAAAGCGCTGTCCTATAACAACATCGCCGATACCGACGCCGCGCTGGAATGCGTGAAAGAGTTCGCCGAACCGGCCTGCGTGATCGTCAAGCACGCCAACCCTTGCGGCGTGGCGATCGGCGACGACATCCTGGCCGCCTACGAGCGTGCTTACCAAACCGACCCGACCTCCGCCTTCGGCGGCATCATCGCCTTTAACCGCGAACTGGACGCCGCCACCGCACAGGCGATCATCAGCCGCCAGTTCGTGGAAGTGATCATTGCGCCAAACGTCACCCAGGAAGCGCGCTCCCTGCTGGCCGCCAAACAGAACGTGCGCGTGCTGGCCTGCGGCCAGTGGCAGCAACGCGTGGCTGGGCTGGACTTCAAACGCGTCAACGGCGGGCTGCTGGTGCAGGATCGCGATCTGGGCATGGTGACCGCCGGCGATCTGCGCGTGGTATCAGAGCGCCAGCCGACCGAACAGGAACTGCGTGACGCGCTGTTCTGCTGGAAAGTGGCCAAGTTCGTGAAATCCAACGCTATCGTGTATGCGCGTGACAATATGACCATCGGCATAGGCGCCGGCCAGATGAGCCGCGTTTACTCCGCCAAGATCGCCGGCATCAAAGCGGGCGACGAAGGGCTGGAAGTAAAAGGCTCCGCCATGGCCTCCGACGCCTTCTTCCCGTTCCGCGACGGCATCGACGCCGCAGCGGCGGTTGGCATCACCTGCGTGATCCAGCCGGGCGGTTCGATCCGCGACGACGAAGTGATCGCCGCCGCCAACGAACACGGCATTGCGATGATCTTCACCGACATGCGTCACTTCCGCCATTAATTCCTTTTGCCGCGTGCGCTCCGGCGCACGCCATTCGTGGAGCCCCTGATGAACATTTTGATTATCGGCAACGGCGGGCGCGAGCACGCGCTGGCCTGGAAAGCCGCCCAGTCTCCGCTGGCGGATAAAGTTTATGTTGCGCCGGGCAATGCCGGCACCGCGCTGGAAGCCAATCTGGAAAACGTGGCGATCGCCGCCACCGACATCCCCGCCCTGGTCGCTTTCGCCCAGAGCCATGACATCGGTCTGACCATCGTCGGGCCGGAAGCGCCGCTGGTGATCGGCGTGGTCGACGCCTTCCAGGCCGCCGGTCTGAAAATTTTCGGCCCGTCACAGGCCGCCGCACAGCTCGAAGGCTCCAAAGCCTTCACCAAGGATTTCCTGGCGCGCCACCGCATCCCGACCGCCGAATATGAAAACTTCACCGAGGTGGAGCCGGCGCTGGCCTACGTGCGCCGCAAAGGCGCGCCGATCGTCATCAAGGCCGATGGCCTGGCGGCCGGTAAGGGCGTGATCGTCGCGATGACGCTGCAGGAAGCGGAAGAAGCGGTGCGCGACATGTTGGCCGGCAATGCCTTCGGCGACGCCGGCCATCGCATCGTCGTGGAAGAGTTCCTCGACGGCGAAGAAGCCAGCTTCATCGTGATGGTCGACGGCGAGAACGTGGTGCCGATGGCCACCAGCCAGGACCACAAGCGCGTCGGCGACGGCGACACCGGCCCGAACACCGGCGGTATGGGCGCCTATTCTCCGGCACCGGTAGTGACCGACGAAATCCACCAGCGCGCCATGGATCAGGTGATCTGGCCGACGGTGCGTGGCATGGCGGCGGAAGGCAACACCTACGTCGGCTTCCTGTACGCCGGCCTGATGATCTCCGCCGACGGTCAGCCGAAGGTGATCGAATTCAACTGTCGTTTTGGCGATCCGGAAACCCAACCGATCATGCTGCGCCTGCGTTCCGATCTGGTGGAGCTGTGCCTGGCGGGCGCCGAAGGCCGCCTGAACGAGAAAACTTCTGACTGGGACGAGCGTCCTGCGCTCGGCGTGGTGCTGGCGGCCGGCGGTTATCCGGGCGACTACCGCAACGGCGAGGTTATCCAGGGGCTGCCGCAACAGGAAAGCGCCGAGGGTAAGGTCTTCCACGCCGGTACGCGCCTGCAGGGCGATGACGTCGTCACCAGCGGCGGTCGCGTGCTGTGCGTCACCGCATTGGGCGACACCGTGGCGCAGGCGCAGCAACGCGCCTATCAGCTGGCGGAAGGCATCCACTGGCCGGGCAGCTTCTGCCGCAAAGATATCGGTTATCGCGCGATCGCGCGCGGCAAATGATTTGACCTTTCACGGTCATGACAAGAGGCTCCGCAGCGCGGGGCCTTTTTTATAGCTGGTCTTCTTTCGGTTCCCAGCTGCAGAAGTCGTCGTTAGCCACCAGCAGCAGCTCGCTGCCTTCCGGCGCTTCCAGCCAGGCGACGCTCACCGGCCGGCTGCTGCTGCGAGCGCGCTTCTCGATCCAGACGATGGCGGCGGCATCCAGCCCAGGTTTTAAGCGCTGGCCGTCGCAGGTTTGCACCTGGCCCTGCATCCAACGCCCCTGCAGCAATTTGACCTTGCCGGCGCGCAGCGCATTGCTCACTTCGAGGATACGCCGCGCCTGATATTGGTACAGGGCGATTTCATCGCTGGTCAGCGGTTCGCGGCGCGTCGCCAACTGGCGCTGCATAAAGCTCACCGTGCCGTCGTCGGCAAAGCGCAGCTGAATGGAATCTCGATCGCCGTCAGCGTCGTTGCGTTTGATTTGGCGCAGCACGTCGCCCTGATAGGTGTACAGCGTGGTGATGGTGCCCGGCCCTCGGTAAGGGCTATAGACGCTGACCAGCACCTGTGGGCGGTGTTGCTCATCGTCTTTACGCCACAGGCGTATCACGCCCTGATCGGCCACGAAGCCGCTGGCGGTAAAGCTGGGGATATCGGAATGGAAACTGCAGGCGCTCAGACCAAGGGCAATGCCGGCGGCCATGAACGCCCGACGAGTAAACAAAAGGGGCATCATCGCCCCCCTGTTTAAACTTTTCACCGAGGCGCGGTCTTATTTAACAGCGTCTTTCAGTGCTTTGCCAGAAACGAACGCAGGCACGTTGGCTGCTGCGATTTTGATTTCTTTGCCAGTCTGCGGGTTGCGGCCAGTGCGCTCGCTACGATGGTTTACTTTGAAAGTACCGAAGCCAACCAATTGTACTGCATCACCTTCTTTCAGAGACTCAGTAATAGCAGCCAGGGTGGATTCCAGAGCCAGTTTAGCTTGTGCTTTGGAAAGGTCAGCCTTGTCCGCGATTACATCAATCAGTTGAGTCTTGTTCATAAGTTATCCTTACAGTGTGTTTATCGTTTGCAAAGCATCGAGTGCGACGGATATGCCGATTGACAGCACTCTCCTGCATACACGCACCGATAGCCACTTTTTTTACGCCCCCCAAATGTAGACCAGACAGGGTGCGGATGTGAAGCCTTAAGGCATGACAAATCAGGCGTTAAATCACGTTTTGTTGCCTTATTGCGCTAAATTTATCCCGATGTTGCTGACACCGGCCTCTCGCAGGTCGGATCGCAGCCCCTTGATCAGGTCTATATCGCGCTCTTCACAGGCGTCCAACAGGCGGAAAATTTCCCATTGAATGTCCCATTCTTCCTCTACCGCCGGCAAACTTTCCAACTCTTCGTCGGTCATTTCCTTACCGGCTTGGGTCATTTCCAACATCGCCACGGTGCGAATCGATGTTTCGCTGATGGCGATGGCGTGCTCCAGCGTCTCCCCGCCGAGCCGCGAATGGATCAGTTCCCCTAATGCGATACAGGCATCAATTGCCGGGTAAACGCCGTAAAGATCGTAATCTTCCGCCGACGGAATCGCCTCTTCCAACTTCTCGAGCTGGCTGTCGAAGTTGACCTTGGCATCCTTCACCACCAGCGTTTCCCACACCAAATCCAGAATGCGGCGATAAACCGCCGGATCGCCGAACTCGGTCTGTTTGCAGAACATCTGGTAATTCGGGTACATACGCTCGCACAAACTGGCCATAAAGGTCAAATGTTGCCAGGCCTCGAGCCGTTCCAGGCGTAAATGAATCGGGTTACGTAGCATGATTTACTCTCTTACGCGTTATCTGCGGCGCAGTGTACCCGAAATCGCTCATCGCGACACCTCCGGATGCTGCTGCAACCAGCGCTGAAACGCCGGGCGACGCGATGCGATGGCGTCGGCCCAGCGGGTCGGCTCCGGTAAACGGTAGCCCGCCATACAGCGTTGCACCCACGCCAGCGCGCTGTCGGCGCCCACGCGATGCCCGGTAGAGATGAACAGCGGGTTGCAGCGCGCCTTGCTGCGCCACACCCAGCCCAGCTGTTCGCCCTTATCTTCCAGCGGCGCCAACGCACCGACGGCGGCGTCCAGCGGGGCAAATTTGCCGCACAGGCGCTTCTTGGCCACGCCGATGGTCGGCACATCGACCAGCAGGCCGAAATGGCTGGCGACGCCAAGGCGCCGCGGATGTGAAATGCCGTGCCCATCGACGAAGATCAGCCCCGGTTTCTGCTGCAGCTGCCCCCAGGCGGCCAACAACGCCGGGTATTCGCGAAACGACAGGAAGCCCGGGATATAAGGCATGACGGTGGCGATGCGCGCCACCTGATACTCCACCAGTTCCAGCGACGGATAGCGCAGGATGGCGATGGCGGCGCGCGTCACCGCCCCCTCTTGTTCGAAGCCCACGTCGGCGCCGGCGATGAACGTCGGCGGTTCGGCCGGCAGATCGTCATAGCGAATGACTTCAGCGGCGCGCCGCAGCTGTTCGGCGCGCAGGGCCTGCATATCGGTCACCTCGGATCCTCAGCGGTGGTATTTCGCCGACTGCGCGTGCACCGCCTCGACGAAGGCGCCGGCGTGCTCCGGCGGCACATCCTGATGGATGCCGTGGCCCAGGTTGAACACATGACCGTTGCCGTGGCCGAAACCGGCCAGAATGGTCTCCACTTCTTCCGCGATGCGCGCCGGAGAAGCATAGAGCATCGACGGATCCATATTGCCCTGCAGCGCCACTTTGTCGCCTACGCGACGGCGCGCGTCGGCGATGTCGGTGGTCCAGTCCAGCCCCAGCGCGTCGCAGCCGGTGGCGGCCATCGCCTCCAGCCATTGCCCGCCGCCTTTGGTGAACAGCGTCACCGGCACGCGGCGGCCGTCGTTTTCACGCAGCAGACCATCGACGATCTTGTGCATGTAGTGCAAAGAGAACTCGCGGTAGTCGCGCCCGGTCAGTACGCCGCCCCAGGTGTCGAACACCATCACCGACTGCGCACCGGCCTTGATCTGGGCGTTGAGGTACAGAATCACGCTGTCCGCCAGCTTGTCCAGCAACAGGTGCAGCGTCGCCGGTTCGGCATACATCATCTTCTTCAGCTTGGTGAAGGCCTTGCTGCTGCCGCCCTCGACCATGTAAGTCGCCAGCGTCCACGGGCTGCCGGAAAAGCCGATCAACGGCACTTCGCCCTTCAGCTCGCGGCGGATGGTGCGCACCGCGTTCATCACATAGCCCAGCTCCACTTCCGGATCGAACACCGGCAGTTTGTCGACGTCGGCACGACAGGTGACGGGTGAGCTGAAACGCGGACCTTCGCCGGCTTCAAAGTACAGGCCAAGCCCCATGGCGTCAGGAATGGTGAGAATGTCGGAGAACAGGATGGCGGCGTCCAGCGCATAGCGGCGCAGCGGCTGCAGCGTGACCTCACAGGCCAGCTCCGCGTTCTTGCACAGCGACATGAAATCACCGGCCTGGGCGCGGGTTGCCTTGTACTCCGGTAAATAACGACCGGCCTGGCGCATCATCCATACGGGGGTCACATCCACCGGCTGACGCAACAGCGCGCGCAGGTAACGATCGTTCTTCAACTCAGTCATTTATGGGGCTCCCTTAATAATCTGCCGGCCATTGTACATTATTCTGCCCGGCACAGCGCCACGGTGTCCTCAATCAAGCGGCGTGCCACGGTGCCGGGCGGCGGCAACAGCGGCAATTGGTCGTAACGATACCAGCCGGCGTTGAGCAACTCTTTGGGATCGTGACGGATTTCGCCCTGATGGTAATCGGCCATAAAGGCCATCATCAGCGAGTGCGGGAACGGCCAGGGTTGCGAAGTGACATAGCGCAGGTTTTTGATTTCAATGTTGCTCTCTTCCATCACTTCACGCGCCACCGCCTGTTCCAGCGTTTCGCCCACTTCGACGAAGCCGGCCAGCACCGTGTGAATGCCGCCGCGATGGCGCACGTGCTGCGCCAGCAGGATCTGATCCTCGCGCCGAATGGCGACGATCACGCAGGGCGCGATCTGCGGGTAGTAGCGCTCCTTGCAATGGCCGCACAGGCAGGCGCTTTCGGTGCGGCTGAGGTGCATCTCATGGCCGCAGTAGCCGCAATAGCGATGGGAGCGGTAGAAATCCGCCAGCTGCACGCCGCGCCCGGCTAGCTGGAACAAGCCGCGATCCTGATCCAACAGCTGACGCACCGAGCCCATCTCCCGCGGCATCGCCTGGCGCACCAGCCAAACCGGCGCGCCCTCCCATTCACCGATGGTGCGCGCCATGTGGCCCTGCAGCCCGAGGGCGGCGGCCGTTCCCGACGGCAATTCACCGTTCGGTAACCAAAGTTTGCTTTCATGGCTGACGATCCACCAGCCGTTTTCATTGCCCGTTAATGCAAGTTCCATATCGTTGTTGCACAACCTCAGCTTCACTGGCACTCTACGAATCGGCTTTGTTACATTTTAATAACTTACCGGTTACTTTTATTACTTACACGGAGTCAAACATGCTCAACCGTTTGGAAAGGCTGACTCAGCGCGTTGGCGGTAGTAATGAATTAGTTGATCAATGGCTTCAGGCCCGCAAGCAGTTGCTGGTCGCCTACTGCACGCTGGTAGGCCTCAAACCGAATAAAGAAAAGCATACGCCGCTGAATGAAAAAGCGCTGGAGAACTTTTGCCACAACCTGGTGGATTACCTCTCCGCAGGGCATTTTCATATCTATGACAGAATTATCAAACAAGTGGAAGGCGCGGCCAGTCCGAAAATGTCGCTGGCGGTGAACATCTATCCCAAGCTGTGGGCCAATACCGAACAGATCATGGCGTTCCACGATCGCTATACCGAAGTGGATATCGATCAGGAGGTTTGTCTGGAGTTCCATCAGGCCCTGTCGGATATCGGCGAAACGCTGGCGGCGCGCTTTGCGCTGGAAGATAAGCTGATCCTGCTGGAGGCGGAAGCCGCGCAGCAACCGCTGCCGGACCAGGCGCTGGATCCGGCGCGTTAAAATTTTATAGTTTTTTTTCTTATCCCTCCTATACTGGGGGGCATCTTGTCGGAGTGCCTAGCGCCTGATTTGTTCATCGAATCAGCCAGGCTGAGACCGTTAATTCGGGATCCGCGGAACCTGATCGGGTTAATACCCGCGAAGGGAACAAGAGTAATCTATCGCCACAAGCACGGCCCTCTTTTTGCGGGCGCCCTGCCTTATCGGCCACCATCATTACTCCCTCCGAACTCCAGACAAGCAACTTTCCCAACCCAACACACTGGTAGGAACTTGCTATGTCTAACGTTAATCCACCGCGCGCCCGCAAAGCGCAACGCGAAGCCGCCCAGCAGTTTATCGACACGCTGCAAGGTATGGCTTTCCCTAACTCACGCCGCATCTACCTGCAGGGCTCGCGCAGCGATATCCAGGTGCCGATGCGTGAAATTCAGCTCAGCCCGACCCTGGTCGGCGGCAGCAAAGATAATCCGCAGTATGAACAGAACGAGGCGATCCCGGTGTATGACACCGCCGGCCCGTACGGCGATCCGCAAGCCAAGCTCGACGTGCACGCCGGCCTGGCCAAGCTGCGCGCCGGCTGGATCGACGCGCGCGGCGATACCGCCACTCTGAACGGCGCCAGCTCCGGCTTCACCCAACAGCGGCTGGCGGACGAAGGCCTCGATCACCTGCGTTTCGAACACCTGCCGCTGCCGCGCAAAGCGTTGCCGGGCAAGTGCGTCACCCAGTTGCACTACGCCCGTGCCGGCATCGTCACCCCGGAGATGGAATTCATCGCCATCCGCGAAAACATGGGGCGCGAGCGCATTCGCGGCGAGGTGCTGCGCCACCAGCATCCGGGCCAGAGCTGGGGCGCCAACCTGCCGGACAACATCACGCCGGAGTTCGTGCGTCAGGAAGTGGCCGCCGGCCGCGCTATCATTCCCGCCAATATCAACCACCCGGAGGCGGAGCCGATGATCATCGGCCGCAATTTCCTGGTGAAGGTGAACGCCAATATCGGCAACTCGGCGGTCACGTCGTCGATAGAAGAAGAAGTGGAGAAACTGGTGTGGTCCACCCGCTGGGGCGCAGACACCGTGATGGATCTCTCCACCGGCCGCTATATTCACGAAACCCGCGAATGGATCCTGCGCAACAGCCCGGTGCCCATCGGTACGGTGCCTATTTATCAGGCACTGGAGAAGGTCAACGGCGTGGCGGAGAACCTCACCTGGGAGATGTTCCGCGATACGCTGCTGGAACAGGCTGAACAAGGGGTCGACTACTTCACCATCCACGCCGGCGTGCTGCTGCGCTACGTGCCGATGACCGCCAAACGCCTGACCGGCATCGTGTCGCGCGGTGGCTCGATCATGGCCAAATGGTGTCTGTCGCACCATCAGGAAAACTTCCTCTATCAGCACTTCCGTGAAATCTGCGAGATCTGCGCCGCCTACGATGTCTCGCTGTCGCTCGGTGACGGCCTGCGCCCCGGATCGATTCAGGACGCCAACGACGAAGCCCAGTTCGCCGAACTGCATACGCTGGGCGAGCTGACCAAAATCGCCTGGGAATACGACGTGCAGGTGATGATTGAAGGCCCGGGCCACGTGCCGATGCAGATGATCCGCCGCAACATGACCGAAGAGCTGGAACACTGCCACGAAGCGCCGTTCTACACCCTCGGCCCGCTGACCACCGATATCGCCCCGGGCTATGACCATTTCACCTCCGGCATCGGCGCGGCGATGATCGGCTGGTTCGGCTGCGCCATGCTGTGTTACGTCACGCCGAAAGAACACCTCGGCCTGCCGAACAAAGAGGACGTCAAACAGGGCCTGATCACCTACAAGATCGCCGCTCACGCCGCCGATCTGGCCAAAGGCCATCCGGGCGCGCAGATCCGCGATAACGCCATGTCCAAGGCGCGCTTCGAATTCCGTTGGGAAGATCAGTTCAATCTGGCGCTCGATCCGGCCACCGCGCGCGCCTATCACGACGAAACCCTGCCGCAGGAGTCCGGCAAGATCGCCCACTTCTGCTCAATGTGCGGGCCGAAATTCTGCTCGATGAAAATTTCGCAGGAGGTGCGCGACTACGCCGCCGCCCAGGAGGCCGCCAAGCCGATCGAAGTGCAGCTGACCGGCATGGAAAAAATGTCCGCCGAGTTCCGCGCCCGCGGCAGCGACCTCTATCACAGCGCCACCTCTTTGCAAGAGGAGACCAGCAATGACTGATATCACTACCCCCTTCCCGGCGACGCCCTACAAACTGGGGCTCTACCCGGTGGTCGACAGCGTTGAGTGGATCGCTCGCCTGCTGGAGGCCGGCGTCACCACGATCCAGCTGCGCATCAAGGATCTGCCTGACGAGCAGGTTGAACAGGATATCGCCGCCGCCATCGCGCTGGGCCGGCGTTATCAGGCGCGGCTGTTCATCAACGATTACTGGCGGCTGGCGATCAAGCACGGCGCCTACGGCGTGCATCTGGGCCAGGAAGATCTCGATACCACCGATCTGGCGGCCATTCACCGCGCCGGGCTGCGGCTGGGGGTCTCCACCCATGACGACGCCGAGCTGGCGCGCGCGCTGGCGGTGAAACCTTCCTACATCGCGCTGGGGCACATCTTCCCCACTCAGACCAAAGACATGCCTTCGGCGCCGCAGGGGCTGGCGGAGTTGAAACGCCACATCGCCGGCCTGGCGGATTACCCGACGGTGGCGATCGGCGGGATCAGCATCGATCGCGTTCCGGCGGTGCTGGCGTGCGGCGTTGGCAGCGTGGCGGTGGTCAGCGCCATCACCCAGGCGCCGGACTGGCGCGCGGCGACGGCCGAGCTGCTGCGGCTGATCGAAGGCGAGGATCCGAACGATGCTTAACGATCGGGAGTTTTTGCGCTACAGCCGCCAGCTGCTGCTGGAGGACGTCGGCCCGGAAGGCCAGGAGAAACTCAAGCGCGCCACGGTGTTAATCGTCGGCCTCGGGGGGCTCGGCTCCCCGGCTTCACTGTATCTGGCCGCCGCCGGCGTCGGCACACTGCTGCTGGCCGACGACGACCAGCTGCACGTCACCAATCTGCAGCGGCAAATCCTTTACCGCAGCGCCGATACCGCCACCGGCAAGGCGGCGTTGGCGCAGCGCCATCTGCAGGCGCTGAACCCTTTGGTGGAGCTCATCCCGCTGGCGCAGCGGCTGCAGGGGCAAGCGCTGCGCGACGCGGTCACCCGCGCCGATCTGGTGCTGGACTGCTGCGACAATATGGCGACCCGTCATGAGGTCAATGCCGCCTGCATCGCCGCCGCCAAGCCGCTGATCAGCGGCAGCGCCGTCGGTTTCAGCGGCCAGCTACTGGTGCTCGAGCCGCCCTACGCGCACGGCTGCTACGCCTGCCTGTACCCGGAGCAGGAAGAGCCGCAGCGCAACTGCCGTACCGCCGGGGTGCTCGGCCCGGTAGTGGGCGTGATCGGCACCCTGCAAGCGCTGGAGGCCATCAAGATGTTGGCCGGCATGCCTTCCCCCCTCAGCGGCAAACTGCGGTTGTTCGACGGCAAGCAACAGAGCTGGAGCACGCTGCAACTGAGCCAGGCCCGCGCCTGCCCGGTATGCGGAGGCGCGGTATGAAGATCCGTTTGAACGATCAACCGCTGGAGCTGGCGCAGCCGCTCAGCGTCGCCGCTCTGCTGACCCAGCTGGAACGCCACCAGCCGGGCACCGCGCTGGCGATCAACCAAACCATCATCCCGCGCGCCGACTGGGCCGACCATCAGGTGCAGGACGGTGACGACATTTTGCTGTTTCAAGCGATCGCCGGAGGCTGACATGCTGAAAATCGCCGATACCACTTTTACCTCGCGCCTGTTCACCGGCACCGGCAAGTTCGCCACCCCGGCGCTGATGTTGGAGGCGCTGGCGGCCTCCGGCTCACAGCTGGTGACCATGGCCATGAAGCGCGTCGATCTGCGCGGCGGCAACGACGCCATTTTGGCGCCGCTGCAGCAGCTGGGCGTCAGGCTGTTGCCCAACACCTCCGGCGCCAAAACCGCCGCCGAGGCGGTGTTCGCCGCCCGGCTGGCACGCGAAGCGCTCGGCACCCACTGGGTGAAACTGGAGATCCATCCCGATGTGAAATATCTGCTGCCGGATCCGATAGAAACGCTGAAGGCAGCGGAAACGCTGGTGAAAGACGGTTTTGTGGTGCTGCCCTACTGCGGCGCCGATCCGGTGCTGTGCAAGCGGCTGGAAGAGGTGGGCTGTGCGGTGGTGATGCCGCTCGGTGCGCCTATCGGCTCCAACCGCGGCCTGCGCACCCGCGACTTCCTCGAGATCATCATTGAGCAAGCCAGGGTACCGGTGGTGGTCGACGCCGGCATCGGCGCGCCGAGCCACGCGCTGGAAGCGATGGAGCTGGGCGCCGACGCGGTGCTGGTGAATACCGCCATCGCCGTGGCGCGCGATCCGGTGCAAATGGCGCGGGCGTTTCGCCTGGCGCTGGAGGCCGGTGAGCTGGCGCGCAGCGCCGGGTTAGGCGCGAGCCAGCGCGGCGCGGTCGCCTCCAGCCCGCTGACCGCCTTCCTCAGCCAACCCGAGGAGGCGCAGTGATGGCCGACGATTTCAGTAGCCGCTGGCAACAGCTGGATTGGGACGACATTACGCTGCGCATCAACGGCAAAACCGCGCGCGACGTGGAACGCGCGTTGAACGCCGACAAGCTGACGCGCGACGACTTTATGGCGCTGATCTCCCCCGCCGCCGCGCCGTACCTGGAACTGCTGGCGCAGCGCGCGCAGCAGCTGACCCGGCAGCGGTTCGGCAACGTCGTCAGCTTCTATGTGCCGCTGTACCTGTCCAATCTGTGCGCCAACGACTGCACCTATTGCGGCTTTTCGATGAGCAACCGCATCAAGCGCAAAACGCTGGATGCGGCGGAGATCGCCCGCGAATGCGCAGCCATCCAGGCGTTGGGGTTCGAACATCTGTTGCTGGTCACCGGCGAACATCAGACCAAGGTCGGCATGGACTATTTCCGCCAGCACATTCCGGCGATCCGCCGCCATTTCAGCTCGTTGATGATGGAAGTGCAGCCGCTGGCGCAAGAAGAGTACGCCGAACTGAAAACGCTGGGCCTGGACGGCGTGCTCGTGTATCAGGAAACCTACCATCCGGCCACCTATCTGCAGCACCACCTGCGCGGCCAGAAGCAGGATTTCCATTGGCGCCTGGCCACGCCGGATCGCCTGGGGCGCGCCGGGATCGACAAGATCGGCCTCGGCGCGTTGATCGGCCTGTCCAACAGCTGGCGCACCGACTGCTACCTGCTGGCGGAACATCTGTTCTACCTGCAGCAAACCTACTGGCAGAGCCGTTACTCGATCTCGTTTCCACGCCTGCGCCCCTGCGCCGGCGGCATCGAACCGGCGTCTATCATGAGCGAGCCTCAGCTGGTGCAACTGATCTGCGCCTTCCGGCTGTTCGCGCCGGACGTTGAGCTGTCGCTGTCTACGCGTGAGTCGCCGTACTTCCGCGATCATATGATCCCGGTGGCGATCAACAGCGTCAGCGCCGGATCCAAGACGCAACCCGGCGGCTATGCCGACGACGTGCCGCCTGAGCTGGAGCAGTTCGAGCCGCACGACGGCCGCACGCCGCAGCAGGTCGCCGAGGCCATCAGCAACGCCGGGCTGCAGCCGGTGTGGAAAGACTGGGACGGTTATCTGGGACGCGGCGCGCAATAAACGGCAACGTTTGCCGCCGTGTGAAGAAAACGCTGGAGCGGCCACGCAATGCCGAACGGTGGTGCTGGCGCCGACAAACGCGCCGATTATAGTGGCGTTGCCGGCCGCCAAACCCGGCGCCGGCCGGGGCCGTTACCCTCTCGATGGCCCCGCCTTATCCCACCCCGGATCGCGCCGGAGATTCTCTGCGCGACTCCGGTTCCTCACCAACGGCGACGCCGCATTCTCTTTTGAATTTGCGCCGGTGGGGCATGTGGACAGGCAGTTTTGGCGACTCGGCTGACAGGAGTAACGGCGTTCTGCAGTAACTCAGAGTGAGATGCAAAGGGCGGCGGTTACCACAGACAGTGGAGAGCGTGGAAAAAGAAAGCACAGCAAAGAAGGTACGGCGACAAGAGAAGCTTGAAGGATAATCCCCGGTACTGCCAATGGCCCTGGTATTGGCCGCGGATCTTTTTGCCGCCTGCTCCCTGCTTACGGACAAGAGCAGGCGGTTTATTTTGTGAGACTGGCACCCCCCCAGGACGCGAATCACACAGTATGTGCGCTAATTAATCATATAAACGATTAAATGTGAATGTCTTTTGAGTGTTTTTTTATTTAGTATCGAGTGTGTTTTGAGTTTGCCAAGGAAAATCAAACTGATATCACCGCAATACCCGAGGCTTCATCTATAATCCAGCACGGGTCCTCGCGCAGATTTTGCAACGCTCGCGGTCAACATCAAAAAAGCCAGGGTTGTCATGAAGAAAACGCCAAATTACATCGATGCAATCAGCGCGTTGCTCACTCTGAAAGGAGTTGGCGACAGAAAACATGCCTCCACGATGGCCAACATACTGAACCTCCAATACAACAGCGCCAAGCAGAAACTGGATGGCAAAAGAGGCATCACCCTCGACGAAGTGAAAAAGGTTTTTCAGTATTTCAACGAGCCGTTTGCCGGCCAAAGGACGCATAACGGCGTCTTTATCATGAACAGCATTCACAAGCGCTGTAACATTGAGGTCGACCAACACCCGGTCACACACGCAAACGACGACGAAACCTACGCCTGCAAAAAAGACGATCTTTTCATCATCAATACCAGCCGAGATACGCAGGCCGAATTACCGCTGTATAGAGTCAACAAGATAGACTTTCTGCCGGCCCCGCGCATCGCCATCCTGGATAATGACAGCGATATCCTCGAACTTCTGAAGAAGATCGCCAGCCGATACGGCATTGAGACCGAAACCTTCCAAACGGCGGACGCCATGCTGGCCGCGCTGGAGCAGCAGTCCTTTGAGGCGTTTATTTTGGACTGGCTGTTGGATTTCGGCGAGACCTCCGAACGCGTGGTGAAGAAAATTAAAGACGCCCTCGATCCGCACGCCCGCATCATTATTCTCACCGGCCAACTGAACCACTACGAGAAGAACATCGGCGACATGATCCTGCACTATGACGTGCACCTGGTGGAAAAACCGACCAAACCGCTGATTATCTCCTCACTGCTGCTGTCGAACCTATTCTTTAATTAGCTTGACCGGAATGCGAATAAAAAACGATGAGCCAACGCCTTCGACAGATTTAACCCTGATGGTGCCTTTCATCGTCGTGACATAATTTTTGATAATGGTCAGCCCCAGCCCCAATCCCTGCCGCGTTTCTTTTTCTACGCCCTGGTTAAACGCCTTGTATAACCGATCCAGATTATTGACGTTAAACCCAATGCCATTGTCTTTCACCCGTAAATACAGATGGCCGTGGCACACCTTCACATTGAGGCTGACCACGCCGTGGTGCGTAAACTTGTCCGCATTGCTGAGCAAATTGGCCATGATCCGGTAGAGCTTGTACTTATCGGAGCCGATAGACGCACGATAAGACGAACGGTGGATCTCGAGGCGGTTGCCGCGCCCGGTGCCGATACCGGTCACGGCATCGTCCACCACGTCATTCAGCCGGAAGGTGGAAATATTGACTTTGACCTCCCCCATCTCAAGCCGCGAGTAATCCATCACCTCGCGCGTTTGTTCGGCTATCTTGTTGCCGTGATAGGAAATCAGGCGGGCCTCTTTTTTCAGCTCCTCCTGCGCCAGCTCATGCTCCATGATGTCCGCGGCAATGACGATAGCCTGGGTCGAGCCGGCGATCTCGTGGTAGATGGAAGAGATGAAAATGTTCTTGTTCTTGATGATCTCTTTTAATGAGAAGGCATTTCTCAACACCAGGAACATCATCAGGAATACCAAAATCAGCGAAAAGAAGGCGAACATCTCGGCTTTACTCGAATTATCCTGGATGATGCCTTTCACTTCGGTAAAGTTTTTGATCTGTATCCGATAGATAATCTCCTGGATATCGACCAGCGTACCTTCGATGTCATCCATATAGGCGAGAATATCCGCCTTGCTTTTCTGCCCCGCCAGCAAGCCGGCGGAGAGGCCGTCTAACGTGCGGTACTGCTGCTTCAGCAGTGCGACATTCTTGATAAATTCGTCGTCGTAATAAAATGAGTCGCTGAAGGTCGAGCGGCTCTCCAGGATCTGGATCTTTGAGTAAAAGATTTTCTTTTTGATCAGGAAGGCGTCGTAGTCGTTATTTTCACTGAGCAGCAACGCGGTTTTGCTCCTTTCGAACGCCAAAAAAAGGATCTCGGCCACCGAGTAATTGTCCAGATTGGGTTCGATCTGCTTATAACGATCTTTTACGCCGCCGAAATTAATGGCAATCAACAAAATTAATAGGGAGAAGATGGCAACCAACGCGATAAGAGTACCGATCAGTTTCTTGCTCATCTTACTTAATCTCCAACCGTTTGACCTGCCAGACGGTTTTCGCATTCACGTCCAGATTATTCAACTCGGCATATTGATCGCGCGGATAGATAATGGCGAACGGCCCCAGTTCCCCAACGTCGATCGGCTTACCGCCGCGCTGATAGGCGACGATCACGCGATATTTAATCATCTCGTCAATCGGCATTGAGTAGGAATAATCGTCCCAGGCGAAAGCACGCACCGCCTGACCTTGCAGATGATAGGCTTTCACCAGCTCCGCAAACTCAACGCCGGTGAACGTATCTTCCGGGGTGAAATTGGTCGAGGTTTTGATCGTGTGCGGCGGCATCGCCTCCAGCATCTGCCGGGTTATCTTGATCTTCTCGCCATCGAGCGGTTTCAGGTAAAAATAGTCAACCGTCGCATACAGCGGCGCGCAGAACAGCGAAAACAGCAGCAGCGTCATCAATCCTTTGATTTTCATTATTCACCCTCTTTGCGTTTCACCAGTTCGGCCTGGCCGAATTCATCCAGCCCGACCACGACCCAGCCATGATGTTGATAAAAGCCTTCGGCCCTGGAGCCCGGATCGGTGGTTAAGTGGATCGCCTCGGCGCCGTGCTCAAACATCCAGGCGGTGACTCGCGCCAACAAGGCGGAGCCGATCCCCAGCGATTGGTATTCCGGCTTCACGAACAGGCCGCCGATCAGCGGTTCAGGGATGAACAACCCGAATCCCACGCCGGCATAGTCATCGCCATGCTTGCAGATCCAGCCGCCGCCCTGATTGATGTCCTCCAGCGCCTGTTTGCGCTGCAGATACTGAATCTGATGCGGATGCAGCAGGTTTTCTTCGACGGAAAAACGGATCTCATACAGGTAAGGCAGGTGTTGCGCCGTCAGTTTTTCGAAGGTGAGGAGGCTGTCCATGTTTCGCACTGTCCTTGGTTGTCAGATAAAAAGCGCAGGTCAATTCTGCTGTAACCATAGTAGCAAAGTTTGTCATAACCCGATGCGAGGCGAAAAAAAACCGCCCCCGAAGGAGCGGTTTATCTGGCGATGTGGCCCGGCATGCCGGGCCCGCGGCGCGGATGACGATTACTCGTCGTCGCTGCCGCCCAGGCCTGCATTGAGCAGTTCGGCCAGGTTAGCCGTCGCTTCTTCCGCGCTGACTTGCGGAACAACCGGCGTTTCACCCTGAGCACGACGACGCATGCGGTCCTGATGATAAGCGTAACCGGTACCGGCTGGGATCAGACGGCCCACGATGACGTTCTCTTTCAGGCCACGCAGTTCATCACGCTTGCCGGCTACGGCAGCTTCGGTCAGAACGCGCGTCGTTTCCTGGAACGATGCGGCGGAGATGAAGGACTCGGTCGCCAAGGATGCCTTGGTGATACCCAGCAGATCGCGCGAGAAGGTTGCCGCGATTTTACCTTCAGCTTCCAGCTGACGGTTGGCAATCTTGACGCGAGACACTTCAGCCTGCTCGCCTTCCAGGAACTCGGAGCCACCAGCGCTAACGATAGTGCCTTTACGCAGCATCTGACGAACGATAACTTCGATGTGCTTATCGTTAATCTTAACGCCTTGCAGACGGTAAACTTCCTGCACTTCGTTGGTGATGTAGCGGGTAACCGCATGCACGCCACGCAGACGCAGAATGTCGTGCGGAGACTCTGGGCCGTCGGATACGACGTCGCCACGTTCCACCACTTCGCCTTCGAACACGTTGAGCTGACGCCATTTCGGAATCATCTCTTCGTAAGCGTCGCTGCCGTCCAGCGGAGAGATCACCAGGCGACGTTTGCCTTTGGTCTCTTTACCGAACGAGATAATCCCGCTGATTTCAGCCAGGATTGCCGGCTCTTTCGGACGACGTGCTTCGAACAGGTCGGCAACGCGCGGCAGACCACCGGTAATATCCTTGGTACCGCCGGATTCCTGAGGAATACGCGCCAGGGTATCACCCGCACCGATCTGAATGCCGTCTTCCAGCTGAACGATCGCTTTGCCCGGCAGGAAGTATTGAGCAGGCATATCAGTACCTGGGATCAATACGTCTTCGCCCTGAGCGTCAACGATTTTCAGTGCCGGACGCAGGTCTTTACCGCTACCGGTACGCTCTGCGCTGTCCAGAACTACCAGAGAAGACAAACCGGTCAGTTCGTCGGTCTGGCGAGTAATGGTCTGGCCGTCAACCATGTCCGCGAAGCGAATGAAGCCGCTGACTTCACTGATGACCGGCATGGTGTGCGGATCCCAGTTAGCAACGGTTTCGCCGCCGTTAACTTCTTCACCGTCGCCTTTGCCCATCACGGCGCCGTAAGGCACCTTGTAGCTTTCTTTGGTACGGCCGAATTCGTCGATCAGTTTCAGTTCGGTGTTACGCGAGGTGATTACCAGCTTGCCTGCGGCGTTCATAACGAACTTCGCGTTGCTCAGCTTGATGCTACCCTTGTTTTTCACCTGAATGCTGGATTCAGCAGCCGCACGAGATGCCGCACCACCGATGTGGAACGTACGCATCGTCAGCTGTGTACCCGGCTCACCGATGGACTGTGCCGCGATAACGCCGATGGCTTCACCCTTGTTGATGATGTGGCCACGTGCCAGGTCGCGACCGTAGCAGTTTGCACACACACCAAAGTCGGTTTCACAGCTCACCACGGAACGGACTTTAACGCTGTCGACAGAGTTCTCTTCCAACAGGTCACACGCCTTCTCGTTCAGCAGGGTGTTGCGTGGCACCAGAATGTCCGCCGTACCCGGCTTGAGGACGTCTTCTGCCGTCACACGGCCCAGAACGCGTTCACGCAGCGGCTCTTTCACGTCGCCACCTTCGATAACCGGAGTCATCAGGATGCCGTCGTGGGTGCCACAGTCGTCTTCGGTCACCACCAGATCCTGCGCCACGTCAACCAGACGACGGGTCAGATAACCGGAGTTCGCGGTTTTCAGTGCGGTATCCGCCAGACCTTTACGAGCACCGTGGGTGGAGATGAAGTACTGGAGTACGTTCAGACCTTCACGGAAGTTCGCGGTGATTGGCGTTTCGATGATGGAGCCGTCCGGCTTCGCCATCAGACCACGCATACCGGCCAGCTGACGAATCTGAGCGGCGGAACCACGCGCACCGGAGTCGGCCATCATAAAGATGCTGTTGAAGGAAACTTGCTGTTCCACTTCGCCGTCACGGTTAACCACGTCTTCGACCGACAGGTTTTCCATCATCGCTTTCGCAACGCGTTCGTTCGCTGCAGCCCAGATATCGATCACTTTGTTGTAGCGTTCGCCGGCGGTAACCAGACCAGACTGGAACTGCTCCTGGATCTCGGCAACTTCGGTTTCCGCTTCTTCGATGATCTCCGCTTTCTTGGCCGGGATAACCATGTCGTCGATACCTACGGAAGCGCCGGAACGGGCTGCGTAAGCAAAACCGGTGTACATGATCTGGTCAGCAAAGATAACGGTCGGCTTCAGGCCCAGGATGCGGTAACAGGTGTTCAGCATCTTGGAGATCGCTTTCTTGCCCAAAGGCTGGTTAACGATCGCGTACGGCAGACCTTTCGGTACGATCATCCACAGGATGGCGCGGCCGATGGTGGTGTCGATGATGCTGGTCTGAGAGGTCCATTCGCCTTCGGCGTTCTTGACGTCTTCGGTGATACGCACTTTAACGCGCGCATGCAGAGACGCCAGGCCGGCGCGGTAAACACGCTCAGCTTCTTTGGAACCGTTCAGCACCATGCCTTCGCCTTTGGCGTTAACACAGTCGCGGGTCATGTAGTACAGACCCAGTACAACGTCCTGAGAAGGAACGATGATTGGCTCGCCGTTCGCTGGGGACAGGATGTTGTTGGTGGACATCATCAGCGCACGCGCTTCCAGCTGGGCTTCCAGCGTCAGCGGTACGTGAACAGCCATCTGGTCACCATCGAAGTCGGCGTTATAGGCCGCACAAACCAGCGGGTGCAGCTGGATCGCTTTACCTTCGATCAGAACCGGTTCAAACGCCTGGATACCCAAACGGTGCAGGGTTGGTGCACGGTTCAGCAGTACCGGGTGTTCGCGGATCACTTCGTCCAGGATATCCCAAACGACGGCTTCTTCACGCTCAACCATTTTCTTGGCGGCTTTGATGGTGGTGGCCAGGCCACGCAGCTCCAACTTGCCGTAGATGAACGGTTTGAACAGCTCCAGCGCCATCTTCTTAGGCAGACCGCACTGATGCAGACGCAGGTATGGACCTACGGTGATTACGGAACGGCCGGAGTAGTCAACGCGTTTACCGAGCAGGTTCTGACGGAAACGACCCTGCTTACCTTTGATCATGTCGGCCAAAGATTTCAGAGGACGTTTGTTGGAACCGGTGATCGCACGACCGCGACGGCCGTTATCCAGCAGGGCATCTACCGCTTCTTGCAGCATACGCTTTTCGTTGCGCACGATGATGTCAGGCGCAGCCAGATCCAGCAGGCGTTTCAGACGGTTGTTACGGTTGATCACGCGGCGATACAGATCGTTCAGATCCGACGTCGCGAAACGGCCGCCATCCAGCGGAACCAGAGGACGCAGATCCGGCGGCAGTACCGGCAGCACGGTCAGGATCATCCACTCCGGCTTGTTACCGGACTGTACGAACGCTTCCAGCAGCTTGATACGCTTGGTCAGCTTCTTGCGCTTGGTTTCGGAGTTGGTTTCGTTCAGCTCTTCACGCAGCTGCTCGCACTCGGCTTCCAGATCCATGTTTTTCAACAGGGCCTGAATAGCTTCCGCACCCATCTTGGCGTCGAATTCGTCACCGAACTCTTCCAGCGCGTCCAGATACTGCTCTTCGGTCAGGATCTGACGACGCTCGAGGTTGGTCATACCGCCTTCGACCACCACATAGGATTCGAAGTACAGTACGCGTTCGATGTCACGCAGCGGCATATCCAGCAGCAAACCGATGCGGGATGGCAGCGATTTCAGGAACCAGATGTGCGCGGTCGGCGAAGCCAGCTCGATGTGGCCCATGCGCTCACGGCGCACTTTGGTCTGGGTCACTTCAACGCCGCACTTCTCACAGATCACGCCGCGGTGTTTCAAGCGCTTGTACTTACCGCACAGGCACTCGTAATCTTTTACCGGCCCGAAGATACGGGCGCAGAAAAGGCCGTCACGTTCAGGTTTGAACGTACGGTAGTTAATGGTTTCCGGCTTCTTAACTTCACCGAACGACCACGAACGGATCATGTCTGGCGAGGCCAGAGCAATCTTGATCGCATCAAACTCTTCGGTCTTAGTTTGCGCTTTCAGAAACTTCAATAAGTCTTTCACGGATTGGCTCCTG
The DNA here is from genome assembly GCF_059740205.1 of Serratia sp. LTN-2. Taxonomy (NCBI): domain Bacteria; kingdom Pseudomonadati; phylum Pseudomonadota; class Gammaproteobacteria; order Enterobacterales; family Yersiniaceae; genus Serratia; species Serratia sp. LTN-2. Next base: position 8,337 of record NZ_JCAXDO010000030.1, on the reverse strand, counting down.
TCGGAGTTAAACCTGTTGGGTACCCACAACCGCAGTAGGTACCCGTGTGACCTGAACAACCACCCTCAGGCTCCCTTAGGCGGGGAGCCTGAGCCGGCATGACGATTACTCGTCTTCCAGTTCGATGTTGATGCCGAGCGAGCGGATTTCTTTCAACAGTACGTTGAAGGATTCCGGCATGCCTGGCTCCATCCGGTGATCGCCATCCACGATGTTTTTGTACATCTTGGTACGGCCGTTAACGTCATCCGACTTAACGGTGAGCATTTCCTGCAGGGTATAAGCCGCGCCGTATGCTTCCAGTGCCCACACTTCCATCTCACCGAAGCGTTGACCACCGAACTGCGCCTTACCACCCAGAGGTTGCTGAGTAACCAAGCTGTAAGAACCGGTTGAACGGGCGTGCATTTTATCGTCAACCAAGTGGTTCAGTTTCAGCATGTACATATAGCCGACAGTAACCTGGCGCTCGAATTGCTCACCGGTACGGCCATCGAACAGCGTGATCTGACCGGAGGTCGGGATTCCGCCCATTTCCAGCAGCTTCTTGATTTCAGTCTCTTTCGCACCGTCAAACACCGGCGTTGCGATCGGCATACCTTTTTTCAGGTTCTCTGCCAGACGCAGCACTTCGTCGTCGCTGAAGGTGTTCAGGTCAACTTTCTGGCAAACGTCGTCGCCCAGATCGTAGGCCTTCTGGATGAACTCACGCAGCTTGGCCACTTCCTGCTGCTGCTTCAGCATTTGGTTGATCTTCTCACCAATGCCTTTCGCAGCCATACCCAGGTGGGTTTCCAGGATCTGACCGATGTTCATACGTGATGGTACGCCCAGCGGGTTCAGTACGATGTCTACCGGCGTGCCGTTTTCATCGTAAGGCATATCTTCGATCGGGTTGATCTTGGAGATAACACCCTTGTTACCGTGGCGGCCCGCCATCTTGTCACCCGGTTGGATCTGACGTTTAACGGCCAGATAAACCTTGACGATTTTCAGCACGCCCGGCGCCAGATCGTCGCCCTGAGTGATCTTACGACGCTTGGCTTCCAGCTTCTTCTCGAAGTCGGATTTCAGTTCGTCGTACTGCTCAGCCAGCTGCTCCAGCTGGTTTTGCTTCTCTTCGTCGGTCAGGCCCAGTTCCAGCCAGCGATCGCGCGGCAGTTTGCTCAGCTTGTCGGCTTCGATGCCACCGGCAACCAGCACCGCGTGGATACGTGCGAACAGGCCGGCTTCCAGGATCTGCAGTTCTTCAGTCAGGTCTTTCTTCGCCTGCTTCAGCTGCATCTCTTCGATTTCCAACGCGCGCTTGTCTTTTTCCACGCCATCGCGGGTGAAGACCTGCACGTCGATAACCGTACCGGAAACGCCGTTCGGTACACGCAGAGAAGAGTCTTTAACGTCAGACGCTTTCTCACCGAAGATCGCACGCAGCAGTTTCTCTTCCGGCGTCAGCTGGGTTTCGCCTTTAGGCGTTACCTTACCGACCAGAATGTCGCCGCCGGTCACTTCAGCACCGATATACACGATACCGGATTCATCCAGTTTGGAGAGCGCAGCTTCACCCACGTTAGGGATGTCGGCAGTGATCTCTTCAGGCCCCAGCTTGGTGTCGCGAGACACGCACGCCAGTTCCTGGATGTGGATGGTGGTGAAGCGATCTTCCTGCACCACGCGCTCGGAGACCAAGATGGAGTCTTCGAAGTTGTAGCCGTTCCAAGGCATGAACGCTACGCGCATGTTCTGGCCCAGTGCCAGTTCGCCCAGGTCTGTCGATGGGCCATCCGCCAGCACGTCGCCGCGCTCGATTGGCTCACCCAGATTCACACACGGCATCTGGTTGATGCAGGTGTTCTGGTTAGAACGGGTGTACTTGGTCAGGTTGTAAATATCGATACCTGCTTCGCCCGGGTACATCTCGTCTTCGTTAACTTTGATAACGATACGGGAAGCATCCACGTACTGGATCACACCACCGCGTTTGGCAACGGCGGTTACGCCGGAGTCAACCGCTACAGCGCGTTCCATACCGGTACCGACCAGCGGCTTGTCAGCGCGCAGGGTTGGTACGGCCTGACGTTGCATGTTCGCACCCATCAATGCACGGTTGGCGTCATCGTGTTCCAGGAATGGAATCAGTGAGGCACCAACGGAAACAACCTGTTGGGTGGATACGTCCATGTAGTCAACCTGGTCGCGGCTGAACAGGCTTGATTCGCCTTTGCTACGACAGGTGACCAGGTCTTCTACGAAGCGGCCTTCTTCATCCAGGTTGGAGTTCGCCTGGGCGATAACGAAGTTGCCTTCTTCAATAGCAGACAGGTAGTTGATTTCATCGGTCACCACGCCGTCACGCACGCGGCGGTACGGGGTTTCCAGGAAGCCATACTCGTTAGTCTGTGCGTACACGGACAGGGAGTTGATCAGACCGATGTTTGGACCTTCCGGCGTTTCGATTGGGCACACGCGGCCGTAGTGGGTCGGGTGTACGTCTCGAACTTCAAAGCCGGCGCGCTCACGGGTCAGACCGCCCGGGCCCAGTGCGGAGATACGACGCTTGTGCGTGATCTCGGACAACGGGTTGTTCTGGTCCATGAACTGGGACAGCTGGCTGGAGCCGAAGAACTCTTTCACCGCCGCCGAAATCGGCTTGGCGTTGATCATGTCCTGAGGCATCAGGGTATCCAGATCGCCCAGAGACAGACGCTCTTTCACCGCACGCTCAACACGCACCAGACCTACGCGGAACTGGTTCTCGGCCATTTCGCCGACGGAGCGGATACGACGGTTGCCCAAGTGGTCGATATCGTCCACTTCGCCCTTGCCGTTACGGATATCGATGAGCTTCTTCATCACTTCGATGATGTCGTCTTTGCTCAGGATGCCCGAACCTTCGATCTCGTCGCGCAGCAGAGAACGGTTGAACTTCATACGGCCAACCGCGGACAGATCGTAGCGGTCTTCGGAGAAGAACAGGTTCTCGAACAGGCTTTCGGCAGCTTCGCGCGTTGGCGGCTCACCAGGACGCATCATGCGGTAGATTTCTACCAGCGAGCTCAGACGATCGTTGGTCGGATCGACACGCAGCGTTTCAGAGATGTACGCGCCGTGGTCCAGATCGTTGGTGAACAGCGTTTCGATGCGCTTGTGGCCAGACTGGCTCAGCTTGGCCAGCAGATCCAGCGACAGCTCCATGTTGGCTGCGCAGATCAGTTCGCCGGTATTGGTATCGATATAGTCTTTCGCGACCACTTTGCCCGCGATGTACTCTACCGGTACTTCAATGCTCTGAATGTCGTCTTTTTCCAGCTGACGGATATGACGAGCGGTGATGCGACGGCCTTTCTCTACGTAGATCTTGCCGTTGGCTTCGATATCGAACGAAGCGGTCTCACCACGCAGGCGCTCAGGCACCAGCTCCATCTGCAGCTTGTTGTCGCGGATTTCGAAGACGATCTTGTCAAAGAACAGGTCGAGGATCTGTTCAGTGGTGTAGTTCAGCGCGCGCAGAATGATGGTCGCAGGCAGTTTGCGGCGACGGTCAATACGCACGAACAGGTTGTCTTTCGGATCGAACTCGAAGTCCAACCATGAACCGCGGTAAGGGATGATGCGTGCGTTGTACAGCACTTTACCCGAGGAGTGGGTTTTACCCTTATCGCTGTCGAAGAATACGCCAGGACTACGGTGCAACTGAGATACGATAACCCTCTCAGTACCGTTGATCACAAAGGTGCCGTTTTCGGTCATGAGCGGAATTTCGCCCATGTAGACTTCTTGTTCCTTGATGTCTTTGACCGTACCTTCAGGCGCTTCGCGCTCATAGATAACCAGGCGCAGTTTTACGCGCAGCGGTGCAGAGAACGTCACACCACGGATCTGGCACTCTTTGACGTCGAAGACCGGCTCACCAAGACGGTAGCTAACGTATTGCAGCTCCGAATTGCCACTGTAGCTCTGGATAGGGAAAACAGAACGGAATGCGGCTTCAAGGCCGTACTGCCCTTCTGGATCTTGCTCGATAAACTTCTGGAACGAGTCAAGCTGGATAGAAAGGAGATATGGTATGTCCAGCACTTGTGGACGTTTACCAAAATCCTTACGAATACGTTTTTTCTCGGTATAGGAGTAAACCATAGGGTTCCTCAGCTCGCTGATCAGTGACCCAATCTGTCCGTCCGATTAGGGACAGTTCATGCAACACCGTTTTGTCGACCGGAAAGCGGGAACACTTTCCGCAATGTCTCTTGCTATCACGCTTAAACCATTTCATCGCGCCTTCCCCCAGAACTCCTGGTAGTGCAAAGACCGCGGTATATTAAGTCGTCAATAGAAACAAACATTGGGAGGCGAAACCAGCAGCCAAACAGTGTGAAACGCTACTGGCGCCCTACAGCGCAAAAAGGCTGGTGACTAAAAAGTCACCAGCCATCAGCCTAAAAGACTAGGCTGCAACCGGAAAGGTTGGCTTATTTAACTTCAACTTCTGCGCCAGCTTCTTCCAGAGATTTTTTCAGAGCTTCTGCGTCATCTTTGCTCACGCCTTCTTTCAGAGCGGCTGGAGCAGATTCAACCAGGTCTTTAGCTTCTTTCAGACCCAGGCCGGTAGCGCCACGTACTGCTTTGATAACAGCAACTTTGTTAGCGCCTGCAGCTTTCAGGATAACGTCGAATTCAGTTTTCTCTTCAGCAGCTTCAGCTGGGCCAGCAGCTACAGCTACAGCAGCAGCAGCAGAAACGCCGAATTTTTCTTCCATAGCGGAAACCAGTTCAACAACGTCCATTACGGACATAGCGGCAACTGCTTCCAGGATTTGGTCTTTAGTGATAGACATAACAATTGTTCCTAAAATTCAGAAATAGTTTAAATACGTTAGCAAAGGCTAAGAAAGAGGGGCTTACGCCGCTTCTTTCTGATCGCGTACTGCAGCCAGAGTGCGAACCAGTTTGCCGGCAGCGGCTTCTTTCATGGTTGCCATCAGGCGTGCGATCGCTTCTTCGTAAGTTGGCAGCGTCGCCAGGCGGTCGATTTGCGCCGCTGGGATCAGCTCACCTTCAAAGGCCGCAGCTTTAACCTCGAATTTTGCATTCGCTTTCGCGAACTCTTTGAACAGACGAGCAGCAGCGCCCGGGTGTTCGTGAGAGAATGCAATCAAGGTTGGACCGACAAACGTGTCTTTCAGGCATTCGAATGGAGTGCCTTCAACTACGCGACGCATCAGGGTGTTGCGAACAACACGCATGTAAACGCCAGCTTCACGACCTGCTTTACGCAGTTCAGTCATTTTATCTACGGTAACGCCGCGGGAATCCGCAACAACCGCAGACAGCGCGCCTTTGGCTACTTCGCTGACTTCAGCAACAATCGCTTGTTTGTCTTGAAGATTTAATGCCATTAGCTTTTTGCTCCTGGATTAGCCGGGGAAAATCCCCGGAACTCACTTCACTCGGCGCTTTGTAAAACGCCACGCCGAGCGGCTTAACACGGTGAGCAGAATCCAGCAAAGACATTCTTTTATAAAAAAGAAAAATTTTCTTAGGCTCTGTCACCGTCTACGCAGGAAGGATTAAGTATCTTGCGATACACCTGCGGTCTTGGACGGAGGCCTGGATAGGCCAGGCTCCAACCGAAAAATCTTTGTTTTGCTTACGGCATAGCCAATAGCAAAACCTTGGGGCATAAGATTCTAGACAAATCTCGGCCCCAAGTCAAAGCGATAATCGCAAGTGCGATTAGTTCGCTGCAGCAGACAGACCGCTCTGATCGATAGCAACGCCAGCACCCATGGTGGTGGAGAGGCTAACTTTCTTGATGTACATGCCTTTCGCCTGAGAAGGTTTTGCTTTTTTCAGCGCAACCAGCAGGGCTTCCAGGTTTTCTTTCAGTTTGTCTGCGTCGAAATCAACCTTACCGATAGTGGTATGGATGATGCCGTTTTTGTCGTTACGGTAGCGAACCTGACCTGCTTTAGCGTTTTTCACAGCTTCAGCAACGTTCGGAGTAACGGTACCCACTTTCGGGTTTGGCATCAGGCCGCGTGGACCCAGGATCTGGCCCAGTTGACCTACAACGCGCATTGCATCCGGAGAAGCAATAACAACGTCGAAGTTCATTTCGCCTTTCTTGATCTGGTCAGCC
>NZ_JCAXDO010000030.1:0-2166 GCF_059740205.1 Serratia sp. LTN-2 | reverse complement strand
TTTCGCTGCTTCAGCGTTAGCGCCTTGGGCAAATACGGCAACGCGAACGGAACGACCGGTGCCGTGTGGCAGAACGGTAGCGCCACGAACGTTTTGGTCAGATTTACGAGCGTCGATGCCGAGGTTCACGGCAACGTCAACGCTTTCTACGAATTTAGCGGTGGCCAGCTCTTTCAGCAGAGCAACAGCTTCAGTGATGTCATACTGTTTAGTAGCATCAACTTTGTCACGGATCACGCGCATGCGCTTGGTCAGCTTAGCCATCTCTTAATCCTCCACTACCAGGCCCATGGAACGAGCGGTACCTTCGATGGAGCGAGTCATCGCTTCAACGTCAGAACCAGTCATGTCCGCAGCTTTGGTTTCTGCGATTTCACGTACCTGAGCACGGGTCACTTTACCTACTTTGTCTTTGTTCGGCTTACCGGAACCAGACTTGATACCAGCCGCTTTTTTCAGCAGTACTGCTGCTGGCGGGGTTTTGGTAACGAAAGTGAAGGAGCGATCAGAATAAACGGTAATAACAACCGGAATCGGCAGACCTTTTTCAATGCTGTCAGTCTTAGCATTGAACGCCTTACAGAATTCCATGATGTTAACGCCTTGCTGACCCAGAGCTGGACCAACTGGCGGGCTCGGGTTAGCCATACCAGCTGCAACTTGCAGCTTAACGTAGGCTTGTACTTTCTTGGCCATTTAAATTTCCTCGGTTTGGGTAGTATCGCCTCGTGAGAGGCTCCCCGTGTTTAACCTCGCCGAACAAACGTCAGGCAAGGCATCTAAAAACAAAAGGCGCGAAATTGTAGTTCAATTTCGCGCCTTTGACAAGCGGCAACGGACCGCTTACTGCTGATTATTCGATCAGCCTTTTTCAACCTGGCTGAAGTCCAGTTCCACCGGCGTTGCACGGCCGAAGATGGAAACGGAAACTTTCAGGCGGCTCTTCTCGTAATCGACTTCTTCGACCACGCCGTTGAAATCGGCAAACGGGCCGTCGTTGACGCGCACCAGCTCGCCCGGCTCGAACAGCGTTTTCGGACGCGGCTTGTCACCAACCTGCTGCAGGCGGTTCATGATCGCATCAACTTCTTTATCGCTGATCGGCGCAGGACGGTCAGAAGTACCGCCGATGAACCCCATGACGCGCGGTACGCTGCGCACCAGGTGCCAGCTGGCGTCATTCATTACCATTTGCACCAGCACATAGCCAGGGAAGAACTTACGCTCGCTCTTGCGACGCTGGCCGCCACGGATTTCAACCACTTCTTCCGTAGGCACCATCACTTCGCCGAACAGCTCTTCCATATCGTGCAGTTTGATGTGTTCACGCAGCGATTGCGCTACGCGACCTTCAAAACCGGAAAACGCCTGAACGACGTACCAACGTTTTTTTGGAGCTTCAGACATTTTAGAACCTCAGGCCAGTAATAAACGACACCAGACGGACCAGAATACCATCCAGCCCCCACAGAATCAGTGACATCACGGCGGTTACCGCGGCAACGATCAACGTGGTGTGTAGCGTTTCCTGACGAGTTGGCCAAATCACTTTACGTACTTCGGTACGCGCTTCGCGGGCAAACGCAACGGTGGCTTTGCCTTTGGTGGTCATCAGAGCCACTGCACCAGCAACGGCGATGATCAGCACAACTGCCAGCGCGCGCAATGGCAGGCTTAAATCACGGTAGTAATAGTTACCGACAATAGCCACAACCAACAGAACGGCGACGATCAGCCACTTTGCCGCTTCCAGGCCGCGTCCGCTCCCTTGAGCCTCGGTATTCGCACTCATAAACCAACCTGTCACAATGATGATTCAGAACAAACAACTTTGCCTCGCATTGCGAGGCAAACCAAACCGATCGGATACCGCACTAGCGATATCCCGGTGTTTTACGCTATGACGTATTTCAGTCAATACGGTTTAAGAGCCCATCTCACCAATGATTATGACTGCAAAATCGCTGATGAGATAGGTTCTAGTTCACAGCGTAGAAAAAGGGCATCAAATGATGCCCTTTTACCGCGTGTCGCGTCAAACTTTATCAGCGATTAAGCGATAACTTTGGCAACAACACCAGCGCCAACGGTACGGCCGCCTTCACGGATTGCGAAACGCAGACCGTCGTCCATCGCGATTGGGTGAATCAGGGTTACAACCATGTT
>NZ_JCAXDO010000003.1:232121-558066 GCF_059740205.1 Serratia sp. LTN-2 | reverse complement strand
ATGGTGGGCGATGACGGGCTCGAACCGCCGACCCCCTCCGTGTAAAGGAGATGCTCTACCAACTGAGCTAATCGCCCCGTCTTGTTGGAGTCGCATTATAGGGATAGTTCAAAGTGAGTCAACGGTTTTTAAAATGATTTCAATCGTTCGCCGCAAATTTAGGCAGGGCGCGATAATTATCGCCAGAGACGCCGATTCTTTGCGCAATGTTATGCGGAACTGGCCGCAAATCGCGTGAAATCGACCGGTGCAATATCGTGTCGGCGTTGAGGAATTAGCGCGTGGTGATACAATGTCGTCCACTCTTTTTTCAATTCCGAGCAATCGTCGGCAACCGCCGACACGCGTTGCGTAATAAGGCAGTGAACCCAATGAAAATCAAAACCCGTTTTGCACCGAGCCCGACCGGCTATCTTCACGTCGGCGGCGCGCGTACCGCACTTTATTCCTGGTTGTTCAGCCGCCATGCGGGCGGTGAGTTCGTTCTGCGTATCGAAGATACCGATCTGGAACGCTCCACCCAGGACGCGATCGACGCAATTATGGATGGCATGAACTGGTTGAACCTGGATTGGGATGAAGGCCCGTATTTCCAGACCAAGCGTTTCGATCGCTATAACGCGGTCATCGACGAGATGCTGGAGCAGGGCACCGCCTATAAATGCTATTGCTCCAAGGAACGCCTGGAAGCGCTGCGCGAGAAGCAGATGGAAAACGGCGAGAAGCCGCGTTATGACGGCCACTGCCGCGACAGCCAGTGCAGCCACACCGACGACGAGCCGCACGTGGTGCGTTTCCGCAACCCGCAGGAAGGTTCGGTGATTTTCGACGACAAAATTCGCGGCCCGATCGAATTCAGCAACCAGGAGCTGGACGATCTGATCATCCGCCGCACCGACGGTTCGCCAACCTATAACTTCTGCGTCGTCGTCGATGACTGGGACATGGAAATCACCCATGTGATCCGCGGTGAAGACCACATCAACAACACCCCGCGTCAGATTAACATTCTCAAAGCGCTGGGCGCGCCGGTGCCGGAATACGCGCACGTGTCGATGATCCTCGGCGACGACGGTAAAAAGCTGTCCAAGCGCCACGGCGCGGTGGGCGTGATGCAGTATCGCGATGACGGCTACCTGCCGCAGGCGCTGCTGAATTACCTGGTGCGTCTGGGCTGGTCCCACGGCGATCAGGAGATCTTCTCCATCGATGAGATGAAAGAGTTCTTCACGCTGGAAGCGATCAACAAATCTGCCAGTGCGTTCAACACCGAGAAGCTGCAATGGCTGAACCACCACTACATCAACCATATGCCGGCGGAAGAAGTGGCGGTGCATCTGGCGTGGCACGTTGAGCAACTGGGTCTTGAAACCCGCAACGGCCCGGAACTGAAGGACATCGTCAAGCTTCTGGGCGAGCGTTGCAAGACGCTGAAGGAAATGGCGGAGTCTTGCCGTTACTTCTACGAAGACTTCAGCGAGTTCGACGCCGACGCCGCCAAGAAACACCTGCGCCCGGTTGCACGTCAGCCGCTGGAAGCGGTGCGCGCCAAGCTGGCCGCCATCACCGTCTGGACGCCGGAAAACGTGCATGATGCCATTCAGGGTACGGCGGACGAGCTGGGCGTCGGCATGGGCAAGGTTGGCATGCCGCTGCGCGTGGCGGTGACCGGCGCCGGTCAGTCGCCGGGCATGGACGTGACCGTGCATGCGATCGGCCAGAAGCGTTCGCTGCAGCGCATCGATATGGCGCTGGCTTACATCGCCGAGCGTGAAGCGCAGGCCTGATTAGGCTGATACGCCATCCATAAAGAAAAAGCCCCGAGGAGCGATCCCGGGGCTTTTTTATTGTCGTTTATCAGGCTTGTTCGCCGGCCGGCAATCCCGGGCGATAGGCGAGGAAATACATCAACCCGACAAAGCCGGCCCCGCCCAGCGCGTTGCCGAGGAATACCGCAGCAAAGTTAGGCAGGTATTGCTCCCAACCCATGCCGCCGGCAAAGATGGCCGCCGGTATGATGAACATATTCGCCACCACGTGCTGGAAGCCGATGGCGACAAAAGCCATGACCGGGAACCACATGCCGATGACTTTACCCGGTACATCCCTGCTGGCGAAGGCTAACCATACCGCCAGGCACACCAGCCAGTTGCAGCCGACGCCGGAAATAAAGGCGTGCAGGAAGTCCGCATCCACTTTGGCCTGCGCGATGGCCAGCGTTTTATGCAAAAACGCGCCCTCGGTCAGGCCCAGCAGATGGCCGAAGAAGTAGGCGACGGCCACGCTGCCGGCGAAGTTGGCCAGGGTGACCCAAAACCAGTTGCGCAGCACGGCGATAGCGGGGATTTCGCGGGCGAACCAGGCCATCGGCAAGGTCATCATGTTGCCGGTCAGCAGTTCGCCGCCGGCCAGAATGGTCAGGATCAGGCCGATAGGGAACACCGCCGCACCTAATAGGGCGCCGAAAGAGCCCCATTCGGCCGGCAGGGTGCCGATGACGTGAATATCCAGCAGAAAGCCGGTAGCGATAAAGGCGCCGGCGAGAAAGCCCAGAATCAACAGATTAGCGAGAGGGGCGCGGCTTTTGTTCACCCCGGCCTGAACGGCGAGGGCGGCGATTTCTTTTGGTGAATGCAAAGACATGACGGACTCGGTTTATAGTAATGAAGTTTAAGGCGCGGGCAGTCTATGCCGCGCAGGAGTCCGACTCAAGCGCATTTCGCTAACATTCCGTTAATTAAAAATCAACGTGATATGCAGGGTCTTTCGCCATTTTGAGATGTAACGCTCAAAATGGCTGAACTCTGCGCAAAGTGATGATTTTTTGGTGCCAAACATGCTGATTTGGCGGCTTTTTCAACGCTTGATTCAGTAATTCAATTTAGCCGTTGACAGCTTTGAGCGGGTTTCATATTATGCGCCCCGTTCACAGCACAAAGTGATTGTGGAACGGGGCTATAGCTCAGCTGGGAGAGCGCTTGCATGGCATGCAAGAGGTCGACGGTTCGATCCCGTCTAGCTCCACCAACCTTCTTCTCAGCAAGGTTGGGGATACCGTAACGCCGGTCAATGCGTACCACTTTTGTGGGGCTATAGCTCAGCTGGGAGAGCGCTTGCATGGCATGCAAGAGGTCGACGGTTCGATCCCGTCTAGCTCCACCACAATTTAAAAAGCCGACCTCAGGGTCGGCTTTTTGCTTTGCGTCATTTCACCTTCGCCGAATGCAGGTCAACAAAAAAGGCGCCCGCAGGCGCCTTGTTATCGCAGTAGGTTCGAGAGGCTTAGCCCAGCACCAGGCCCGCGATGGAAGCGGACAGGATGCTGACCAGCGTAGAGCCGTACACCAGCTTCAGGCCAAAGCGCGACACCACGTTGCCCTGGTGTTCGTTCAGGCCCTTGATCGCACCGGCCACGATACCGATGGAAGAGAAGTTGGCGAAGGACACCAGGAACACCGACAGGATCCCCAGGCTGCGCGGCGACAGTTCGGCAGACACTTTCTGCAGCTCCATCATGGCCACGAACTCGTTGGAAACCAGCTTGGTGGCCATGATGCTGCCAACCTGCAGGGCTTCGTGCTTAGGAATGCCCATGATCCAGGCGAACGGGTAGAAGAAGTAGCCGAGGATTTCCTGGAAGCTCAGGCCGAAGATGGCGCTGAACACACCGTTAAGCGCGGCGATCAGGGCGATGAAGCCGATCAGCATCGCGGCCACGATAATCGCTACTTTAAAGCCGGCCAGGATGTACTCGCCCAACATTTCGAAGAAGCTCTGGCCTTCGTGCAGGTTGCCGAGGTGCAGCTCTTCTTCTTTATTGGTGTCGTACGGGTTGACCAGCGACAGCACGATAAAGGTGCTGAACATGTTCAATACCAGCGCCGCCACCACGAACTTGGCGTCCAGCATGGTCATGTAGGCGCCGACGATGGACATGGATACCGTAGACATCGCGGTCGCCGCCATGGTGTACATGCGCTTTTCCGACATCTTGCCCAGGATATCCTTGTAGGCGATGAAGTTTTCGGACTGCCCCAGGATCAGCGAGCTGACGGCGTTGAACGACTCCAGCTTGCCCATGCCGTTCACTTTCGACAGCACGGTGCCGATAATGCGGATGATGAACGGCAGCACTTTGATGTACTGCAGAATACCGATCAGCGCAGAAATGAACACGATCGGGCACAGCACCTTCAGGAAGAAGAACGCCAGGCCTTTGTCGCCCATGCCGCCGAATACGAAATCAGTCCCTTGTCCCGCAAACCCGAGCAGTTTGTCAAACAGCGCGGCGAATCCTTTTACGAAGCCCAAACCCGCTTCCGAATGCAGGAAAAAGTAGGCCAGCAGTACTTCGATAACCAGTAATTGAATAACATAACGAATGCGGATGCTCTTGCGATCGCGGCACACCAACAGGGCCAGGATCGCCACCACCACTATCGCCAACGCAAAGTGCGCAATATGGGACATGTTTGCTCCAAATTTGAGGCAGGCTGAATTTCGGCTGTCATTTTATGTAACGCTACGTTTAAAAACGAGACTTCTATTGCAAATATGGAAAATCATAGTGGGGGTTCTCCTAAAGTGTTGCGTAAAAGCATAAAAAATCAAGATGTTAAAGCAGGAATAGGAAATTCGTATTCTTGTGCTAACCTGTCTTTCAGGGGTATTGCAGCCAAAATCCCATCAGAAAAGCACGGAAATCGGCCAGCTCCGCACTGAACCCTACGATAAAACCGTTAATGTTGGCTATTACAGAGATAAGTTTTACCGCTATAAATGCGCTTGATAATTATTATCATTTATATAGAGTGGAGATAAACGTAATTTCAGTAAGGGTTCAACATATGCTGAACAGTCGCGTGGTTGAAACCACCTCCGGTCGCTCCGCCAGAAAAATCAAACTCTCGCTCATGGGGCCCGCCTTTATCGCCGCTATCGGCTATATCGATCCCGGCAACTTCGCCACCAACATTCAGGCCGGCGCTTCGTTCGGCTACAGCCTGCTGTGGGTAGTGGTCTGGGCCAACGTGATGGCGATGCTGATCCAGCTGTTGTCCGCCAAGCTGGGGATCGCCACCGGAAAAAACCTGGCCGAGCATATTCGCGATCGCTTTCCGCGGCCGGCGGTATGGGCTTATTGGGTACAGGCGGAGATCATCGCCATGGCGACCGATCTGGCTGAGTTTATCGGCGCGGCGATCGGCTTCAAGCTTCTGCTTGGCGTCTCCCTGCTGCAGGGGGCGGTACTGACCGGCATCGCCACCTTTTTAATTCTGATGCTGCAAAAGCGTGGGCAAAAGCCGCTGGAACTGGTGATTGGTGGCCTGTTGCTGTTCGTCGCTGCTGCCTACATCGTCGAACTGGCGTTCTCACAACCGCAGCTGGCGCCGCTGTTGCAGGGCATGGCGCTGCCCGATTTGCCTAACGGCGATGCGGTATTCCTGGCCGCCGGGGTATTGGGCGCCACGATTATGCCGCACGTGATCTATCTGCATTCATCGCTCACCCAAATCGGCGGCGAGCACGACAAGGCGGAGCGCTATGCCGCCACCAAAGTCGACGTCGCCGTGGCCATGACCATCGCCGGTTTCGTTAATCTGGCGATGATGGCCACCGCCGCCGCCGCGTTTCATTTCAGCGGCCACAGCGGCATCGCCGATCTCGACGTGGCCTACCTGATGCTGCAACCGCTGCTCGGGCACGCCGCCGCGACCGTGTTCGGCCTGAGCCTGGTGGCTGCCGGCCTCTCTTCTACCGTGGTGGGCACGTTGGCGGGGCAGGTGGTGATGCAGGGGTTCGTGCATTTTCATATCCCGCTGTGGCTGCGCCGTGCGGTGACCATGCTGCCGTCGTTTATCGTCATCATGCTGGGGATGGACGCGACGCGCATTCTGGTGCTGAGCCAGGTGTTGCTGAGCTTCGGCATTGCGCTGGCGTTGGTGCCGCTGCTGGCTTTCACCGGCAATCGGGCGCTGATGGGCGAGATGGTCAACGGTCCGGTGGTGCAAAACCTGGGTAAACTGATCGTAGTGGTGGTGGTTGGGTTGAACGGCTATCTGCTGATCGGCAGCGTGCTGTAAGCGAAACAGCGCGGGCCGGCGTTGCGCCGGCTCGTCGTGGTTAATCGCGGTCGTCGTCGCCGTGACGGCGCCAGCGATCGCGGTCATGATCGTGGTGGTGTTTTTTCTCTTTCTTCCAGTAATGCTTGTCGCAATGATGGTCGCATTTGTAATAGCGCCCGTCGCGAGAGTAGTAATATTTGCGCCAGTAGTCGCGGTCGCGCCAGCGATAGCCATCCCAGTAATAGCCGCGCGGGCTGCGGTCACCGAGATAACGCCCCTGATGTGAGCGCCACCAATCGCGATCGCGCCAGTCGTAACCGTCCCAGTAACGGCCGCGATTGTCCTGATCGCCGATGCGTAATGAAACGCCCGGCATCAGATCGATGCTGAGGCCTTCGGCATGCGCCTGCTGTGCGGCGGGCAGCACCGTCGCCGCCAGGATGGCGGCCAAGAGCAGAGGTTTAAACATGACTTCTCCTTCCCGCTTGCGCGGCTTGGCCGTTGATCACTTTATGAAGCGCGTTCATCAGTTTAAAAAGCGGCCTTATCGTTATTTTTACTGCAATATCGGCATCATAGCGCCGGCAATATAGGGTTGAATCTGAGAACAACTCTGAAAAGGACGCCGCAGGCCGAGATTTGAGATTTTTCTGGAGTATGGCCGCTCGATTGAGCGGCGTTATTTGTAAGCGATTACAATAAGATTTGCTCGATCTGCGCGAGCTCTTCTTCACTGAAGCGACGGTTGGCCAGCATGCCCACCGCGTCTTCTATCTGCGCATTCTTGCTGGCGCCGATCAGCACCGAGGTGACGCGATCGCCGCGCAGCACCCAGGCCAGGGCCATCTGCGACAGCTTCTGCCCGCGTTGCCGCGCCAGCGCATCGAGGCGGCGCACCTTGTCCAGTCGGTCGGCGGTCAGCTGTTCCGGCTGCAGGAAGCGGCTGCCGCTGGCAGCGCGGGAATCTTGCGGAACGCCGTGCAGGTAGCGGTCGGTCAGCAGGCCGCCCGCCAGCGGCGAGAAGGCGATGGCACCGACGCCATGTTCCGCCAATGTATCCAGCAATCCCGCCTCCGGTCCGCGTTCCAACATCGAATACTTGGGCTGGTGGATCACGCACGGCGTGCCGAGGCGCTGCAGAATGTCGAACGCCTGCCGCGCGCGCTCGGCCGGGTAGTTGGACAGGCCGACATACAGCGCTTTGCCCTGACGCACCAGCAGATCCAGCGCCGCCATGGTTTCTTCCAGCGGCGTTTCCGGGTCCGGACGATGGTGATAAAAGATATCCACATATTCCAACCCCATGCGCTTGAGGCTCTGATCGAGACTGGCGACCAGGTACTTTTTCGAGCCCCAGTCGCCATAGGGGCCGGGCCACATGGTGTAACCGGCTTTGGATGAAACGATCAGCTCGTCGCGCCAGGCCCGCAGATCGGCGTTGAGAATGCGGCCAAAATTCTCCTCGGCGGCGCCGGGCGGCGGGCCGTAGTTGTTAGCCAGATCGAAATGGGTAATGCCGCGATCGAAGGCGCAGCGGATCAGGCCGCGGGCGTTGTCATACAGCGTGGCGTCACCAAAGTTGTGCCACAGCCCGAGCGAGACCGCGGGCAGCTTCAGCCCGCTGCGGCCGCAGCGCCGGTATTCCATCTCTTGATAACGGGAGGGAGAGGCTTGGTAGGACATGGGTATCCTTGTCGACGAGAGGTGAAGTGCTTTAAGTGTATGCGTTTTCACTCCGCGCTGCCGGGGGAAGGATCACAAGGCCGGCATGTAACGCCAGGTTGCCGATTGAGGCGAGAGCCATCGTTCGAAATTTGAACAACATCTTCGATACTTAAAGATAATCGCTCCAGCTGCAGACAGGTGATGATCATGACTCAGATCTATACGGTGGCCGATTATCTGCTCGATCGTCTGGCTCAGATTGGCATCCGCCACGTCTTTGGCGTGCCGGGGGATTACAACCTGCAATTCCTTGATCACGTCATTGCGCATCCGCAGGTCAGCTGGGTAGGTTGCGCCAACGAGTTGAACGCCGCCTATGCGGCTGACGGCTATGCGCGCTGCAAACCGGCGGCGGCGCTGCTGACCACGTTTGGCGTCGGTGAGTTGAGCGCGCTGAACGGCGTAGCCGGCAGCTATGCCGAATATCTGCCGGTGATCCACGTCGTCGGCACCCCGGCGCTGCGCGCCCAGCGCGCCGGCGATTTGCTGCACCATTCGCTGGGGGATGGCGACTTCACCCACTTCGCCCGGATCGCCAAAGAGGTCAGCGTTGCCCAGGCTAATCTGACCGCCGACAACGCCGCCGTGGAGATCGATCGCCTGATCGGTGCTGCCTTGCTGGAACATCGCCCGGTTTACCTGATGTTGCCCAGCGACGTCGCGCAAGCGCTGCTGCCGGCCAAACCGGCGCCGCTGATGCTGCGTCAGGCCGGGTTGTCGCAAAACGCATTGCGGGCGTTTATCGCGGCGGCGCGTGAAAAGCTGCTGGGGGCGCGGCGGGTGTCGCTGCTGGCGGATTTTTTGGCCGATCGCTTCGGCGTTGAAACGGCGCTGGATAGCTGGATGCAGGAAGTGGCGATCCCACACGCCAGCCTGCTGCTCGGCAAGGGCGTGCTGGATGAGAACCGCGCCGGTTTTGTCGGCACCTACTGCGGCGGCGCCAGCGATCCGGCGGTGCAACAGTCGATCGAAAACGCCGACGTGGTGATCAACGTTGGCGTGCGCTTCACCGACACCATCACCGGGGGATTCACTCATCATCTGCCGATGGAAAAGTGCATCGATATCCAGCCGTTCGAAGCCTGGGTAGGGCGGCGGCGGTTCAACCGCATTCCGATGCGAGATGCCGTGCTGGCGCTGCATCGCCTGAGCCTGTCGCTGGCGGCGCGCTGGCCGTTGCCGACGATCGCCCGCCCTGCGTTGCCGGAAGCGGCGGGCGAAGGGCTGGATCAACACGCTTTCTGGCGACAGATGCAGGATTTTCTGCGGCCGGACGATATCGTGCTGGCCGATCAAGGCACGGCCTGTTTTGGTGCGGCCACGTTAACGCTGCCGCGCGGCAGCCGGATGATCGTGCAGGCGCTGTGGGGATCGATCGGCTATACCTTACCGGCGGCGTTCGGCGTGCAGACCGCCGAACCGCAGCGACGGGTCGTGCTGCTGGTCGGCGACGGTGCCGCGCAGCTCACCGTGCAGGAACTGGGATCGATGCTGCGCGACGGGCTTAAACCGGTGATCTTCGTGCTGAATAATCAGGGGTACGCCATCGAGCGCGCCATCCACGGGCCGGAGCAGAGTTACAATGACATTGCGCCTTGGAATTGGACACAGCTGCCGGCGGCGCTGGCAGGCGATCGGCCGGTGAAGGCGTTGCGCGTCAGCGATGCTGAGGGGTTGAGCCAGGCGCTGCGTGAGGTAGCGGACGGCGATCGGCTGGCTTTCATCGAAGTGATGCTGCCGAAGAGGGACATCCCCGAACTGCTCGATACCCTCTCGCGCGTGATTCATTCGCGCAACGCCGCCGCTTGAGCCGCGTCGTCTTCCAACAGCCGCTCCAGCATCCAGTACCCCGCCGGGCCCGGCGGGGTCAGTTTCGACCACACCGCATCCACCGAAATCAGTTTGGGCCAGCCGCGCGGGCGCAGCTGGGTGAGCCTGCCGTGGCCGTATTGCTGCACCAGCCAGTGCGGCAACACCGCCCAACCGAATCCCTGTTCCGCCATCT
This sequence comes from Serratia sp. LTN-2, assembly GCF_059740205.1. Classification (NCBI taxonomy): domain Bacteria; kingdom Pseudomonadati; phylum Pseudomonadota; class Gammaproteobacteria; order Enterobacterales; family Yersiniaceae; genus Serratia; species Serratia sp. LTN-2. The sequence goes on along the minus strand of NZ_JCAXDO010000003.1, from coordinate 548,271 downwards.
CCAGCAGCAGCAGATAGCTGGGCGCCGACCACACCAATCCTCCTTGCCTGGCCGCCTCGGCGCCGGTGTAGGTGTTCAGGATCAGCTGACGGGTGCTGGATAACTGTTCCGGCGTCGGCGCAGCGACCTGCGCCAGCGGGTGCTGATGGGCGACGAACAGCCCCATTTCGGTCTGTTCAGGCAGCCGGGAAAAGGCAATATCCGGCGGATAGGTTTTTTGCACTTCCACCATGCCCAGGTGCGCGCGGCCGCTCTGCAGCAGATCGATGACGTCGCCTTCTTCGGCGATCATCCATTCCAGTTCAATCTCCGGATAACGCTGTTCGAACCGCTGCATCAGGCTGTCGTGGTGCTTGGGCTGGTAAGTGTCGGAAAACACCATGCTCAGGCGCGGTTCGACGTTGCCCGCCAGCTGAATGCTCAATGCATCGAGCCGCTCGCTGGCGGCCAGGATCTCCTGTACGTGCCCCAACACTTTGCGGCCGGCGGCGGTGAGCACCGGCTGGCGCGCGCTGCGATCGAACAGCGTCAAGGCCAGGTCTGCTTCCAGATTGGCGATGGCGGTGCTGACGGTGGATTGGCTTTTACGCAGCTTGCGCGCGGCGGCGGAAAATGAGCCCAGGGCGGCGGCTTCCACAAAGGCTTGTAACGCTTCCGGTGAGTAGTGCATATGTATCTACTTTATCGATGGAACCTATTTTTAATCTACCCAAAAAAGCGATGATAATCACCTGGCTTTCGCAACAACTGTCGAATAAAAGGTGATGTATGCAACTGCAAAACAAGTCTCTCATTGAACGTATCGTCCACGCCGTCGGTTTCGAGGCCATCGCCGTGATGGTTTGCGCCCCGCTGGGCGCGTGGCTGCTCAACCGCTCAATGGTGCAGGTCGGTGCGTTGGCGGTGATGCTCTCCACCGTCGCGATGCTGTGGAACATGGTTTACAACACGGTGTTCGACCGTCTGTGGCCGGTCAGCCGGGTGGTGCGTAACCTGAAAGTGCGTGCGCTGCACGCCGTCGGCTTTGAGGCCGGTTTTATCCTGATCGGGGTGCCGATCGCCGCCTGGATGCTGAGCATTTCCTGGGGGCAGGCGTTTATGCTGGAAATCGGTTTCTTCCTGTTCTTCCTGCCGTACACCATGGCCTACAACTGGCTGTACGACACGCTGCGCCAGCGCTGGTTTGAAGCGCGCCAGCCGATCAATTCCGGCGCCAAATAAGGCGTCGTCAGCCCGGCGATTCTCAGGTAAGGTCAGAGGATCGTCGGAAAATGCTGAGGAACGAATGATGAAAGTGTTGGGCTTGCTGGGCGGCATGAGCTGGGAATCCACCATTCCTTATTACCGCACTATCAACGAGCAGGTAAAGGCGCGCCTCGGCGGGCTGCATTCGGCCAAAATCGTGCTCTACAGCGTCGATTTTCAGGAGGTTGAACGCTTGCAGCACCAGGGCGATTGGGACGGTGCCGGCCGGCTGCTGGCCGCCGCTGCAGTGGCTTTGCGCGCCGCCGGTGCCGAAGCGATCGTGATCTGCACCAACACCATGCACAAGGTGGCGGAGGCGGTCGAGCAGGCCAGCGGCCTGCCGCTGATTCATATCGCCGATGCCACGGCGCTGCAGGTGCGGGAAAAAAATATTCGCCGCGTCGGGCTGCTGGGCACGCGCTTTACCATGGAGCAGACCTTCTACCGCGGCCGCCTGCAGGAGTTGCACGGCATCGACGTGGTGACGCCGGTCAGAGCCGATCGCGACATCGTACACCGCATCATCTATGACGAACTGTGCCTGGGTAAAATTCGCGACGCCTCGCGCGACGAGTATCGCCGGATCATCAGCGATCTGGAGCAGCAGGGCGCACAGGGGATTATTTTCGGCTGCACCGAAATAGGCTTGCTGGTGAGCGAGCGGGATGCGTCGGTGCCGGTGTTCGACACCACCGCGATCCACGCCCGTGCCGCCGCGGCGTTCGCGCTGGCCTAATCGTCGTGCGGCGGCTGCCGGCGATTCACCAGCATCAGCGGTTTGCCCGCCAGCGCCAGCCAGGCGGGCAGCATCACGATGCACAGCACCGGCAGCAGATGCAGGTCCGGCACCACCGCCACCGCCATGAACAGGCTGAGCCAGCCGTCGCGCGTCACCACCAGCACCAGCCCCATGATGGCGCAGGAGACGGTGATCGCCGCCGGCACTGCGGGAACGTGTTGATGCAGCATCAGCCCCAGCGCCACGCCGACGAACACCGCCGGGAAGATGCGCCCGCCGCGAAAGCCACAGGCGGCGGCGATCACCAGCGCCGCCAGCTTGGTCAGGGTAATGGTCAACAGCGCCGGCACCGAATAGCCATCGTCTTGCGCGAGGCGCTTCATTTCATCCAGCCCTTTGAACAGGGTAATCTCTCCGCCCACCAGCGCCAGCAGGCCCAGCACAAAGCCCCCCAGCCCTAACATCAACACCGGGTTCTTCATCGAATGGAACAGGCGGTGAACGTGCGGGAAGCACCACAGCGCCACCATGCCGAGCGCGATGGCGATCAGCGCCACGATGGCGCCGCTGAAGATGTCCGGCAGCCGCGTCACGTCGTAGGCGTCGAGCTGCAGGGCGAAGTTGGGCACGAAGAACATCTGGGTGGTCACCGCGCCGGCGGCGGCGGCGACCAGCGGGGCAAACAGCCGATCCCACAGCGGCGTTTCGTTATTGCCCGCCAGGGTTTGCGAGAAGATCAGCGCGGCGGCGACCGGTGTGCCGAACATCGCGCCGATGGTGCCCGCAGCCGCCAGGATGATCCAGTCCATGCGCGGCACCTTCGGCAGCAGGCGCGCCCCAGCCGCCGCGACCAGCGCGATATTGATGGCGGTGATCGGGTTCTCCGGCCCCAGGCTGACGCCGCCGGCCAGGCCGACGATCAGCGCCAACCCCAGCCCCGGCAGGGCGGAAAGCGGCAGCGGCATGCCGATCAGTGATTCCGTCGCCGGATCCGGCCCGGCGTGGCCCGGCATATAGCGCACGATCAGGCCCACCGCCACGCCGGTCAGCGTCAGCATCGCGACCGGCCACCAGGGCGACTGGGCGTCCAGGCTCAGCATATCGGGCAGCGTCACCCACAGCCATTGCTGCAGTGTGGCGGCGACGTTCATCACCAACAGCAGCACCAGACTGGATGCGGAACCGATAATCAGCGCAGGCAAAGCAAAGGCCAACATGGCATTGGCGCGCGGATGCAGCATGGGTATTCCCTTGTCGATGCCTCCATGCCGGGCAAGGAGAGCGGGTGATTGGACAGTGGCCACAGCTTGCCAGACTATCGGCGTGCAGGCACGCACTGATATTGCCCGGCGTCGATGACGGTTAACAGTCGCCGGGGGGCGTTTTTTGCCGCAATTTGTTTCAAAACGCGGCGTGGCGGGCAAGCTGAAACGTTTTTTGTGATCCGGATCGCTATTGGGGCGCAGATCCGAGGCGGGTGATTGTTGTTTTTGCGGCAGGATTTTACAGTGTGGGCAGCTGTTTATTTTTCATTTTACGGAGACGAAATCAATGACCTATGCCCTCGTAGGTGATGTTGGCGGCACCAATGCCCGCCTGGCGTTGTGCACTGTTGCGACGGGTGAGATTACCCAGGCGAAAACCTATTCCGGCCTGGAGTTCGACAGCCTGGAGGCGGTGATCCGCCACTACCTGAAAGAGTGCGATATCGAGGTGCAGGACGCCTGTATCGCCATCGCCTGCCCGGTGACCGAAGACTGGGTGGCGATGACCAACCACAGCTGGGCGTTCTCGATCAAAGCGATGAAGGCCAGCCTGGGGCTGAGTCATCTGGAGGTGATCAATGATTTCACCGCCGTCTCGATGGCGATCCCGATGCTCTCGCCGGACGACGTGCTGCAGTTTGGCGGCGGCGAGGCTCAGCCGGGCAAACCGATCGCAGTGTACGGCGCCGGCACCGGGCTGGGCGTTGCCCATTTGGTGCATGTCGATCGCCGCTGGGTCAGCTTGCCGGGCGAGGGCGGCCATGTCGATTTCGCGCCGAACAGTGAAGAAGAGGACATCATTCTGGAGGTGCTGCGCGCGGAAGTGGGGCACGTTTCCGCCGAGCGCGTGTTGTCCGGGCCGGGCCTGGTCAACCTTTATCGCGCCATCGTCAAGGCGGACAACCGCCTGCCGGAAAAGCTGGAGCCGAAGGACATCACCGAGCGGGCGTTGGCCGACAGCTGCATCGACAGCCGCCGTGCGCTGTCGCTGTTTTGCGTGATCATGGGGCGCTTCGGCGGCAACCTGGCGCTGACTCTGGGCACCTTTGGCGGCGTGTACATCGCCGGCGGCATCGTGCCGCGCTTTATGGAATTCTTCAAGGCTTCGGGCTTCCGCGCCGCCTTTGAAGACAAGGGGCGCTTCCGCGACTATGTGCGCGACATCCCGGTGTTCATGATCACGCATGGCCAACCGGGCCTGCTGGGAGCCGGCGCGCATCTGCGCCAGACGCTGGGCATGCAGCTGTAAGCTCTGCGGCAGAACAATAAAAAGGGGCGCAACCCACAGGTTGCGCCCCTTGTCGTTTTCGCGGGGATCAGGCTTTGGCCAGCTCCGCCGCCTGTGCGGTTTCTTCGGTTTCCACTTCCACTGCTTTCGGCGCTTTGATGAACAGCGTAATCAGCAGGGAGGCGGCGGACAGGACGCCAATCACCATGAAGGTGGCGTGGAAGCCGCCGAAGTATTTGGCGACGAACGAACCGGCCAGCGCGCCCAGGCCGAAGCCCTGGTAGATGATGCCGTAGTTCTTGCTGTGGTTTTTCAGGCCGAAGAAGTCGCCGACAATCGCCGGGAACACGGTGATGTTGCCGCCGAAGCAGAAGGCTACTGCACCGACGCAGATGAAGAACAGCGTGTGGTTCAGCGTCATGAAGCTCAGTGCGACAATCGCCAGCACGGTAACCAGCATGGTGAAGCTGATGACGCGCATACGGCCCACTTTATCGGACAGCGTGCCCAGGATGATGCGGCCGGCGGTGTTGAAGATAGCGACGGCGGATACGGTGTTGGCGGCGGTAGCCAAGTCCATCCCGGCCAGCTGAACGCCCATGTCTTTCACGATGCCGATCAGGTACAGACCGCTCATGCAGGCAGCGAAGAAGATGGTGAACAGCAGGTAGGCTTCTTTGGTGGCCAGCATCTGGCGCACGCTGAAGTCGTTGCCCAGGCCGTTGGCGCCTTGCTGTGCGGTGCGGGTCGCCAGCACCGGCTCTTTCAGCAGCAGCGAACCGACGACGATCAGGCCCATCACGATGACACCCCAGTAGAAGAAGGCGCCGGAAACGCCGACGTCGGCGATCAGGGCGGCGTTGACGTATTTGAACAGCAGGCTGCCGCTGCCGAAGGCACCGACGGAGATGCCGGAAATCAGGCCTTTGTTGGCCGGGAACCACTTAATCAGGTTGGACAGGGTGGAGATGTAGGCGATACCGACCGCAAAGCCCACCACTACGCCGGCCAGCAGGTAGATCATGTCGAGCGAGCTGACGTGGGCGCTGGCGATAAGGCCCAGGCCGACCAGAATGCCGGCACACAGCGTCAGGTTGCGGATGCCGAAACGCTCTTGCAGTTTGCCGGCGAACAGCGTGGCGAAGGCCAGGAAGAAGCTGGTGATGGAGAAGGTGGTGGCGACGTCCGCCAGCCCCCAATGGAACTTGTCGACCAGCGGCTGGTTGAACAGGCTCCAGGTGTAGATGGTGCCCAGACCCATCTGACAGATGATGGTGCCGAGAACGATTAAGCTGCGATTTGCCGGTTTGGTGTTCATGGCCGGTCTCCTTCCTGTGTGTGCGTTGCCGGGCGTGAGCCGCTGGCTGAAATTTGCGGGGTGAATCAACGTTCCCGCGGTATGGGCTTATTATATGGCCGGCTCTCCCGGTGGACGGCGGATCGGGAATGAGTTGCACGACGGAAGGAATGAAATGCATTTTATGCGGCGTGAGTTGCCGTTTTTGCGCCGAAAAGCGTGTGAAATGCCGCAGGTGACACGTGATCTACATCAAAGATATCAACGATTTATTGTTAATCGCCGGTGAACGATTGTGGTGAAATTGTGAAGGATGCGTCTGAAAGGCGTAAATCGGCATTGCGCCTATAGAGCGGCGGTGAGCGCGGGACTATGTTATCTGCGATCGGACAAGGTCCGCTCTGCAGGAGTCCATGAAATGAAAAAAACGCTGTTGTTACTGGCTGCGCTGTTGGCGCTGCCGCTGGCGAGCCAGGCCGATGTGTCCATCGGCGTGAACGTGCCGGGCCTGTCGTTGCATATCGGCGATCGCGACAATCGCGGCCACTACTGGGACGGCTATCGCTGGCGCGATCCGCGCTGGTGGGCCGATCACCACCGGTATGAACGCCCGCGCGGTTACTACTATGGCCCTCCGCCACGGGTGATCTACTACGGGCCGCCGCCGCGCGACTGGCGCGATCGGCCGCATTACCGCATGCCGCCACCGCCGCCGCCGGGCTATTACTACCGTCCGGGCCCGCGCTGGTAAGCGCTTACAGGCGCATCAGCTTGCGGAACTCTTTCACCTTGCTGCGGCTGACCGGCACTTCAAACTCGAGATCGCTCAGCCGCAGAATGTAGGTATTGTTGAACCAGGGGACGATCTCGCGGATCTTCGCCAGGTTAACGCAGTAAGAGCGGTGGCAGCGGAAGAAATGCTCTTCCGGCAGCCGGCCGTAAAACTCGGTGATGTTCATCGGCATCACGAACTCTTCCCGGCGGGTATAGACCCGCGTCACCTTTTCATCGGCGGCGGCGTAATAGATATCGTTGATGTCGGTAACGATGATCCGCTCGTCTTTGATCAGGTTGATGCTGTGGCTGCCGCGGCTCGGCGCGCTGGCCGGCTCGGCCGCGCCGGCGGGGCGTTGATGCAATGCCTCCAGCTTTTGCAGCATGGTGACGATGCGCGCTTCGTGATAAGGCTTGAGGATATAGTCGAACGCCTCTATCTCGAAGGCTTCCACCGCGTGCTCTTTATAGGCGGTGATGAACACGATCGACGGCCGATGGGCGAACTTGCTGATGTTTTGCGCCAGCAGCACGCCGTCCAGGGACGGGATGTTGATGTCGAGAAAAATGGCGTCGACCTGGTGCGTCTGCAGGTATTTGAGGACATCGAGGCCATCCTCAAAGGTGGCGACGATATCGATGTTGCTGTGTTTCTTGATCAGGTAGCTGAGTTCTTCCTGCGCGAGGAATTCGTCTTCCACGATAATGGCTTTCATGAGGCCTCCCCGATCGGCGGCGCGCTCGGTTCCTGATGCAGTTTGCCGCCGTTTTTGCTGATGTAAAACGCGATTTCGGTGCCCGGTTCCAGGCGGCGAATATGCAAGCCTTCACCGTACAGCAACGACACGCGATGATGCACGTTGAGCAGGCCGATATTGTGGCCCGGCATCTCGTTGCGCGCCACCCGGTCGATGGTGTCCTGGTTGATGCCGTGGCCGGTGTCCTTCACCGAAATTTTCACCCGGTCGCCCTGATCTTTCACCGCGATCACCACCACCCCTTTCCCCTTGCAGGGCTGGATGCCGTGCACGATGGCGTTCTCCACCAGCGGCTGGATCAACAGGCTTGGAATGCGCACCGAGACGTCGTCGTCGATGTCGTAAATCACCGTCAGCTTGGCGCCGAAGCGCGCCTGTTCGATGGCGATATAGTCCTGAATCTGGTGCAGTTCCTTGCGGATATCGATCAGCTCGTCGTTCAGCTCCAGGTTGTAGCGCAGGTAGCGCGACAGGTTGATGATCAGCTGGCGCGCGGTGTCCGGATTCAGCCGGATAGAGGAAGAGATGGCGTTCAGCGCGTTGAACAGGAAGTGCGGGTTAATTTTGCTCTGCAGCGCGCGCATTTCGGCCTTGTCCGCCATCTGGCGCAGGTGCTCGATGCGGGAAACCTCCATCTGCGTGGAGATGATTTGCGACAGCCCGACCGCCATCACCTTCAGCGTGTTGGTGATCTGGTGGGCGTGGCAGTAGTAAATCTTCAGCGCGCCGGTCACTTCGCCTTTTTCCCACAGCGGCACCACCAGCTGCGAATGGATCTGCGGCGCGGCCGGGTTTTCCAGGTTGTTCTTGATGATGATTTTGCCGTGGCGAATGCTTTCGCGGGTGACGCGGCTCAGCCCTTCGCGGCCGATCGGGTAGGCTTCGCGCCCCACGCCAACGTAGGCCAGCACCTGATGGGTATCGGTGATCGCCACCGCATCGGCGCGGATGTCCTGGCGGATGATATCGCAGATGGTGGCCAGCGATTCGCTGTTGATATTGCGGAAATAGGGCAGCGTCTTGTGGGCGATATCCAGCGCCAGCTTGGCCTGACGCGCGGCGATCACCTCTTTTTCATCCTCGACGCTCTGCACCAGCAGCACGATCAGGCCGATGCACACCGTGCCGAGGATCATCGGCAGGGCAATCTGCGACACGATATCCAGCCCGAGCTCGGTCGGTTTGGCCCACAGCACGATCAGCAGCATGGTGAGGGATTCGCACAGCATGCCGCCGACGATGCCGGCGCGCCAGCGCTGCTCTTTTTTCACCTTGAGATTGATGTAGCCGGCGCTGATGCCGGCGATGATGCTGGTGATAAGGCAGGGCACCGAGGTGATGCCGCCGATGTCGATCAGGTAGCGGTGCACGCCGGCGATGATGCCGGTGACGATCCCCACCCAGGGGCCGAACAGGATGCCGCCGGCCATGATGGCGATGACGCGCACGTTGACCAGCGATCCCTCAACGTTGATGCCGGAGTAGGTGCTGAACAGCGCAAACAGCGAGAAGATCGCCGTGACGATGCCGAGTTCGAGCGGCGTATGATCTTCTTTTTGCAGCAGTTGGCGGAACAGCCGGGTGCGGGTCAGGAAAAACAGACAGATCAACATCAGCGCGGCGCGATCAAACACCGCCAACAGCATTTCAAAAAAAGGGTGCACGACGGGTTCTCGCTGCGGCCTACGGATGGCGGCAGTATACCACAGCGAGAAAGGCCCGTGGCTCAGGCCGGCGGTCAGCGCATGCCGAGCTGCGTTTTGCCCAGCGGCGTCAGCAGATCGGCGGTGGCGCGGCCGTCAAAATCCACTTCGAAGTCGTCGGGAGCGAAGTCCGGCGGCGTTCTGCCGTCGATAAAGCTCGGCAGTTGGCGCTGCAGGTAGGCGTCGTTTTTCGCGCAGCCCGGCGCGGCGGCGATGTACATCACGTTGCTGTCGAACTCGCCGTTATGCTCGTTCTCCACCGCGTGGATCACGTCGCAATGCCAAAATACCGTGTCGCCCGGCTCCAGGTCGGGAATAGGGGAAATCCCACTTAATAAAAGGGGATGCCATTTTTCCGAGATCGACAGCGCGCGGCCCGGCGCCGCATCGCACAGATCGTCGTCGGCGACGTCGTCCTGCAGCGCGCGCAGCAGCACATAGGCCATGGCGTTGGCGATCGGCACCAGGTTCAGCGTGCCGGCGTTGGTGCGCTGCGGCGTCAGCGCCGTCCAGCCCTGGAAGGTGCGGAACATCGAGCAGACCGCCGGGGAGGCTATCTCGCGCACCTCGGTGCGGCCGTCGGCGGCGAAGGGGTCGTACTGCTGCCAGTCGCCGGAGAACACGTGGCGATACACATAGCGGAAGTTTTCGTCCAGCCAGCGCTCGATGGTGCCGCTGTCGACGTGCGGCGACAGGCCCAGCGACGAGGAGTTCGGCGGGCGGCGGCGGGTGCGATCGGCGTAGGTGGCGACGCGGGTCGGATCGAAATGCTGTTTGCCGTTGCTCTCGGTGGCCCACAGGCTGTTGAGGAACACCTGCACTGCGTGCATGCGCGCATCCTGCCGCGCTTCAACCTGCGGTTTCGACCAATAGATGCCGTAAATTTGCGGCTTGCTGGCGGCCAGCTTGCCGAAATAGTTGTCTTCGGCGGCGTTTTTCAACCGCTCGACGAAGTTGTTGCGCTCGAGGTAGTCGCCGATTTCGCGATTCCAGCCCTCGGCTTTGGCGCGCGGAAACACGCCGCGAATGGCGCAGGCGCCGCGCTGCTTGATCAGCGCTATCTGCTGCTCGCTGACGCGTTGCTGCAGGATATCTTCCGCGTCGATCTGCGGCACCGGATTGTGGCCGGCGGCCAGCTCGCGTCGGATCTGTTCGACTTGGCCGCGGATGTTCTCTTCCAGCGCCTGAAAGACTTCGCGGTAGTTCGGCAATGCCTGGCGCAGCTGGCGCTTGACGTTAACAATCGCCTGCGGAATATCGTCGATGACTAAAGAGGCCATGGTGTTCTCCTGGTGCCGCGTGAGTGACTGCGGCGGGCAGTTGTAGGGAATCGGGCAAGACGTTATGGTTTTGTGGTTTTAACGTGAATGATTATCGGCAACCAATCGGGGAAAATAAAGAGATATCTTTCATTCGTAAGTTCCTCTTTTTCGTTTTTCGGAGATTTTATGAAGCTGGTCACTGAACGTCTGCACTTACAGTCGATAACCGCCGAGGATTGGCCGCTGTTTCTGCGCCTTTACCAGGATCCTGAGGTGATCCGCTATATCGCCGATCCGCTCAGCGAAGTGGCGATCCGCGAGCGTTTCGATGCACGGCTGCCGGCCTGGGACAAACACGGCGATCAGTGGCTGTGCCTGGTGATGCGTGAGAAGCACAGCGGGGAGGCGGTGGGCATTACCGGCTTTCGCCCGCAGTGGCTGCCGTATCGGCAAGCGGAGGTGGGATACGGCAGTTTGCCTGCCGGGCAGGGCAAGGGCTATGGCAAGGAGTCGCTGCGGGCGGTGCTGGATTTTGCGGTGAACGCCTGCGGTTTTCACAAGCTGACCGCTACCGTGACCTCCGGCAACCTCGCCTCGCGCGGTCTGCTGGAGTCGTGCGGTTTTCAGTTGGAAGGCACGCTGCGCGATAACTTCCGCCTGGCGGGAGAGTGGCGCGACGACTGGCTGTTCGGGCTGCTGGCGGCGGAGTTTCAGGGCGGCAAATAAAAATATCGCGCCGGGTATCGACAAGCTCGTCGGCGCTGCGCTATGTTCGATATTCGGTCAGTTCGCTGGCCAGCGTCGCTCGGACGGTCCGGGCGCTAACGTTTATCGAGGAATCCCCTATGGCTGATAACAGTCCACAGCGCCGTTTCACGCGCATTGAACGCCTTCCCCCTTACGTATTCAACATCACCGCCGAACTGAAGATGGCCGCACGCCGTCGCGGCGAGGATATTATCGACTTCAGCATGGGTAACCCCGACGGCCCGACGCCGCCGCACATCGTGGAAAAACTGTGCGCCGTCGCCCAGCGCGACGACACCCACGGTTACTCCACCTCGCGTGGCATTCCGCGCCTGCGCCGCGCCATCTCGCGCTGGTATGCCGATCGTTATCAGGTGGATATCGATCCGGAAAGCGAAGCCATCGTCACCATCGGCTCGAAAGAGGGGCTGGCGCACCTGATGCTGGCGACCCTCGATCACGGCGATACCGTGCTGGTGCCGAACCCCAGCTACCCGATCCACATTTACGGCGCGGTGATCGCCGGCGCACAGGTGCGTTCGGTGCCGCTGGTGGACGGCGTGGATTTCTTCGGTGAGCTGGAGCGCGCCATTCGGGAAACCATTCCGCGTCCGAAAATGATGATCCTCGGCTTCCCGTCCAACCCGACCGCGCAGTGCGTGGAGCTGGATTTCTTCGAACGGGTGGTGGCGCTGGCCAAGCAGTACAACGTGCTGGTGATCCACGATCTGGCCTATGCCGACATCGTCTATGACGGCTGGAAAGCGCCGTCGATCATGCAGGTGCCGGGGGCGAAAGACATTGCGGTGGAGTTCTTCACCCTGTCGAAAAGCTACAACATGGCCGGCTGGCGCATCGGTTTTATGGTCGGTAACCCCGAGCTGGTCAGCGCGTTGGCGCGCATCAAAAGTTATCACGACTACGGCACCTTCACGCCGCTGCAGGTGGCGGCCATCGCCGCGCTGGAAGGCGATCAGCAGTGCGTGCGCGATATCGCCGAACAGTATCGGCAGCGCCGCAACGTGCTGGTGAAGGGGCTGCATGAGGCTGGCTGGATGGTGGAAAATCCGAAGGCGTCGATGTACGTGTGGGCGAAAATTCCCGAACCTTATGCCCACCTCGGCTCGCTGGAGTTCGCCAAGCGCCTGCTGGCGGAAGCCAAGGTTTGCGTCTCGCCGGGCATCGGCTTCGGCGATTACGGCGATACGCATGTGCGTTTCGCGCTGATCGAGAATCAGGACCGCATTCGCCAGGCGGTGCGCGGCATCAAGGCGATGTTCCGCGCAGACGGGCTGCTGAAGCCGGGCAAAGGCGGCGGCGCCAAATAATCCCGTCAGGCCGGGCGCTCGCCCGGCCTTATTTTTTTCCGTCCCAAGGTTTTCTTCATTATTTCCCCATTATGCTCGACTACGCTGAGTTTTATTTTTTGGACAGAGTGTATGAGCAACCGCTACGCGCGATCGCAAATCGTTTTACATTGGCTGACGTTGCTGATGGTGATCCTCACCTATGCGGCGATGTTGCTGAAGGATTCGGTGCCGGACGAGTGGGCGCCGATGGTCAAAAATCTGCACTTTAACTTTGGGGTGTCGGTCTTTGCCCTGATGCTGATTCGATTGGCGGTGCGCACCTTTCACGCGGCGCCGCCGACCACGCCGCCGTTGGCCGAATGGCAGGAAGTGGGTGCCAAGATCTTCCATTGGCTGCTGTACGTGGTGTTCCTGATGTTGCCGCTGCTGGGGATGTTAACCCTGGCCTACGGCGGAAAATCGTGGACGTTGCTGGGATGGCCGGTACCGCAATGGGTGACGCCGGATCCGGTGATGCGCAAGTTGGTCAAAACGGTGCATGAGACGTTGGCCAACATCGGCTACTTTATCATTGGCGCGCATGCGCTGGCGGCGCTGTATCACCACTACCTGCGTAAGGACGACACCCTGCGCCGCATGATGCCGGGAAAATAATCGTAGACTGAAACGACAAAGGGACGCTTGCGCGTCCCTTTGGCTGTATTCCTGGTCAGGCAACCATCAACATGAAGGTGCCAACCCAGGCAACCAGCATGAATGACACGCCCATCAAAAAATATTTCACTGAACAACTCCTGTCTGGAGTCCTCGCCAGCAATGATCCCGATTGTTGTGCTGAGTATTTTATGGGCAACCAGCTTGTCGGGCGGGTTCTTCCAAGCGAAAGAACAACGTCCTCGAGCGCGAGTTGTCCGGTTGTCGCGCCTCATGCTCCGTGAGGTAAAATCTGAACCGCGACAGGATCGGCGCTAATGTACTCTCAATACTGGTCTGATTTCAATACTGTGTTTTTGATCACAATTTTTGGCTGTTTTTTGACCTGCTTGTGCTGTTTTATAACGCTTTTCATCGGCAAGCGACAGGAAGTAGCCCGCCGTGGCGGGCTGCAAAATCGGGGGGTGGCAATGCGGTGGCAGGCGCTCAGGCGAGGGCGTTGATGCCGGTCACCAAAATGGCCCAAAAAACGAGACAAGACAGCAGAATAACGGCCCAAATATGACGGCGACTCCACTCCATTTTTAGCCTTCGTTGTTGCGACAAGTGATTAGGTAACGATCACATCGGCGCCAACTGGGGAAAATTTAGCCCTTGCGGATAATATTTTGCTTACCTGCAGCTAACTTATTGGCAAACTTCGCTTATTGTCACGCGCACTTCATAGCCCAACAGATACAGCGCCTGTTCCAGCGCTTCAACCTTCGAGGCGTAGCCGATATCCAGCAACCGCTCCATTTGCCCGCTATTGAAGCCCAGCTGGCGCGCTAGCGCCGCTTTGCCGATGTTTTTGCGCAACATGGCGTTGTGCAGTTCGATCTTCAGCGCCACCAGCGCCGGCAGGTGTACCCTCAAGTCATCGGTTTGCAGAGGGGAAGGGGCGGGCAGGGGCAGCCCTTCGTCCATCGCGGCGGCGATGGCGGCCAGCAGGCTTTCCTGCGCTTCCAGCTCGACGTCTTCGCGTTTATAGCAGGCCGATTGCCACTCGGGGAAGTCGTGGAAACCGATCTGCCAGGCGTCGCTGTCGCTATCGAAGGTGTAATGGGCGGGGTAGTGGCTGTACATGGCAATCCCTGATTGAAACCTGAATGAGGCGCTATTGTGACGATATGGCCGGCGGATGACCAGCGTTCTGGGCGCTCAATCGGTCTCTTCTCCCGGCTTGCGGCGCAACCCGTCGGGCGGCAACAGCAGGGCGCAGATCATCCCCGCCAGACTGAACAGCGGCAGCCAGCGGGCCAGCGGGCCGGGAGAGTAATTGTTCAGCACCGAACACACATAGCACGCCACGGCCAGCGCCCAACCGGGCAGACCGATATCGTTGAACCGGAACGCGGTTTTGGCCATGAACCACGTCACCAGACCGAAGCAGAACAGCGCCCACACCATAATGCACAGCAGATACAGCAGCACCGCGACGAATTCGGCGGTATCGCTGTGTGCATGGGCGCGAAAATGATTTTTGTCCAGATAGGTCGACAGAAACGACAGCAGCGCGATGCCGATGGCGAAGATGGCCAGCGAAAAAATAAAGGTTTTGCGCGAGACGCGCCCGCGATAGAGGTCTTTAGCGAGTTGTCCGAGAGATTCCATAACAGTCCGTTGTCGCGATAATGGCGATGAATCGCCGTCTGGCGGTAAGCAGGGCAAACAGCGGGGCATTTTATCCGGGTAACCGGGAGCGTCAAGGTGATAATTATTATCATTTAGTCGCGGTTGAGATTCAGCGTGACCGCCTCGGGCGTCCTTTCACCGCGCAAAACGTCACAATTTGGCACGTTTGGCTACCTGAGGCGGTAATTGGCGACATAATCCTGTTTGTTCGCACCGAACAATGCATTAACATAACTCTCACTTATCTCTTGCATGGCTATATGGATATCCGATGCGTCACCTGGTTGCGCTTTTACCGCTGATTACCTTGCTTGCTGCCTGTAGCAGCACGCCGAAACCCAGTACCACCGCTACGCCGCAGAACGCCCCGGTAAAAGGCGGCTTTTTGCTGAGCCCGGCGCACAGCGGCGCGCCGCTGGGTGGGGATTTCGCCAATAACCCGAATACCGCACGCTTTATCGATAAGATGGTGCAGGAACACGGCTTTGATCGGCAGCAGCTGCACGATGTGCTGGCGCAGGCCCGACGATTGGATTCGGTGCTGCGGCTGATGGACAGGCAAGCGCCGACGCCGTCTACCCAGGGGCCAACCGGGCCGAATGGCTCCTGGCTGCGCTATCGCAACAAATTTATTACGCCGGATAACGTGCAGAACGGCGTGGTGTTCTGGAACCAATATCAGGATGCGCTGCAGCGTGCCTGGCAGGTGTACGGCGTGCCGCCGGAGATCATCGTGGGGATTATCGGCGTGGAGACCCGCTGGGGCCGCGTAATGGGTAAAACCCGCATTATCGATGCGTTGGCGACGCTGGCCTTTGACTATCCGCGCCGCGCCGATTACTTCGCCGGTGAGCTGGAAACCTTCCTGCTGATGTCGCGCACCGAAGGCGACGATCCGCTCGAGCTGCGTGGCTCCTTCGCCGGCGCGATGGGCTACGGGCAGTTCATGCCTTCCTCCTTCAAAAGCTATGCGGTCGACTTTAACGGCGATGGTCATATCAACCTGTGGGATCCGGTCGATGCCATCGGCAGCGTGGCCAATTACTTCAAGGCGCACGGGTGGTCCAAAGGCGAACCGGTCGCCATCCAGGCCAACGGCCAGGCGCCGGGGCTGGAAAACGGCTTCAAGACTCGCTATTCGGTTGCCGCGCTGGCGGAAGCCGGCCTAAGCCCACAGGGTTCGCTCGGCGATAATCAGGAGGCCAGCCTGCTGCGGCTGGACGTTGGCACCGGCTACCAGTATTGGTACGGCTTGCCGAACTTCTACGTCATCACCCGCTATAACCACAGCACCCACTACGCCATGGCGGTGTGGCAGTTGGGCGAAGCGGTTGGGCGCTCGGCGCGCGGCGGTTTCTGACGCTGCTTCAATCAACGAAAAAGGCCGCTTGCGCGGCCTTTTTTACGTTCTGAGCAATCAGAAGTCGTAGCGCAGACGCACCACGGTCATATCGCCGAGGTTGTCGGTGCTCGATGTCAGCACATGCTCTACGTCAACGCGGAAGCCGTAGTCAAACTGCACGGTAACCCCGAGGCCGTTGTCGATGCGCTGGTAGTTGCGGCCGGTGACGTATTCCAGGCGATCGCCCATGAAGTACGGCATCACCGATTTCACCGCGTACTGACCAACCGGCACGGTATAACCGGCCAGGTACTCGATGCCCCACGCGTCGCCGGCGAAGTAATTGTTGATGTCGGCTTTCTTGGTGGTCAGGAAGTCGTGGTAGTAACCGCCGCCGAAGGTCAGCGTCCAGTTGTCCGGTTTCCAGCTGATGGCGGTGCCGACGATGTTCTGGTCGTAGCTTTTGCTGCCGCTGGTGGACGGGTTGCGCATTTCGGCGCGGGTGTAGTTCCAGGCGGTGCCCCAGGTCAGATCCTGAGTAATGTGGTAATCCACGCCTAGTGAGCCGCCGCCTTTGCGCTTATAGCGCAGGCCGTTGCCCGGCAGGTAGTCGCTGTCGCTGAACAGGTACGAAGCGTAAACGTCCGCATCGCCGAAGCTATTTTTGTACTTCAGCATTTTGCGTGAACGGTAAGAGCCGTCGTAGTCGCCGTTGATGCCGTTGCCCGGCGCCTGAGCCAGCATGTCGTAGTCCCAGATGTCGGTTTTGGCACCGACGACATCATAGTAAACGCTGTTCTGCTGGCCGAAGGTCATCTGTCCCCAGGTTTTGCTCTTCAGGCCGGTATACAGCATGCGGCGGCTGGTGTTTCGCGCGCCGTCGGCATAGTGATGATCCCAGTCAAACAGCGCCGGAATGTTCACACCCAGCTCGTAGTAGCTGATCCAGCTGATATCGTCGAACAGGTAGTAGTCCGCCGCGAAACGGAAACGGGTGCCGCCGTCGAAGCCGTTACGCTTGTAGGAGCCCTTGTCACCGTCGCCCGTCATGTTGTTGAACTGCGGACGGATGCTGCCGCCAACGGTGAAGTTCAGGCGGCTGAGCGGATCGCCGGCCTGCGGATCTTGCTTCAGCAGGGTGATTTCCGCCTGAGCGGCGAACGACGCACTGCCGATCGCCAGACCCAGCGCCACTGCCTGAGTCACTACGCGCAATTTCATTGCCATGTGTTATCCCTGTTTTATGTATGACCGCCCCCATCAGCGCCGCCATGCCGATGTTTTGCGCAAAAAGCTGCGTTTTTGCGCATTTTGACGGTGTTTTTTAGTGTTTTCGCGGCGGGCGGCATTTGTAACATAAACGACGAGATAAATAATTACTTTTCTTGCTAATTATTGGCCGGTTTTTGACCATTTCGTGCGGCGAAAACGGGCGCTATGCATGCCTCTCCGCTTGGATGAATTCATTTAACGCCAAGGTTTATATTTTTCATTTGTCAGCCACCGGCGCCTGCCTGTAATTTCAACCGTGCAAGAGATAATTGATTTTAGCCTGTCACCGCCGTATTAACGTTGGCCTTTGGCTGCGTAATCGGTCGGGATAAATAAGCGATTGGGAGGTCGCCATGAGAAACCTGTTAATGTTGTTAGTGGGGTTGTTTTCATTACCGGCGATGGCGGCGGAGTCGCACGTTTGCCATTCTCAAGCTTATGATTATGCTGAGGTTAGCAAACTCAGGCTGTCCGACGATACCCTGTTTACCTGCCGCGGCGTGGGGCGCCTGACGATCCCTGAACTGGCGCGTAAAGGATGGAAAGTGATTCATTTGGCGCAGCAAACCGAATATACCGACGCCGTAGACAGCGATGGTGAGGTTATTAAACTTTATCAGGAAATCGTGGTTTATAAAGAATAAGACGACGGCAGCCTGTTATTATTCCAACGGCGGCGAGAACTTATTATGAATGCAAGAATTGGTATCGACGGCAGAGCTGCCGCCGCCATGGTGATGCTATGCGCCATCTGGGGGATGCAGCAGGTGGCGATCAAGGCGGCAGAGTCGGACATGTCGGCGGTGCTGCAGATTGCCATTCGCTCGGGTCTCGCCGCGCTGGGGGTTTATCTGCTGGCGCGCTGCCGCGGCGAACGCTTCACCTGGGATCGCGCTACGCTGTGCGCCGGTTTGAGCGTGGGGGGATTGTTTGCGCTGGAGTTCTTTTTTGTCTCCGAGGGGCTGCGTTACACCAGTGCTTCACATATGGCGGTGTTTTTGTACACCGCGCCGCTGTTTTCCGCGCTTGGCCTGCATTTTCTTATTCATCAGGAGCGCCTGTCGCCGATGCAGTGGTTTGGCATGCTCATCGCCTTTGGCGGCGTGGTGCTGGCCATGTCGGGCATGGCCGGGGAAAGCGGCGGTGCCGAGCGGCTGAAAGGCGATCTCTACGGCCTGCTGGCGGGGATCGCCTGGGGCGGTTCTACTCTGGTGATTCGCACCACCCGTCTGGCGGAGTGCCCCGCCAAACAGACGCTGCTGTTTCAGTTGACGGGCGCCTGCGTGCTGCTGTCGCTGCTGGCGATAGCGACGGGCAATTTGCACGCCGTCATGAGCACGGTGGTCTGGAGCAGTTTGCTGTTCCAAACGGTGATCGTGTCGTTTTTCAGCTACCTGATCTGGTTTTCACTGTTGCGCCGCTATCAGGCTTCTTCGCTGGGCATTCTTACCTTTATGACCCCGGTATTCGGTATCCTGGCGGGTGTCGTCATTCTCGGCGAACCGCTGCAAATTGAGTTTGTATTGGGTGCTGTGCTGATCGTGCTGGGGCTAGTCGTGGTGAGTTGCTCATATCTTATTTATGTTGACCGAAGGGTGGCACCAAAAATATAAATTATGGATGTTGATGTACAGAACTACCAAATAAGCTGCGAAAGCCAATTCATTATTCAACTGCAAATATCTCGCTATGCCTGGGGCGTGCCGCTGATTACGCTCAGCGATAACGGCGATTTGACCGTAATAAGAAGCCGAGGCTGGTCAAAGTTGGCTAACGGGATGGCGTTGGAAGTTTATTACTTTGCCAATAATTCCCTGCTTGCCTGGGATAAAAATCGGAAATATATCTCCTATTCAAAAGACGGGCGCATTTATGCCTGTGCGCTGCACTTCTCTTATTCCCCCAACATATGGAAATAAGCCTCTGGCCGTCAGGTCAGAGGAAAGGTCTTCATGATCCACTGTTTAAAGGCGAGGATTTTCGGCCACTGCCGTTCGGAGATGGTCGAGGTAAAATAGCAGTGCTCACAGGGCACGGTCATATTGCTGAACGGGATGATCAGCTCACCGCTTTTGATCCAATCCTGCACCAGATTGAGCCGCCCCATGGCGACGCCAAGGTGCCGCGTGGCGGCCAGCACCGCAAGATCGGAGCGGTCGAACTCCATGCTTTTGCTGTCGGTATCCAACCCCAGCGCAAAGTGTTGCGACCAGGTCTGCCATTCATCTTCGCCGGAATTGTAGCGATCGTGCAGCAATGTGCAGTGGGCCAGGTTTTCCGGCGCGTCGTACAGATTATGCGCGGCGGCGTACTGCGGGGTGCAGATCGGCACCATTGATTCCTGCATAAAGGCTTCGTCCAGATGCCGCCCAGAGGGCAGTTTGCCGAAGTACATCGCCAGGTCCACGCCACGGTTGGCCAGGTTGATGATCTCTTGCCCGGTCAGAATATTGAGGTGAATGGTGGGGTGTTGGGCGATAAAGTCGCCGATGCGCGGCAGCAGCAGACATTGCACCAGGGATGGGTGCGAGTAGAGCGTCAATGTCCCCGTCAACTCGCGATTTTTGATATCCAGAATTTCCTGATTCAAAGTGTTGAAGGAACTGTCCAGCGCCCATTGCATGCGCTCACCTTCCGGCGTCAGGGTAATTCTGCGATGAAAACGCTGGAATAGCAGAAAGCCCAACTCCTTTTCGAGCAAATTAATGCGATGGCTCACGGCGCTGGGGGTGATCGACAATTCTTGCGCCGCCAGCGCAAAAGATAAATGACGGGCGACGCATTCGAAAGTATGCAGCCGGGAAAATTGATAGCTGGTCAGCGGGGTGGCCCGTTGTGAATATTTTCTACTGGGGAACATGTTATTTCTCCGTGCGCGCAATGCAGCGATACTAACATTTAATGGAGAAAGGGATAAACCCAGGTTGGTGAATATATTCGGATGTTAAACTGACGATTTCAGTGATGCTGAGGGTAAGCTGATTTATTGCCTCAGGACCGTAAATAACGGGCGGATGGCTTGGGGTGAGAAGACGATGAGCGTCGGGAATCGGTGAGTAAAATAACATGGCTGCGGTTAAGCGGCGACTAAATACGCCTATCTATGAGGGATATAGCGGCTTCACTATGATAATTCGGCGCACCCGCTGTGTTTGCTCTGTGGCCGAGAGGACCGGGCCTGATGGCTACCCACCGGGCCCGGCATTCAGTGAAAAGCGGTTTGCTCGTCGGCGCGCATCAACGGCGGCGCAGCAGCAGGCCGGTCAATAGGCCTGCGCCGGCAATCAAAGCCAACGCGACGATCGGGTTTTTCTTCATTATGCTGCCGGCACAGCTCAGGGCTTCGCCGTATTTTTCTTGCAGCGCGCCCGCTGCATAGCGCGTGGCGCCTTCGGCTTGCAAACGTTCGTTTCCGGTAACGTCGCCCGCCATTTCCTGCGCTTTGCCCGCCACTTTCTCTATCATGCCATCGGCTTTTTCGCTGTTCATCATGATGCGCTCCTAAGGTTCGATCCGTTTGGCTTCCGCACAGGGCGAAAGCTTGCATTTGCATTTCCATGTTATGCACTACATCGGGTGCCTATAAGGGGCGTTTGCATCGGTGCGGATAGTGCATTTGCAGGCTACTTGCTGTTCCTGGCGCTCGGCCCACCGGTAAACAGCCCGCGTTCTCTGGCCCAGACGATGGCTTCGCTGCGGCTATGCACACCCAGTTTGGAATAGACCGTCGCGACATGGTTGCGAATGGTGTTGAGCGCCAGATTGAGACGCGCCGCGATTTTCTTGTCCGGCAGCCCCTCGCAAATCAATTCCAGCACATCGCGCTCGCGCGGCGTGAGATCGCTGGCGTTAAATCTGGCCTGGTCGGGCCGGTTGATGCTTTTCACGTTAGCCAGTTTTTCGATCAGGGTTTGGCTGAACCAGGAAGCGTCCTGCATCACTTCTTCGATGGCGCTCACCAGCTCCAGCTCCGAGCGTTTGCGTTCGGTAATGTCCATCAAGACCAACAGATAACAGGGCGCATTGTGGATGCTGATGGCGTCCGCCGAGGCCACGCAGTCGATCAGCTCACTCCCTTTCTTGCGCACCTGGATGTCCAGCCCTTCGACGTTACCGCCTTTTTCCAGGGCGGCAAACAGCCGGCGGCTTGCCTCGGGATCGTCAATAAACTGGATCTCATCGACCGTCTTGCCGATCAAGGCTTCGGCCTCGTACTCGGTGGTGCGGGTGAAGGCTTCGTTGACATCCAGCATGCGCCGCTCGTCTGCGGTGCACAGTAGCGTTGGCACCGGGCTCAGGCGAAATGCCTTGGCGAATCGCTCTTCGCTTTCTCGCAGCGCCGATTCAGCCTGGCGTCGGGGTTCGAGATCGGTGAATGTGAATAGCATGCAATCGTCTTCATTGAAGTCCAATGGTTGGCCGGCAACCACCACCAGCTTGCTTCCGCCACCGGGCAGTTTCAGCTCGGCCTCCATCTGCGGAATGGTGGCGCCTTCTCCCAGGCGCTGTACCGCCAGCTCTTTGTGCTCCGCTTGTTCCAGGACATCCACTTCATAAACCGAACGGCCCATGACCTGTTCGCGTTGATAACCGGTCATATCCAGAAACCCTTGATTGACCTTGACGTAGCGCAGGTCGCTTAGCCGACAGATGACCGCCGGCGCCGGGTTGGCGTTGAAGGTTTTTTCAAAACGCTGCTCCGCGCTGGCCCACTCGGTAGCATCGCTCAGGATCAGCGCCAGCAGCTCCGGCTGCCCCTGCGGATCGGTGACGATCAGGCTCCGCAGGCGGTGCACCCAGAAGCTGTCCGGATCGTCTAACCGCCGAACTTCCACCACCACATCGGTAAAGGTCTCGCCATCGGCAACCCGGCTCAGCGGGTACTGTTCCAGCGCCAGCGGATGATTGTTGCGATAGCGCAGGGCAAAACGCGCCGCGTACTCGCCGGCATTGGCCCCCAGGGCTTTCTGATGACCCACGCCATGCATGGCGAGCGCGGCCTCGTTGGCCCAGAGAAGGGTTTGCTCGGTATCCGTCAGGATCACGCCGTCGGACAAGCCGGAGATGATTTGCTGCAGGTGGCCGCGCTGGGTTTCGCTGGCGAGGACGGATTGGCTCATGGATTCTCCGCTAGACAGAAGGGGGCGGCCTCTGGCGGGGGCCGCAGATTACGCTACTCGCTGAGCAGCTTAGTGCATAACGTGCGAATTCGCAGGGTGTGAATGCACTAGTCATTCTGGCGCAAATGAACCGGGACGGCCGACGACGCCGCGCGGCAGACTGAATTTGTCTGCGCGGTTATCCGCCGTGCGTGCAATCACTTGTCCAGAAAATATAAGGAACAACGATGACCACTGTCTATGAATCAAATCGCTTTGCGTTTCAGGTGTCATGGGGCTCGATATTGGCCGGGAGTGCCGTGGCGCTGGTGACTTATCTGATATTCAGCGTGCTGGGTACGGCTATTGGCGCCCAGGCCGTGGATATGATGCAACAGGGCAATCCGCTGAGCGGCTTTGGCACCGGCACCGGCATCTGGCTGCTGGTTTCAACGCTGGCGGCGCTGGCCGCTGGCGCGTTCGTCGCCGGGCGCACCGCGCCGAACCGCGGCGGCTTGCATGGCCTGCTGAGCTGGTCTATCACCACCTTGCTGACCACCTGGCTGATGGTTTCATTGGCAAGTGGCGTGGTTGGACTGGCGGGCAGCGCGGTGGGCAAGGGGCTTTCGCTGGCGGGCAGCGGCCTGGCGGCGGCGGCGCCAAACGTGGGCGAAGGCCTCAAGCAACAGCTGGATAAAAACGGCATCAGCCTGGACTGGGGAAGTCTGGAAAACCAGTTGAACGCCACGCTTAAGCAGACCGGCAAGCCGGAGTTGGATCCTGCGCGGTTGGAACAGAAGGCCGATCGGGTGGCCGCTGACGGCAAACAATCAGCCATGGATGCCGCTGCCGATCCTGCGCAGGCCGCCACCGAGCTTAAGCAGTGGTTCGAACGCGTCAAACAGTCCGGTGAGCCGACGCTGAGCGCCGTCGATAAGAACGCGCTGGTGAATATCGTTGCCGCGCGCACCGGGAAGAGCCGCGACGAAGCGAGCCAAATCGTCGATAACTACGCTCAGGCTTACCAGCAGGCGGTGCAAAAAGTGGAAAAACTCAAGGCGCAGGCCGAACAAAAGGCGCGCGAAGCGGCCGATGAAGCGGCCAAACAGCTGTCTCGCGCCGCATGGGGCTCCCTGTTGGTGCTGCTGTTGGGCGCCGCGCTGAGCGCGGGCGTGGGGCGGATTGCTGAATCCACCCGTCGTACCGTCGCGGTAAGTTGAGATGAAGAAAAACCTGTCGTGCATCTCGCTGAATTATCGAAAAGTGGCGGGGGCGTCAGCCCCCGTGCTCGTCATCGATTTTTGCAACGAGAACAACGAGCGCTACACCTTGCGCTACAACCTGCCACCGGATACCCCGGAACGCACCGAACGACGAGTATCTTTGCTGCTGTATCTGTTGCGTAAACACCGATCGGCAGAGATCGATAACCTGACTGATTAATCCATTTGTTGAATGAAAAGCCCAGCCTCACGTGCTGGGCTTTTTGTTTGGGGCCGTAGGCCGTTCTGGCGACAAGGCACGGGGCGAGTCGGCTCGGTATTTTACCGGGGGAGAGGTGTGTGGTTCACGGGAGTGGACGTGGCTCCCTATGGGCGTGGTTTGTAAAACAGGGCATCGAGCAAGGTTGGTTAAAACATCCGTTTTCTCTGCGCTGGAACGATAAAAAAGAAATGTGCTATTGCGACGCGAGATTATTGAGAACAACGTTCAATTCCTGAGCTTACCTCTCTCGTTTTCTTTGACTGACGATCATCCTTTTACATATCGGTCGCAGTAATATTTATCGGCGGGCCAAACTATAAAATGCGTTTTCATTTGTGATGATGAAATTCCTATTCGGCCATGCAGTCCGGCTGTAAAAAAACACTTTAAGGTAAAACAATTAACAAAAAGTGTGATTCCACCAGGTGTGGCAAGTGCATCTTTGATGAGTGCATTTTACATGGCTTGATTTTGTTTTATGGGTTTCCCATGGCGGGATTTATATAACATGATCATTTTCAGGTATTTATGCGATAGTTTTTCCTATGCCGTAAAAAATGAATTGGCAGGGTGATTTTTTTTAGGATTAATCTTAATGACTTGGTTTGTTTGGTTAACGATTTTAATAAAAAGGACGCAAATCTTATAAAGGCAAGGAGCACATATGGATTACAGAAAAGATATTCTTGTACAGGTGTTGGAGTATATGGAGAAGAATATTGTCGAGGGGCTGTCAGTTGAAAAGGTTTCCATTATTTCAGGCTACTCTAAATGGCATTTGCAACGGCTGTTTAAGCATTATTTTGGCATAACGCTCGGGACTTATATAAGGAATAGAAAACTGAGTCGCTCTGCTATTCTGCTCAAACAGCACCAAGGAAATATATTGGATGTTGCCCTGGCATCCGGGTTTGCCTCTCAGCAATGTTACACGCGGGCATTCAAACGTTTCTTCGGCGAAACGCCCAACAGCTTCAGGAACAGCCGGGGGTGGGATTTTTCCATGCAGATCCCGCCATATGGCAACGACAAGAAACCCTATTTCTACCACGCGGTCATGCCGGATGACATTGAGATGTTAAAGCATTACAAGGCACTAATTTTTCATTCTATAAGAAAATACAGAGATGCCAGTGACATTGCACAGACCAATGAGAAATGGTTAAGCAAGCAGCGAGGGGTGTGTAATGTCGAAAAGAACAGGAGCCATAAATGGCATTCCAGCAGCAAGGAACCAGAGGTTTTTCATTCCATTTTTAATTTTTATATTCCTATGGGTAGATATATTGTCATCCCCTTTATGGGGGAGTTGTCAGAGTACGTTAAATTTTTCGAAGGAATATACGACATCTATCTGCCGGCTATCAATGTCAAAATGCGGGAGAGCTTTTTTATCGAGTTATATAGACAAGATAATTTAAATGGTAATGTTATCAATGTCGATATACTTATTCCTGTAACCTAGTGATAAGGCAAGAAGACATCATGAATAAAGAAAAAAGCCTCGACCCGATTAATAAACGCCAACAGGTTCACTTTATGCTACCTTTTACATTACCTGCGCCTGGCCGAACAAGGGTTGCCGGTTTAGGCCAGCAGGCCATTAAATTTACGGTGGTGTTAATTTTTTTCATGTTTTCAGGAAATGCGATGGCAAATAAGCAGGAACATCAGAAAATAGCGTTGGTCGGAACCTGGACCCATATTCCAGATGCGCCGGCGGTGCAGAAACCGGCGCATCCCAGTGAAGGGCTCTATCGCCTGGCGGTGAATGGCGACGGCACGTTAACGCCGCTCGATGTGATTAAGATGAAAAGCCCGTCGTGGATCGTAAAATCTCGCGATGGCCGTTTTGCCTATGTCACCAATGAAGAGGACGCGGGAACGGTGACCGCGTTGGCGATAGGCCAAGACGGCGCCGTCCGGGTACTGAATACGGTGAACAGTGCAGGCCGGCAGCCGACGCATGCCACACTCAGCCCGGATGGCCGGTATCTGTTTGTCGCCAACTACTCCGTCACTCAAGGTGGCGCGGGCGTGACGGCATTGCCGATTGGCGGCGACGGCAAGCTGGGTGAGTCCGTGCAGCATTATCCGTTTACATCAGGTTCCGGCGCCGTGCAGGGGCGTCAGGAAGGGGGCCATGCGCACTCCACCACCTTCAGCCGCGATGGCAACTATCTGTATGCGGCGGATCTTGGCGGGGACAAGCTGCACGCCTATCGCTACCGTTCGGATAGCGCGCAGCCGTTGCAGGCGGATGCCTCGCGCGATGTCAGCTTTGCACCCGGCGCCGGTCCACGGCACATGGTGTTCTCGCCGCAAGGCGAATATGCCTATGTCATCACCGAAATGGCGGGCGACATCGAGGCGTTTGCCGTCAACGACCATCGATTGACGCCGCTGGGGAAAGTGAAGCTGAACGGTGGGCAGGACTCGGCGGAATTTAAAAGCGGCGGAGCCATTATCCTTAGCCCGAGCGGAAAATATCTTATTGCCACCAATCGTGGCAGCGATAATCAACTGCTGGTATTAAGCATTGCCGAGAATGGTCTGCCAGGCGCGCCGGCGCGCTATCAAGCCGGCGGCATTGAACCGCGTGCGCTCGCGTTCGATGCCGGAGGCGGCTACCTCTATGCCACGAATGTATTCACCAATACCGTG
Source organism: Serratia sp. LTN-2 (assembly GCF_059740205.1). Classification (NCBI taxonomy): domain Bacteria; kingdom Pseudomonadati; phylum Pseudomonadota; class Gammaproteobacteria; order Enterobacterales; family Yersiniaceae; genus Serratia; species Serratia sp. LTN-2. The sequence goes on along the minus strand of NZ_JCAXDO010000003.1, from coordinate 521,753 downwards.
ACCCTGTTCGATTTCGATGATGAGACGGGCAGGTTGCAGGCCAGGGGGGAGGCGGCGACGATCTCAACGCCGACGGATATCAAGTTTTTTAATTAACGCCAATCATAACGCTCGGGGAAATCGAGTCTGAACAGGGGAAAAGGGCGGATTGCGGGTGCAGATGATGGAGAATGGCTTGATTAGAAAGGATGGTGTCCCCGACTGGAATCGAACCAGTAACTAGCCCTTAGGAGGGGCTTGTTATATCCGTTTAACTACGGGGACGCTGCGGGTCGGCAACCGAAGCTGCCGGGGCATTATACCTTTTTTTACCCGCAGAATAAGCGCTTAGCGGCGCGTTTGCTCAATACCTCGCCAGTTCGCGCCGAAATTTCCTCGGCTAACCGACGGCGATCACGGTTTTTCCCCGCCGTGGCGCCGTTTTTCCTCTTGCAGGCGCGCCGCCTTATTTTTGGCGCTCAAATCGTTGCGGATTTGCGCATGGCTTATCAGCGCAAAGATAAAGGTGCCGCCGATGATATTGCCCGCCAGCGTCGGCAAGGCGAACGGATAAACGAATTCTCGCCAGCCAATCGCGCCGTTGAACACCAGATAGAGGATCTCTACCGAACCGACCACGATATGGGTCAAATCGCAAATCGCCACCAGATAGGTCATCAGCACGATCACCCAGATTTTCGCCGCGCCGGCGGCCGGGAACATCCATACCATGGTAGCGATGATCCAGCCGGCCAGAATGCCGTTGGCGAACATTTCTCCCGGCGTATGGCGTATCACCTCTTCGCCCAGGCTGATGAAGGCGCCGCGTGTTTCGGTGTCGAACAGCGGCATATGGGTAAACGCCAGCGCCGCCAGCCCGGTGCCGATCAGGTTGCCGAGTAGCACCACGCCCCACAGGCGCAGCAGGATCAGCAGGTTACGCGGCGTGGGTTTATGCATGACTGGCAACACAGCCGTGACGGTGTTTTCGGTAAACAGCTGCTGGCGCGCCATGATGACGATGATAAAACCGAAGGTGTAGCCGAGGTTCTCGATGAAAAAACGGCTGGGATCGTCCGGCAGACGGGCGTGGAAAATGCCTTTCGCCGCCAGCGAGGCGCCCATCGACAGCCCGGCGGCGACTGCCGACCACAGTAACGCCAGCCCGTCGCGCTCCAGCTCTTTTTCGCCCTCCATCCGGATCTGTTCATGTACCGCCGCCGCGCGCGACGGCAGATTCTCTTCCCTGACTTCGATTTCGCGCTTGCCCTGTTCCTGCTCTTCGCTCTCTACCTGCATCGTCTCATCCTGCTCGTGCTCCTGGCGCTGCTGTTCGTTCATGCTGTCGCTCCTGCTCAATAAGGGTGAGTTCACGTCATTAAGCGTAGCTGCCCGGCCTAAATGCGGCGAAATACAGAAAAAGGTAACAAGAGTTAAAATCCGCCGGTTTTTTCCACGCATTCTTGATCCTGCTCGCCATATTGTCCCGTTGGCGCGCCCGCCGCGGGCTGCGTGCGGGGAAAGGCTTATGCTATGATTCGCTATCCCAAAGAAAAATATGAGTTCCCCGATGCTGGAAGCCAAAAGTCTGAGTTGCGTGCGCGATGAGCGCATCCTGTTTAGCGAGCTAAGCTTTTCAGTTCAGCCGGGCGATATCATTCAGGTAGAAGGGCCGAACGGCGCGGGCAAGACCAGCCTGCTGCGCATTCTCGCCGGTCTGGCGCGGCCGGACGGCGGCGAGGTGTGCTGGCGCGGGCGCAGCACGTTGCGCGATCGTGCAGCCTACCAGCAAGACTTGTTGTTTATCGGCCATCAGCCCGGCATCAAGGCCGTATTGACGCCCTTCGAAAATCTGCAGTTTTATCAAGCGGTGCGCGGCGCCGCCGATCATCAGGCCATCTGGCGCGCGCTGGAGCAGGTGGGGCTGGTGGGTTACGAAGATCTGCCGGTGGCGCAGCTGTCGGCGGGGCAGCAGCGGCGCGTGGCGCTGGCGCGCCTGTGGCTGAGCGCGGCGCCGCTGTGGATCCTCGATGAGCCGCTAACGGCGATCGACAAACAGGGCGTGGCCGAGTTGATTAGCCTTTTTGAACAACATGCGCAGCGGGGCGGCATGGTATTGTTGACCACGCACCAGGATTTGGCCGGCGTCAGCCAAACGGTGGGCAGAATCCGGTTGGCGGAACACGACGCGGGGAGTTTGTGATGTTTTTGACCCTGCTGCGTCGCGAATTGAAAATCGCCTGCCGTAAAGGTTCGGAGATCGTCAACCCGCTGTGGTTTTTCCTGATCGTCATCACGCTGTTCCCGTTGGGGATTGGCCCTGAGCCTCAGTTGCTGGCGCGCATTGCGCCGGGCATCGTGTGGGTGGCGGCGCTGCTGGCCTCGCTGCTCTCGTTGGAGCGGCTGTTTCGCGACGATTTTCTCGACGGTTCGCTGGAGCAGCTGTTGCTGCTGCCGACGCCGCTGCCGATGACGGTGCTGGGCAAAGTGTGTGCTCACTGGGTGGTGACGGGATTACCGTTGCTGATCCTGTCGCCGCTGGTGGCGCTGCTGCTGTCGCTCGACATGCAGACCTGGCTGGCGGTGGCGGGGACGCTGCTGCTCGGCACGCCGACGCTGAGCCTGATAGGCGCTATCGGCGTGGGGTTGACCGTCGGTCTGCGCAAAGGGGGCGTGCTGCTCAGCCTGCTGGTGCTGCCGCTGTATATCCCGGTGCTGATCTTCGCCACCGGCGCGATCGACGCCGCCTCGATGGGCATGCCGATCGACGGTTATCTGGCGATACTCGGCGCGATGCTGGCGGGCAGCGTGACATTGGCACCGTTTGCCACCGCGGCGGCGCTGCGAGTGAGCGTGCACTAGCTAACTGATTGAATGAACAGACGGGGCAAGGCCGACAAGAGCGTACCCCGCAGAAGATTTTCGCCGTTTCGATCGCTCGGGGCGGCCGACGCACAAAAATTACCGTGAGCACTGACGACAATGTGGAAATGGTTACATCAACTGGCGCGGCCCGAGCGGCTGTATCACGTCTGCGGCCGCTTCATCCCCTGGCTGGGGCTGGCGGCGGCGGTTTGCCTGCTGTTCGGCTGGGCCTGGGGCTTTGGTTTCGCGCCGAAAGACTATCAACAGGGCGACAGCTTCCGCATCATTTATATTCACGTGCCGGCGGCCATGTGGTCGATGGGCATCTACGCCTCGATGGCGGTGGCGGCGTTTATCGGCCTGGTGTGGCAGATGAAAATGTCCGATACCGTGGTGGCGGCGATGGCGCCGATCGGCGCGGTGTTCACCTTTATTGCGTTGGTGACCGGCTCCGCCTGGGGCAAGCCGATGTGGGGCACCTGGTGGGTGTGGGACGCGCGTCTGACCTCCGAACTGGTGCTGCTGTTTCTCTATATGGGCGTCATCGCGCTGTATAACGCCTTCGAAGACCGCCGCCTGGCGGGCCGCGCCGCCGGCATTCTGGTGCTGGTGGGGGTGGTGAATATTCCGATCATCCATTTCTCCGTCGAATGGTGGAATACGCTGCATCAGGGCTCGACCAATATGCAGCAGTCCATCGCGCCGAGCATGCGCACCCCGCTGCGCTGGGCGATCCTCGGCTACCTGTTGCTGTTCGTCACGCTGACGCTGATGCGCCTGCGCAATCTGATCCTGTTCCAGGAGCGCCAGCGCCCGTGGGTCGCCGGGCTGGTGAATAAGGAGCGTCAGTCATGAATGCCGCGTTCGATTCCTGGTCGGCGTTTTTCGCCATGGGCGGCTACGCCTTCTATGTCTGGCTGGCGGTCGCCGCCACGCTGATTTCGCTGTTGGGGCTGGTGGCGCACACCGTCTGGCAGCGGCGGCAACTGCTCGCCGAGATCGGCCGGCGTCAGGCGCGCGAGCGGCGCATTCGCCATGCGCAACAATCAAAACAAAAATCCGCCGCACCGCGGGAGAAATCATTGTGAATCCACGTCGTAAAAGCCGCCTTTATCTGGCGATCGTTGTGCTGATCGGCATCGCGCTGACCGCGACCCTGATGCTGTACGCGCTGCGCTCCAACATCGATCTGTTCTACACCCCGGGGGAAATCCTGCAGGGCAAGGGCGAAAACCATGAGAAGCCCGAAGTCGGCCAGCGGCTGCGCATCGGCGGCATGGTGATGCCCGGCTCGGTGAAGCGCGATCCCAATACGCTGCAGGTCAGCTTCAAGATTTACGACGCGCGCGGCGCGATCGGCGTGACCTATACCGGCATTCTGCCGGACCTGTTCCGCGAAGGGCAGGGCGTGGTAGCGCAGGGCGTGCTGGGTGAGGGCAACGTGGTCAACGCGCGCGAAGTGTTGGCCAAACACGATGAGAAATACACCCCGCCGGAAGTGGCCGACGCGATGAAAGAGAACCACCAAGGGCCGACGCAGGCGTATAGCGCGCCGCAGGCGGAGGGCACCAAGTCATGATGCCGGAACTGGGCAGTTTTCTGCTGTGCCTGGCGCTGGCGATTGCGCTGCTGCTGAGCATTTACCCGCAGTGGGGCGCGGCGCGGCAGGACAGCCGCATGATGGCGGTGGCGCGGCCGCTGACCTACGGCATGTTCGCCGCGATTGCGCTGGCGTTCCTGTGCCTGGTGCACGCCTTCGTGGTCAACGATTTTACCGTCGCCTACGTGGCCACCAACTCCAATACTCAACTGCCGGTGTATTACCGCATCGCCGCCACCTGGGGGGCGCATGAAGGTTCGCTGCTGCTGTGGGTGCTGCTGCTGAGCTGTTGGTCGCTGGCGGTGGCGCTGTGCAGCCGGGCGATGCCGCAGGATGCGGTGGCGCGGGTGCTGTCGGTGATGGGGATGATCACCGCCGGTTTCCTGCTGTTCATCATCATGACCTCCAACCCGTTCACCCGTACGCTGCCGAATTTTCCGATCGACGGCAGCGATCTCAACCCGCTGCTGCAGGATATCGGCCTGATCTTCCACCCGCCGCTGCTGTATATGGGCTATGTCGGCTTCTCGGTCGCCTTTGCGTTCGCTATCGCTTCGCTGATGGCAGGCCGGCTCGATACCGCCTGGGCGCGCTGGTCGCGCCCGTGGACCACCGCCGCCTGGGTGTTCCTCACGCTGGGCATCGTGCTCGGATCGGCCTGGGCCTACTATGAGCTGGGTTGGGGCGGCTGGTGGTTCTGGGATCCGGTGGAAAACGCCTCCTTTATGCCGTGGCTGGCCGGCACCGCGCTGATGCATTCGCTGGCGGTGACCGAAAAACGCGGCACGTTCAAAGCCTGGACGGTGTTGCTGGCGATCACTGCCTTCTCGCTGTGCCTGCTGGGCACCTTCCTGGTGCGCTCAGGCGTGCTGGTCTCGGTGCACTCCTTCGCCTCCGATCCGGCGCGCGGCATGTTTATTCTCGCTTATCTGGTGATCGTGATCGGCGGCTCGCTGCTGTTGTACGCGGTCAAAGGCGGCCAGGTGCGCAGCCGGGTGCAGCACGAAACCTTCTCGCGCGAGACCTTTCTGCTGGGCAACAACGTGCTGCTGATCGCCGCCATGCTGGTGGTGCTGCTGGGCACGTTGCTGCCGCTGGTGCACAAACAGCTGGGGCTGGGCAGCATCTCGATCGGTGAGCCGTTCTTCAACACCATGTTCACCTGGCTGATGGCGCCGTTGGCGCTGCTGTTGGGCATCGGCCCGCTGGTGCGCTGGCGCCGCGATGAGCCGAGCAAGCTGTGGCGCCGCCTCGGCGTGGCGCTGTTGGCGACGCTGGTGCTGTCAATCCTGCTGCCGTGGCTGTTGCAGGACAGCATCGCCGGCATGACGGTGGTGGGCCTGATCATGGCGCTGTGGGTGATCATCCTGACGCTGATGGAGCTGCATGAGCGCGCTACCCATCGTCACGGTTTCTGGCGCGGCCTGCGCCAGCTGTCCCGCAGCCACTGGGGCATGGTGCTCGGCCACCTCGGCGTGGCGGTGACGGTGATCGGCATCGCCTTCAGCCAGAATTACAGCGTGGAGCGCGACGTGCGGATGAAGGCCGGCGACAGCGTGGATATCCACAACTATCACTTTGTGTTCCGCGATGTGCACGACATCCGCGGCCCGAACTACAGCGGCGGCGTCGGCATCATCGACGTCACGCGCAACGGCATGCCAGAGGCGACGCTGCGCGCAGAGAAACGCTACTACAGCGTGGCGCGCAGCATGATGACCGAGGCGGCGATCGACGGCGGTTTCAGCCGCGATCTGTACGCGGCGCTGGGCGAGGAGCTGGAAGACGGCTCCTGGGCGGTGCGTCTGTATTACAAACCTTTCGTGCGCTGGATCTGGTTCGGCGGCGTCTTTATGGCGATCGGCGGCCTGCTGTGCATTCTCGATCCGCGTTACCGCATGAGTAAAAAGCTCAAACGCGAAGGCAAGCTGGAGGCGCAACCATGAAGCGTAAGCTGCTGTTTATCCCCCTGGTGCTGTTTCTGCTGCTGGTGGCGGCGCTGATGGTGCAGCTGACGCGCAACGCCGGCGGCGAAGATCCGACCATGCTGGAATCGGCGCTGATCGGCAAGCCGGTGCCGACCTTCAGGCTGGAATCGCTGGATCAGCCGGGCAAAACCTACGATCAGGCGGTGCTGCGCGACGGTAAGCCGATATTGCTCAACGTCTGGGCCACCTGGTGCCCGACCTGCCGTGCGGAGCACCAGTACCTCAATACGCTGGCGGCGCGCGGTGTGCGGGTGGTCGGCTTGAATTACAAAGACGATCGCGCCAAGGCGGTGACCTGGCTCAATTCTCTCGGCAATCCCTATGCCCTCAGCCTGTATGACGGCGACGGCATGCTGGGCTTGGATCTCGGGGTGTACGGCGCGCCTGAGACCTTCCTTATCGACGGCCAGGGGATTATTCGCTATCGCCACGCCGGCGACATGAACGAGCGCGTCTGGCAGCAGGAAGTGTTGCCGCTGTATAAAAAATACGGGGGTGAAGCATGAGGCTGATTGTCCTGCTGTGCGCCGCGTTGCTGAGCTGGAGCGCCGCTGCGGCGATCGATACCTATCGCTTTAACTCCGTCGAGCAGGAGCAGCAGTATCGCGAATTGACCGAACAGCTGCGCTGCCCGAAATGCCAAAACAACAGCATTGCCGATTCCAACGCCATCATCGCCGCCGACATGCGCACCAAGGTGTATGAGCTGATGATGCAGGGGCAAAGCAAGCAGCAGATCATCGATTACATGGTGGCGCGTTACGGCAACTTCGTCACCTACGAACCGCCGGTAACGCCGGCGACGCTGATCTTGTGGATCGGCCCGCTGCTGTTTGTGTTGATCGGCGGGGCGGTGGTGATCCTGCGCACCCGTCGCCGGCCCGGTGCAGCGGCAGACGATGAATTCTCCGAACGGGAACGGCAGCGCCTGGCGGCGCTGTTGCAAGAGACTGACAGGAAGAAACCCTAATGGCTTTTTGGCTGATTATTTGCGTGTTGCTGGCCGGCGCCGCCGCGCTGCTGGTGGTGCCGGCGATGCACCGCGGCAAGCAGAGCGCCGCCACGCGCGATGCGTTGAACAAGGCGTTTTATCAGGATCGCCTCAGCGAACTGGAGCAGGATGAGCAGCAGGGCGTAGTGGCCGAGCGCCCGGAGCTGGTGAAAGAGCTGCAGCAGAACCTGTTGTACGACATTCCCGCCGAGCAGCAAGCGCTGCAGGCGAAGCCGATCAACCGCTGGGCGCTGGTGCCGGGCGTGCTGTTATTGTTGGTGGTGACGGTTGGCTTTTATCTGAAAACCGGCGGGCTGGCGCAGGTGTTGGATTGGCATCTGGTGCAGGCGCAAATGCCGGAATTGCGCGAGCGCGTCGCCAATGAGCGCGCCAAACCGCTGAGCATGGAAGAGATCGCCCGTCTTGGGCTAGGGCTGCGCACCGAGCTGCAGCAGGACGATCGCAACATCAACGACTGGATGATACTGGGGCGCGTCGGCATGGCGCTGAACAACGCCACCACCGCCACGCAGGCGTTTGCCCATGCTTATCAATTGGATCCGAATAGTCTGGAAGTGCGGCTCGGCTATGCCGAGGTCTTGACTCGCTCCAACGATCCGGAGGATAACAAGCAGGCGACGCAGCTGTTGCGGCGCATGATCGCGGAAAATCACAGCGATCCGCGGGTGCTGAGCCTGCTGGCGTTCAATGCCTTCGAACAGGGCGATTTCAAGCAGGCGATCGGCGCCTGGCAGGTGATGTTGCAGCTTCTGCCGGCCAACGATCCGCGCGCGGAAGTGATAAAGCGCAGCATTGCACAAGCAAAAGCCCAGGCAGGCGGAGAAACTGTTAAACTGAATGTGACCGTTTCGCTGTCACCGCAGGCGGCGAAAGCCATGTCGCCGCAGGGCACGCTGGTCATCTCGGTTACCGACGGCGTCAGCCCGGTGCCGGTGGCGGTAAAACAATTGCCGCTGAGCCGTTTTCCGCTGTCTTTCTCTCTGGATGACAGCAACGCCATGATGCCCGAGCGTCTACTCTCGGCGCAGCATCAGGTGCAGGTGCGTGTGCGCCTCTCACAGGACGGATTGGCCACGCCGCAGCCGGGAGACTGGTTCGGCGAAAGCTCGCTGCAGACATTCAGCGGTAAAGAGCAGGTTAGCGTTCAGATAAACAAGCAGGTCCCTGAAAAATAAGACCGAACGTGTTTTTATGGAGAAAAATATGAATTTTCGCCTGACTGGGGTGGCATTCGCAACGGTATTACTGGTGGGCTGTGCCAGCGCGCCAGACAACGAGCCGCAAGGGCGTTCCGATCCGCTGGAAGGATTTAACCGGACGATGTTCGACTTCAACTACAACGTCCTGGATCCTTATATCCTGCGCCCGGTCGCGGTGGCGTGGCGCGACTATGTGCCGATGCCGGCGCGTAACGGCATCAGCAACTTCACCTCCAACCTGGAAGAACCGGCCAGCATGGTCAACGCCTTCCTGAAGGGCGATCCTTACCGTGGGATGATCCACTTCAACCGTTTCTTCCTGAATACCCTGCTTGGCATGGGCGGCCTGATCGACGTGGCCGGCATGGCCAACCCGAAACTGGCGCGCGAAGAGCCGAACCGTTTCGGCAGCACCTTGGGCCATTACGATGTGGGTTACGGTCCGTATGTGATGTTGCCTGGCTACGGCAGCTTCACGCTGCGTGAAGACGGCGGTGATTTTGCGGATACGCTGTATCCGATGCTGAGCTACCTGACCTTCTGGATGTCGGCGGGCAAATGGGTGGTCGAGGGTATCGAAACTCGCGCCCAACTGCTGGATTCCGACGGCCTGCTGCGCAACTCCTCCGATCCTTATGTCATGGTGCGCGAGGCTTACTTCCAGCGCCACGATTTCATCGCCAACGGCGGTTCGCTCAAGCCGGAAGAGAACCCGAACGCCAAGGCGATTCAGGGCGAGTTGGACGAGATCGACTCGCAGTAATCTCTGGCCTTATGCCAAAGAAAACCCGCCATCAGGCGGGTTTTTTTATGCCGACGGCGAGCCGCGGGCAAAGAAAAAGCGCCCCGTGGGGCGCTTTGGCATATTTCTCAAGCGAGATTAGAAGCGGTAGTTGAAGTTGGCGCCGTACAGCCAGGCCTTGCCCACAGAGTTGAAGGTGTAAGGGCCTTCGTTGATGGTGACTTTCTGGCCGTGCATGTAGGACACGCCGACGTCAACCGAAGCGTCTTTGTTGAACGCATAAGAGGTACCTGCACTGACCCAGAAGCGGTCCTGATCCGGAATGGAGATGGAACGGTTCTGTGCCGGCACCGGGCTGTCATCGAAGGCAACGCCGCCGCGGAAGGTCCAGTTGTCGTCGTAGAAGTAAGTGGTACCCAGCGCGATGCGGTAAGCGTCGCGGAAGCCTTCATGCTTCTGGAACAGCGTTTGACCGTTGCTGCCGGTGGCTCTCAGCTCCTGGAACTGACTCCAGCTGGTGTAGGCCAGGCTGTAGTGGATGGCCCACTGCGGTGCCACTTTGTTGTAACCGGACAGTTCCCACATTTCCGGCAGGTTCAGATCCAGAGAACCTGGGATGGTGCTGCCGCTGGTGCCCCACGGTAAGCCCACGCCCAGCGCCTGGGTAATTGGGTTGTACTGTGCCGGCAGGCTGCTCTTGTAGTCACCGTCGAACTTGATTTTCACTTCAGAGCGATAGGTGAAGCCGTAACGGTTGTTTTCATCCACTTCGTACAGCAGGCCGGCGTTCCAGCCGAAGCCCCATTTATCGCCTTTCAGGTGAGAAATCTGGGTGTCGCCAGGGATTTGAGCAATCATCCCGGCTTGCTGAGGCGTTAATTTACCGGTTTGCAGGCCTTGACCGGCAAGCAGCTTCGGCAATTCACCAGCGTAGCGTTCCAGTTTGGCTCTGGCGTAGACGGCATCAAAGCCCAGGCCGAAGCTGAAATGTTGATCCAGGCGGTAAGCGCCGCTCAGGTTCAGGTTCAGGGTTTCCAGATCGGTTTTACCGCCGTAAGCGCCCGCGGTGTAGCCGTCGTTGAATTCGGTCGCCAGGCCGTAGTTGCTGGTGACAGAGCCGCCTACGGCGAACTGATCGTTAATCGGGTGAACGTAATGCAGGTTCGGCACCCAGGCGGTTGGCGCGATGTTTTTCGCATCCAGGCTGGCGCCGGAAGGAGATTTGCCGGTGATGTCTACGTCTGGATCGATGAAGACCGCGCCGATGGAGAGTTCCGGGCGGGTATACATCATCAACAATGCCGGGTTGCGGCTCGCGGAGGCCGCCGTATCCGCCATGGCGCCTTCGCCAGAATACGAACGTCCTAAACCAGCTGCTGAGAACTCGTTCAGCTGGAATCCTGCGGCAGACACGTTTGAAGAAATAATTGCCACTGCAGCTGCGAGAGCTGATTTAGTCAATAGGTTTTTCTGGCTCATGACCAAAACCTCATTATGTGTTTATTATTTAAACTATTGTTACACGAAGTAACAAGGAGCGCGGGATTGTAGGGTCCGTTATCGTTCAGACAAATCAGACCAGTGGCTGAAGTATAGGTCTGACCTGTGAAGATGTTGCAAGTTTGTTTTTGAAATATTTCTAACCTGATATCAAAAAAGAGATCCGCTTAACAAAAAGCCAGCGGTAAATAACAAAATTCTTACTATTCCTTAGCAGACGCTCATTTTTATTTGTGATTTCCATCACTTAAAACACCCAGTAAAAGTAAGTGCTAGTGATTGCCTGCGCGGAGGAGTAAAATACCCGCAGAATTTTGTGGCTTTGTGCCGGTGAGTAAAACGGCAATTTGGGCTGATAACAGAGGCCCTTGAGGAGAACCAATCATGTCAGATGCAATTAATAAATGCAGCGCCCAGGAAACCGCAGCCTGCTGCTGTGTGGATGTCGGCACCGTGATGGATAATACCGATTGCACCGCATCCTACAGCCAAGTGTTCAGCAATCAACAAGATGCGGAGGCGATGTTGGCGGCCCTGAGCGAAAAGGCGCGCGCGGTCGAATCCGACCCTTGTGACATCAGCAGTAGCATTAAACCGGTTGACGGCGGCGTGCAGTTGGAGGCCGATTTCACCTTCGCCTGCCAGGCGGAAACCCTGATCTTCCAGCTCGGCCTGCGTTAATCCCGCTTTACCCCCGGCGCCGCCTGTTGCGCGCCGGGGATTTCCTTTCCCGTATCCCTCCTGTAGAAAGTGCGCCTGCTCGCAGTTTTGATCTCTGCCGGTTTGCCAAATGTAACCGTTTGGTTAACAATGACCTCATCAGGTCAGACCTCTTTCTGCCCATTGCGCTGACGTTATTTTCTTCAGGAGCATTTATGAGTAAGGCACTGCCGTTGGTGACCCGTCATGGTGACCGCATTGCGATTGTGAATGGACTGCGTACCCCTTTTGCCAAACAGGCGACCGCCTATCACGGCATTCCGGCGGTGGACTTAGGGAAAACGGCGGTGAGCGAGCTGTTGGCGCGCAGCGGTATCGATCCGCAGCTTATCGAGCAACTGGTGTTCGGCCAGGTGGTACAAATGCCCGAGGCGCCGAACATCGCGCGTGAAATCGTGCTCGGCACCGGCATGAGCGTCCACACCGACGCCTACAGCGTGTCGCGCGCCTGCGCCACCAGTTTCCAGGCGATCGCCAACGTGGCGGAGAGCATCATGGCCGGCAGCATCAGCGTCGGCATCGCCGGCGGGGCCGACTCTTCTTCCGTCTTGCCGATCGGCGTCAGCAAAGCGCTGGCGCGCACGTTGGTGGACGTCAACAAGGCGCGCACGCTGTCGCAGCGCCTCAAGCTGTTCAGCCGGCTTAAATTCCGCGATCTGATGCCGGTGCCGCCGGCGGTGGCGGAGTATTCCACCGGCCTGCGCATGGGCGATACCGCCGAACAGATGGCGAAAAGCCACGGCATCACCCGTGAAGCGCAGGATGCGCTGGCGCACCGTTCCCACGAGCTGGCGGCCAAGGCCTGGCGAGAGGGCTGGCTGCGCGACGAGGTGATGACCGCCTACGTGCCGCCTTACCGCGCGCCGCTTTCTGAAGACAACAACATCCGCAAAGACTCCAGCCTGGCTTCCTACGCCAAGCTGAAGCCGGCGTTCGATCGCAAGCATGGCAGCGTCACCGCGGCCAACAGTACGCCGCTGACCGACGGCGCGGCGGCGGTATTGATGATGAGCGAATCGCGCGCCAAAGAGCTGGGGCTGCAGCCGCTGGGCTATTTGCGCAGCTTCGCCTTCGCCGCCATCGACGTGTGGGAAGACATGCTGCTGGGGCCCTCCTACGCCACGCCGCTGGCGCTGGATCGCGCCGGCATCGGTCTGGCGGATCTGACGCTCATCGACATGCATGAAGCCTTCGCCGCGCAAACGCTGGCTAACCTGAAGATGTTCGCCAGCGAAGCGTTCGCTCGCGAGAAGCTTGGCCGCAGCCAGGCGATCGGTGAGGTGGACATGGACAAATTCAACGTGTTGGGCGGTTCTATCGCCTATGGCCACCCGTTCGCCGCCACCGGCGCGCGGATGATCACCCAGACGCTGCATGAGCTGAAACGTCGCGGCGGCGGGCTGGGCCTGACCACCGCCTGCGCCGCCGGCGGGTTAGGGGCCGCGATGATCGTGGAGGTGGAATAATGAGCTTCGAGAACGCATTGCACGAACAGCGCGCCACGCCGTCGGCTTTTCAGCTGACGATTCGCCCCGACAACATCGGCGTGATCACCATCGACGTGCCGGGTGACAAGGTCAATACGCTCAAGGCCGAGTTCGTCGAACAGGTCAACGACGTGCTGATCCGGGCGCAGCAGCATACCGCGCTGGAAGGGCTGGTGATCGTTTCCGGCAAGCCGGACTCGTTTATCGCCGGCGCCGACATCACCATGATCGCCGCCTGCGCCAGCGCCAAAGAGGCGGAGACGCTGGCCAAAAAAGGGCAGAGCACGCTGGCGCAGATCGCCGCTTTTCCAGTGCCGGTGGTGGCGGCCATTCACGGCGCCTGCCTGGGCGGCGGCCTGGAGCTGGCGCTGGCCTGCCACGGCCGCGTCTGTTCGCTGGATGACAAAACCGCGCTCGGTCTGCCGGAAGTGCAGCTGGGTCTGCTGCCGGGCTCCGGCGGCACTCAACGTCTGCCGCGTCTGATCGGCGCCGCCAAGGCGCTGGATATGATCCTGACCGGCAAGCACATTCGCGCCCGCCAGGCGCTGCGCATGGGGCTGGTGGACGACGCCGTGCCGCCGTCGATTTTGTTGCAGACCGCTATCGAGCGGGTGAAGCAGGGCTGGAAGCATCAGCGCGAGCTGTCGTGGCAGGATCGCCTGCTCAACGGCCCGCTGGGCAGAAACCTGCTGTTCAGCATCGTGCGCAAGAAAACGTTGGCGAAAACGCATGGCAACTACCCGGCGGCGGAGCGCATCATTCAGGTGGTGCGCACCGGGCTGGATCACGGCAGCGCCAGCGGCTATGAGGCCGAAGCGCGCGCCTTCGGCGAATTGGCGATGACGCCGCAGTCGGCGGCGCTGCGCAGCCTGTTCTTCGCTTCCACCGCGCTGAAAAAAGAGCGGGGCGGCAATGCCAGGCCGCACGCCTTGCATCGCGTCGGCATTCTCGGCGGCGGCCTGATGGGCGGCGGCATCGCCTGCGTTACCGCCACGCGCGGCGGGTTGCCGGTACGCATCAGAGACATCAATGAAACCGGCATCAATCACGCGCTGAAATACAGCTGGGATGTGCTCGGCAAGCGGGTGCGCAGCAAGCGCATGCGTCCGGCGGAGCGGCAAAAGCAGATGATGCTGATCTCCGGCTCTACCGATTACACCGGCTTTGAGCAGGCGGATATCGTGGTCGAGGCGGTGTTTGAGGATCTGGCGCTGAAGCAGCAGATGGTGGCCGAAGTCGAAGCGCACTGTGCGCCGCATACCGTATTCGCCTCCAATACCTCCTCGCTGCCTATCGGCCTCATCGCCGAGAAAGCCCAGCGGCCGCAGCAGGTGATCGGTCTGCACTACTTCAGTCCGGTGGACAAAATGCCGCTGGTGGAAGTGATCCCGCATGCCGGTACCAGTGAAGAGACCATCGCCACCACCGTGGCGTTGGCGCACAAGCAGGGCAAGACCGCCATCGTGGTGGGCGACAGCGCCGGTTTTTATGTCAACCGCATCCTGGCGCCGTACATCAACGAAGCGGCGCGCTGCCTGCTGGAAGGCGAGCCGATGGAATCGCTGGACAAGGCACTGGTGGATTTCGGTTTCCCGGTCGGCCCGATCACGTTGTTGGACGAAGTGGGCATCGACGTCGGCACCAAAATCATTCCGGTACTGGTCGAGGCGCTGGGACCACGTTTCGCCGCACCGGCCGCGTTCGATGCGGTGCTGAAAGACGGGCGCAAAGGGCGTAAGAACGGCCGCGGCTTCTATCTCTACCCGAGCGAGGGGCAGCAGCGGCAGCGGCGTAAACGTGCGGATACCTCTTTGTATTCGCTGCTCGGCGTCACGCCGAAGGCGCATATGCTGCCGGCGACCATCGCCCAGCGCTGCGTGATGATGATGCTGAATGAAGCGGCGCGCTGCCTGGAGGAAGGCGTGATCCGCAGCGCGCGCGATGGCGACATCGGTGCGGTGTTCGGCATTGGCTTCCCGCCGTTCCTCGGCGGCCCGTTCCGCTATATGGACGAGCTCGGCGCCGAGAAGGTGGTGAAGACGCTGGAATACCTGCGCCAGCAGCACGGCGAGCACTTTACTCCGTGTGAACGCCTGCAGCGCATGGCGCAGCAGGGCGAGCGTTGTTACCCGTTGGGGAGCTGAACGCAGGGCGGCCCGATTTGCACTATAGTTGCAACAGGGCCGCGTTGTGATCGCCATCACTCCTTGCAACAGCGTCAGCCGGTGAGGCTGTACAGCATGGCTGCGGCAGCGGTAAGTTAGCTTGACCGCCATCAATAAATTTCATGGCGGCGAGGTTAAAATTTAACCCGTTGAATTGATTGTTCTGTGAGCAATCAGGGTTTGCCAGGGGAGGGTTGCTGTAAAAAACAGCATTTTCTTTAGGCAAACTTTCAGGCAAAATGCCCGGCCGCCATAAAGAGACGGCGCGTTATCGTTTTAAAGCTTTGGCTTTGGGGTTGTAAAACTCGGCGGTACAGCACGCACGGCGTTTCTGTATAGCGTTACTTTGTCAACAACAGCGGTGCAATATGCAAGTTTTGATTATGCGTCACGGAGAGGCGGCGCTCGAGGCAGCCAGCGATGCGGTAAGGCCCCTTACCCTGTGCGGCCGCGACGAGTCCCGTCAGATGGCGGCCTGGTTGAACACCAAGTCTGTGGATATTGAACGCGTGCTGGTCAGCCCTTATCTGCGGGCCGAACAGACGCTGGCGACGGTGCGTGAAGCCTTGACGCTGCCGGAGGGCGAAGAAGTGCTGCCCGAGCTGACCCCGGGCGGCAACGCCGAACAGGTCGGCAGCTATCTGCAGGCGCTGGCGATGCAAGGGGTGAGCTCGGTGCTTATCGTGTCGCACCTGCCGTTGGTGGGGTATCTGGTGGCCGAACTGTGCCCGGGCGAGTGCCCGCCGATGTTCGCGACCTCGGCGATCGCCAACGTCGATCTGCCGGCGGACGGCAGCTACGGCAAGTTTGAATGGCAAGTCAGCCCGTCGCAGGTAATGGCCAAGGTCTGAGCCGCGCGGTGCGAAAATAAACTCAGGGCGATGTCTGACATCGCCCTGAGTCGTTTCTGCGCAACGCTATTCCGCCAGCTCCACCAGCAGCAGGATGGCGGCATTGCCGCCCCATTCCTTCGGCGCCTGATGGAACGCCAGCACGTCGGGGTGCTGCGCCAGCCACAGCGGCGTTTGCTGTTTGAGGATGTGTTTGCCGTGCCCGTGCATCACACAGGCGCAGTGCACGTGCTCGCGTTTGCAGGCGGCGATCAGCGCCCCCAGTTCCTGCTTGGCCTGCAGCTGGGTCAGGCCGTGCAAATCCAGAAACAGCTCCGGCGAATAATCGCCGCGTCGCAGCTTCTTCAGCTCATACGGGCTGCTGCCGGGGCGCACGTAGCGCGTCGGGCCTTCCTCTTCCAGCTGCGGCTGGTATTCATCTGAAAAATAATAGCTGGCATCGACCTGCTCCTGCAGCAGCCGCTGCGGCGCAATCTGTTTGATCTTGGGCTTCGGCGGGCGGTGGACGATGGTGTCCTGGCGCAGTTTTTTTGCGCCCGCCACCGACTCTCTGAAGAGCTGTTGTTCGTCTTTGCTCAGAGGGGGCTTGTTCTTCATGCTTCATTCACCGGAAATCGTTTATTTCGCTAGTTTACCTTGTGAATGAGCGCTGTCGACGCAAAACTCGGGCCAGAGTGAAAAGCGCGAGGGGCGAGCGTGATTTGTCGCGGGCTTCATGGCAAACTATGCGGCTAAATCATGAAACACAGCGCCTGCCGGAGGGCAAATTGGACAAAATTTTCGTCGACGAAGCAGTGAACGAACTGCACACCATTCAAGATATGCTGCGCTGGACGGTAAGCCGCTTCAACGCCGCCAATATCTATTATGGTCACGGAACCGACAATCCGTGGGACGAAGCGGTGCAATTGGTGCTGCCAAGCCTGTTCCTGCCGTTGGACATTCCGGAGGACATGCACACCGCCCGCCTGACCTCCAGCGAGCGCCATCGCATCGTTGAGCGCGTGATCCGCCGCGTCAACGAGCGCATTCCGGTCGCCTATCTGACCAACAAGGCCTGGTTCTGCGGCATGGAATTTTACGTCGACGAGCGCGTGCTGGTGCCGCGTTCGCCGATCGGTGAGTTGATCAACGATCGTTTCAGCGCGCTGATCTCGCATCCGCCGCGCCATATTCTCGACATGTGCACCGGCAGCGGCTGCATCGCCATCGCCTGCGGCTACGCTTTCCCGGAAGCGGAAGTGGACGCGGTGGACATCTCCAGCGAGGTGCTGGCGGTGACCGAGCGCAATATTCAGGCGCACGGCGTCGAGCACCAGGTGATCCCGATCCGTTCCGATCTGTTCCGCGACGTTCCCGCGATCCAGTACGATCTGATCGTCACCAACCCGCCGTACGTCGATGCGGAAGACATGTCCGATCTGCCGCAAGAGTTCCGCTTCGAGCCGGAACTGGGTCTGGCTGCAGGCAGCGACGGCCTGAAACTGGTGCGCCGCATTCTGGCCTGCGCGCCGGACTACCTGACCGACGACGGCGTGCTGATTTGTGAAGTGGGCAACAGCATGGTACATCTGATGGAACAATATCCGGACATTCCGTTCACCTGGCTGGAGTTCGAAAACGGCGGCGACGGCGTGTTCATGCTGACCAAACAGCAGCTGGTGGATTGCAAGGATCACTTCAGCCTCTATCGCAGCTAAGCCGCATTTCCAGGCCCGCACGGCGGGCCTCATAAAGATAAAAGACTAACGGTAAGGAGCCGTGATGGCAGGAAACAGTATTGGGCAGATTTTCCGCGTCACCACCTTCGGTGAATCTCACGGGGTGGCGCTGGGTTGTATCGTCGATGGCGTGCCGCCCGGCATTCCGCTCACCGAAGCCGATTTGCAGCACGATCTGGACCGCCGTCGTCCGGGCACCTCGCGTTACACCACCCAGCGCCGCGAACCGGATCAGGTGCGCATTCTCTCCGGCGTATTCGAAGGCGTGACCACCGGCACCAGCATCGGTCTGATCATTGAGAACACCGATCAGCGCTCGCAAGACTACAGCGCCATCAAAGACGTGTTCCGTCCAGGGCATGCCGACTACACCTACGAACAGAAATACGGTCTGCGCGACTATCGCGGCGGCGGCCGTTCTTCGGCGCGTGAAACCGCCATGCGCGTCGCGGCGGGCGCTATCGCCAAGAAATACCTGCAGCAGAAATTCGGCGTGCAGGTGCGCGGCTATCTGGCGCAGATCGGCGACGTGACCTGCGAGCTGAAAGATTGGGAGCAGGTCGAACAGAACCCGTTCTTCTGCCCGGATCCGGACAAGCTGGAAGCGCTGGACGAACTGATGCGCGCGCTGAAAAAAGAGGGCGACTCCATCGGTGCCAAGGTCAGCGTGATTGCCGAAAATGTGCCGGTTGGCCTGGGCGAGCCGGTGTTTGACCGCCTCGACGCCGATCTGGCGCACGCGCTGATGAGCATCAACGCGGTGAAAGGCGTGGAGATCGGCGACGGGTTCGCCGTGGTGACCAAGCGCGGCAGCGAAAACCGCGATGAAATCACCCCGGAAGGCTTCCAGAGCAACCACGCCGGCGGCATTCTCGGCGGTATCAGCAGCGGCCAACCGGTGATCGCGCATCTGGCGCTGAAGCCGACCTCCAGCATCATGGTGCCGGGTCGCACTATCAATCGCCAGGGCGAAGCGGTGGAAATGGTCACCCGTGGCCGCCACGATCCGTGCGTGGGCATCCGCGCCGTGCCGATCGCCGAAGCGATGATGGCGATCGTATTGATGGATCACCTGCTGCGCCAGCGCGCGCAAAACGGTGATGTGGTTTCTGACGTGCCTCGCTGGTAATCACCATGAAAAACTGGATGTTGGGTCTGCTGGCCCTGACGGCCTCCGCTTCCGCCATGGCGCTGACGCCGTGGCAGAAAATCGACCATCCGGTGGCCGGCGCGCCACAGGCGGTGGGCGGTTTCGCCAACGGCTGCATCATCGGCGCGCAGCCTCTGCCGCTGAATTCACCGAACTACCAGGTGATGCGTACCGACCAACGCCGTTATTTCGGTCACCCGGATCTGCTGGCGTTCATTCAGCGCCTCAGCAGCCAGGCGAACCAGAAAGCGCTGGGCACGGTGCTGATCGGTGACATGGCGATGCCGGCCGGCGGGCGCTTCAGCAGCGGCCATGCCAGCCATCAGTCGGGGCTCGACGTCGACATTTGGCTGCAGCTGCCGCGCCAACGCTGGAGCGCGCAGCAATTGCTGAAACCGCAGCCGATCGACCTGGTGTCAGGCGATGGCAAGCAGGTGGTGGCGAGCCAATGGCAGCCGCAGATTGAGTCGTTGATCAAGCTGGCGGCGCAGGATGCGGAGGTGACGCGCATCTTCGTCAACCCGGCGATCAAGCAGCGTCTGTGCCTGGATGCCGGTGCCGATCGCGCCTGGCTGCACAAGGTGCGGCCGTGGTTCGGCCATCGCGCGCACATGCATGTGCGCCTGCGTTGTCCGGCCGGCAGCCTAGAGTGCCAGGAGCAGGATACGCCGCCGCCGGGCGACGGCTGCGGCGCTGAACTGGCGAGCTGGTTCGTGCCGCATCAGCCGAACGCGAAGCCGGGCAAATCCGTGCCGCCGCCGTTACCGCCGACCTGTCAGGCATTGCTGGATCACCATTTCTCAGCGGAATAACACATGGACTGGTTCGTCATCGGCCCCGAGATGCTCGGGGTGTTGTTTGCGGTAGCGCTGCTGGCGGGGTTTATCGACTCCATCGCCGGCGGCGGCGGGTTGCTGACGGTGCCGGCCTTGCTGGCGGTGGGGGTTCCTCCGGCGCAGGCGCTGGCGACCAATAAACTGCAGTCGGTCGGCGGTTCTTTCTCCGCCAGCCTGTACTTTATTCGCCGGCGTGCGGTGAACCTCAATGACCAGAAGCTGACGATATTTCTGACGCTGATCGGTTCGATCGTCGGCGCGATTCTGGTGCAGCATATGCGCGCCGATCTGCTGCGGCAGATGCTGCCGCTGCTGGTGATCGGCATCGGTCTCTATTTCCTGCTGATGCCACGATTGGGTGAGGAAGATCGTCAACGCCGCCTCGGCGCCTTGCCGTTCGGGCTGGTGGCCGGCGGTTGCGTCGGATTCTACGATGGCTTTTTCGGCCCCGGCGCCGGATCGTTCTACGCGCTGGCCTATGTGACGCTGTGCGGCTTTAACCTCGCCAAGTCTACGGCGCACGCCAAGGTGCTGAACTTCACCTCCAACGTCGGCGGGCTGACGCTGTTCATCATCGGTGGCAAGGTGGTGTGGAGCATCGGTTTGGTGATGCTGGTGGGGCAGGTGCTGGGGGCGCGTTTGGGCGCGCACATGGTGCTGACCCGCGGGCAGAAACTGATTCGGCCGATGATCGTGATCGTCTCGCTGGTGATGAGCCTCAAGCTGCTGTACGACAACCACGGCGCGGAGATTCAGCAGTGGTTGACTGCCTTCACGCACGGTTGACGATGAAAATGGGCGTCTGTTATGCGCCCATATCCCCCCGCCGGTTATCAGGTATAATGGCCTCTTTATTTTTGTGGTTATAGAGTTTTTTATGTCAGACACGCAGACCCGTCATCACTATGAACAGCTGATCGAGATCTTCAATCGGTGTTTCAGCGATGATTACAACACTCGCCTGGTGAAGGGCGACGACGAGCCTATCTACCTGCCGGCTGACGACGAACTGCCGTATCACCGCATCGTTTTCGCCCACGGCTTTTACGCCAGCGGCCTGCACGAAATCTCGCACTGGTGCATCGCCGGCGAAGCGCGCCGCCAATTGGTGGACTTCGGTTACTGGTATTGCCCGGACGGGCGCGACGCGCAAACCCAGAGTGAATTCGAAGCGGTGGAGATCAAACCGCAGGCGTTGGAATGGATGTTTTGCATGGCGGCCGGTTTCCCGTTCAACGTCAGCTGCGACAACCTGAACGGCGACTGCGAGCCGGACCGCATCGCGTTCCAGCGCAAGGTGCGCGCCCGGGTATTGACGCTGCTGGAGCAGGGAATACCCACACGGCCTGCGCGCTTTATTCAGGCGTTGCAATCGTTCTACAATACGCCACCGTTGGCGGCCGAGCATTTTCCGTATCCGGAAGATCTCAACTGACGCCACAGCCCGTTATTTAATGAGGAAATTTGATGATCGCAGAATTTGAAGCGCGCATTTTGGCGCTGATTGATGACATGGTAGAGCACGCCAGCGATGATGAACTGTTTGCCGGTGGCTACCTGCGCGGTCATCTGACGCTGGCGGTGGCCGAAGCGGAAGAGCAGGGCGAGCACACCGCCGAAGCGTTGAAAGCGCGGGTGGAAGAGAGCCTGCACAAGGCGATTGCCGCCGGGGAGCTCTCGCCGCCGGATCAGATCCTGGTGCGCGGCATGTGGGAAAACCTCTATCAGGCGGCAACGCCCGCCGCTTGACCGTTATGCCGGGGCGCGATTGCCGCGCCCCTTAGGGTTGATTAAACCACACGTCCTTTCAGCAGTTTCCGCACCCACATCCGATTCGGATTCAACGCCGCCAGCAACTGCGCATCGCCCGGCAACGGCTCGCCGAACAGCTGCGCCGCCAGAATTTCCGCCGCCAGCGGCGCCGAGCACAAGCCGCGCGAGCCTAATCCGCCGATAGCGAACAGGCCGGGATAAACCGGCGCATCGGCGACGGTTTCACCGCGCTGGTTCTGCCGCTGCAAATCCTGATACTGCATTAGCGTAGCCTGATAGTCCGGCAGTGCGCCGACCATCGGCAGATGATCGCGAGTGGCGCTGCGCACGCCGCAACGTGCCTGATGCGCGCTGACGTCAACCTGCTGCGGCCAGGCCTGTTCCGGCAGGCAGCGCAGCAGGCGTTCGCGGTTATCCTGCTGCTCCTGCTCGCGGTAGTCGGTGGCGGTGTCGCCGCGTTGGTAGCTGGCGCCGATGCAGTGCTGGCCGTTGTTGACGTTGACCGGCGTCAGATAGCCGTCATAGCACAATACCTGTTTCAGTTGGCCGAGCGCCTGTGAGGTCGGGATATGCGACACCTGCCCGCGCACCGAGTACAGCGGCAGAGCCTCTGTTGGCGCCAGCTCGGCTAACCGGTGCCCGTTGGCCAGGATCACCGTGGCATGACGATGGCTGTCACCGTTGGTGAAGTTGATACGCCAGCCGTTTTCTTCACGCGTCAGCGCCTGTGCATCGTGCCGGTAGCGGCAAATCAGGCCCTGACGCTGCGCCAGCGCGATAGCGCCGCGCGTCAGCTCGGCCGGGCAGAGCCAGCCGCCTTGCGGGTAGGTGATGCCGCCAAAGCCGGTATCGACGCCGCACAGTTCGCTGAGCGTCTCGCGGTCGGCCGCCATCGCCAGCGCCGGCGGCCAGTCGGTTTTCAGCATATTGGCGATCTTGGCGCCGCTCTTTTCGTCATAGGCCAACTGGCTGACGCCGCACCATTGGTGATCAAAGGCGACGCTTTGTTGCAGCAGGGCGTCGTATTGGCGGCGTGCGAAGGGAAACGCGGCGCTGAAGAAGCTCTCCAGCGCGTCGCCGCTGCCGTTCAGCAGGGGATAAATCGCCCCCTGGCGGTTGCCGGATGCGCCCTCGGCCGCCTGCTCGTCGGCGCAGTACAGCGTGACGCTGGCGCCGCGCCGCAGCAGGGCCAGCGCGGTGAGCGCGCTGGCGACGCCGCCGCCGATCAGGGCGATATCGGCGGTGTTGTCCGCCGCCGGCCGCCGATACCAGGGGGCCGGGTGGGGAGCGGGCTGCGCGTCGGCGGGCAGGCAACCGGCGAGCATCTCACGCTTTTGGCCGAAGCCTTTGCAGCGGTTGACCTGAAAACCGGCCTGTTGCAACCCGCGGCGCACGAAGCCGGCGGCGGTAAAGGTGGCAAAGCTGCCTTCCGGCCGAGCGAAGCGCGCCATGGCGGCGAACAGTTGCTCGGTCCACATGTCGGGATTTTTTGCCGGCGCGAAGCCGTCGAGGAACCAGGCATCGACCTGGTTATTCATGCTGGCGTCGAACTGCGGCAACAGTTCGTTGACGTCGCCGAACCACAGATCGAGCGTAATGCGGCCTTCGGCCAACAGCAGGCGATGGCAACCCGGCAGCGGCAGCGGCCATTGGGCGCGCAGTTCATCGGCATAAGGCGCCAGCTCCGGCCAGCGCGCATGCGCTGCCGCCAGGTCAGCCTGCTGCAGGGGGAATTTTTCGAAGCTGATAAAGTGCAGGCGCTGCAGCGCGGCGTGCGGCTCGGCCTGACGGAAGCCGGCGAAGGCCTGCCACAGCGTGAGGAAATTCAGCCCGGTGCCGAACCCGGTTTCCGCCACCACCAACAGCGAACGCGGGTGGGTGGCGAAACGTTGCGGCAGCCGGTTGCCGTGCAGGAAGACGTAGCGGGTTTCTTCCAGCCCATCCTGATTGGAAAAATAGACGTCATCAAACTGTTTCGAAACAGGTGTACCCTGTTCGTTCCAGGTTAGCGTTGCGGTTTGGATGGGGGCGTGGTTCACGGTCAATGGCTCGAAATTCAAGGGATGCCGCGAATTCTAACGGCGCTGGCGCCCCGGCGCAAACTGGACAACAATAAAGCTGAAAAACGCTGATCGGACTTGTTCGGCTTACATCTGTACGCTAAAGTGCGATGCAAAATCCCGTAGGTAAATAGTGGAAGAGGTATTGAATGAAACGTGCAGTGATTACTGGCCTGGGAGTTGTCTCCAGCATTGGTAATAACCAGCAGGAGGTCCTGGCAAGCCTGCAGGAAGGACGTTCTGGGATCACTTTCTCCCAGGAGCTGAAAGATTCCGGCATGCGTAGTCACGTATGGGGGCAAGTAAAGCTCGACACGACCGGCCTGATCGACCGCAAGGCGGTGCGTTTCATGAGCGACGCTTCCATCTATGCCTTCCTGGCGATGCAAGAAGCGATCGCTTCTTCCGGCCTGAAGGAAGAAGAGTATCAAAACAACCCGCGCGTGGGCCTGATCGCCGGTTCCGGCGGCGGTTCTCCGCGCTTCCAGGTGTTCGGCGCCGATGCGATGCGCAGCCCGCGCGGCCTGAAAGCGGTCGGCCCTTACGTGGTGACCAAAGCCATGGCTTCCGGCGTTTCCGCCTGCCTGGCGACGCCGTTCAAAATCCACGGCGTGAACTACTCCATCAGCTCCGCTTGTGCGACCTCCGCACACTGCATCGGCAACGCGGTTGAGCAAATCCAACTGGGCAAACAGGACATCGTGTTCGCCGGCGGCGGCGAAGAGTTGTGCTGGGAAATGGCCTGCGAGTTCGACGCGATGGGCGCGCTGTCCACCAAGTACAACGACACGCCGGAAAAAGCCTCCCGTACCTACGACGCCGATCGTGACGGTTTCGTCATCGCCGGCGGCGGCGGCATGGTGGTGGTTGAAGAACTGGAGCACGCGCTGGCGCGCGGCGCGCACATCTACGCAGAAATCGTTGGCTACGGCGCAACGTCTGACGGCGCCGACATGGTTGCGCCATCGGGCGAAGGCGCGGTGCGCTGCATGAAGATGGCGATGCAGGATCTGGATGCGCCGATCGACTACATCAACGTGCACGGCACTTCCACACCGGTAGGCGACGTGAAAGAGCTGGGCGCGATTCGCGAAGTGTTCGGCGACAATACCCCGGCTATCTCCTCCACCAAGGCGATGACCGGTCACTCGCTGGGCGCCGCAGGCGTGCAGGAAGCGATCTACAGCCTGCTGATGCTGGAGCACGGCTTTATCGCGCCGAGCATCAACATCGAAACTCTGGATGAGCAGGCGGCCGGCATGAACATCGTGACTCAGCCGACCCAGCGCGAGCTGACCACCGTGATGTCCAACAGCTTCGGCTTCGGCGGCACCAACGCCACCCTGGTGATGCGCAAACTGGCGAAATAATCCCGCCTGAGCGCCATCTCGCCATCAAGCCCGCGTTTTCGCGGGCTTTTTACTGCCCGAAGCCCGCCCGCCGGGCGCTCGGAGTTTTCCCAAATCACATCCCCTGACACATCATTACCTCGCCATTACATGCGTTGGGCATACAATAGCCGGGTAGCGTGATAATCGCTCGGTGTGGCTTTTTAAAGTGATCGAACATTGAGGCAAGAAGTATGAAAAAGTTAATTGCGGTTGGGTTACTGTCGGCCGTGTTGGCCGGATGCGCCACCGATTCTCCCTGCGTTCCGGTCTACGATGACCAGGGGCGTCTGGTGCACACCAACACCTGTATGAAAGGCACCACTCAGGATAACTGGGAAACCGCAGGCGCGATCGCCGGCGGTGCGGCGGCGGTTGCCGGTCTGACCCTCGGCATCATCGCGCTGACCAAGTAATCGGCGCGGCGCCTGCGAGCGCATGCAACAAGCCCGGCCATTGCGCGCCGGGCTTTTTTATCTTACTGCACCAAAAACGCCTTGAATTGCGGCGTCATCACGGCGCTGAAACCGTCATCGGTTTTACTGATCAGGTAGACCGCCAGCCCTTTCTCCTCTGCGAGCTTCAAGGCTTTCTCCGTGCCCAGCACCATCAGGCCGGTATCCCAGCCGTCGGCCTCGAGCGCGGTCGGCGCTATGACCGTGGCGGAAACCAGTCGATGGTTGATCGGCCTGCCGGTGCTCGGATCGATGACATGGGAGTAGCGCTGGCCGTTTTGTTCGAAGTAGTTGCGGTAGCTGCCGGCGGTGCTGATGCCGTAACCGTGCAGATCCACCAGCGCCTGCACCGCATTTTCACGGTCGGTCGGCTTCTGGATCGCCACCCGCCAGGGTTTTCCCTGGCCGTTGACGCCGCGTGAAGAGACCGCACCGCCCACCGACACCAGGTAGTTGGTAATGCCGTTACGGTTCATCAGGCGCACCAGTTCATCGGCGCCATAGCCTTCGCCCAGGGTCGAAAGATCGACATACATGTCCGGCAGATCTTTCTGCAGCCACTCTCCACGATTGTCGCTTATCAGTTTCAGGTGCTGCAGGCCGATGCGCTGCTTCGCCGCGTCGATTTGCGCCTGTTCCGGCACCTTGACCGGATGTTTGTCGGGACCGAATCCCCACAGATTCACCAAAGGGCCGACGGTGATGTCCATGGCGTCGCCGGTATCGCGACCGATGCGCTGGGCCATCAACACGATGTCCGCCATGCCGCGCGGGATCGGCTGCGGCTCGAGGCTGGCGCTGTGGTTAAACCGCGACAGCACCGAGTCGGCGCGGTAGGTGGAGATATCGTCGTTGGCCTGCTCGAGCACTTTGTCTATCTGCCGCTGCAGTTCTTGCTTGCCGATCGCGACGTCACCGCTGACTTTTACGCTGTAGAAGGTGCCCATGGTCTTGCCGTCGATATCGATTTGCGGGCGGGTGGAGGCATCGTCGCAGGCGGCGAGCAGGGCGCATAGGGCGCTCAGCAGCGCCCCTTTGGCGAACAGGGAAGCCATAACATGTCCTTTGAAAACGGGAAAGCCGCTACAAATAAAGTAAAGCGCGGCAAATGGAAAGCGGATAAAGGTAAAATAGCATTTTACTGGCGCTGCGGCCGCGCCTGAGCTAACGTCTTGCCCATGCTTTTCGCTGAGGTTTCAAGTTGCCGCCATGAGTTCAACCGCCATTTCCCGGCTTATCCATCCCTTTGTCAAAGACCGTTTCCTGCATGCGTTGCTGCTGGCCGGCGCAGCGATGTTCGCCTTTCATCCGCAGCCGCTGTCGGCGCTGAGCGATTTTATCGACGGCCGCACTATCATCACCCTGTTGGGGCTGATGTTGCTGACCAAGGGCGTTGAGGTCAGCGGCTATTTCGACTTCGTCGGCCGCAAGATCATCAACCGCTTGCACAGCGAACGGCGGCTGGCGCTGTTCCTGGTGTTTTCCGCCGCGCTGCTGTCGTCATTTCTAACCAACGACGTGGCGCTGTTTATCGTCATTCCGCTCACCATCACGCTGAAGAAGCTGTCGGCGCTGCCGATTGGGCGTTTGATCATCTTCCAGGCGCTGGCGGTGAACGCCGGCTCGTTGCTGACGCCGATCGGCAACCCGCAAAATATCCTGCTGTGGAGCCGCTCCGGCCTCTCTTTCCTCGGCTTCATCGGCCAGATGGCGCCGTTTGGCGCCGCGATGATGCTGAGCCTGCTGGCCCTGACCTGGTTCAGCTTCCCGGCGCGCGAGATCGTGAAAACGCCGAATACCGAGGGTTATCCCTATCAACGGCCGCTGTTGCTGAGCTGCGTGGCGTTGTATGCGATCTTTCTGCTGTGCCTCGATATCGATCTGCCGCTGTATGGGCTGCTGGCGGTATTCGCCGGCTTTTTGCTGCTGGCGCGCCGGGTGCTGTTGCAGATCGACTGGAGCCTGATTTTCGTGTTCGCCGCCATGTTTATCGATGTCGGCCTGTTCACCTGCTTGCCGCCGCTTCAACCGGCGTTCGCCGCCATCGCCGGGCTGAACGACGGCGGGGTATATGCGCTGGGCGTCGGGCTGTCGCAGATCGTCAGCAACGTGCCGGCTACAATCTTGCTGCTCAACTACGTGCCTTCCAGCGCGCAGCTGGCCTATGCGGTCAACGCCGGCGGTTTCGGGTTGGCGATCGGATCGCTCGCCAACCTGATTGCGCTGCGAATGGCGGGGGAGCGCAAGATTTGGCTGAGTTTCCACTACTACTCGCTGCCGCTGCTGGCGTGGGCCGCCCTGATCGGTTGGCTGTTAAGCTAACCCTGATTGCCGCTCTGCCGCGCGGACAGCAGGCAAATGCTGCGGGTCACCTGATAGGATTTCACGAAGGCGCTGACGGGTAAAAACTCGAAGCGTGAATGGAAGTTGTGCGCGCCGGTGAAATAATTGGGCGTCAGGATGCCGCGGCTCGAGAGCGCCGCGCCGTCGGTGCCGCCGCGCATCGGGATCACCTTCGGCGGGATGCCGTGGGCGGCGAGGGCGCCGAAGATCAGATCGATCGCGCGCCGGTCTTCGCCGATGGCGTTGCTGATGTTGCTGTAGATGTCGCTGACGCGGCAGCTGACATTGGCGCGCGGATAGTTGGCCGCCACCTGACGCACCGTTTCCTCAAGGCGGGCTTTACGCGCCTCGAACGCCGCCCGATCGAAGTCGCGAATCGACACCTTCAGCGTCGCCTGATTGGCGTTGGCGGCCAGATCCGTGAACCAGAAATAACCCTCGCGCCCTTCGGTGTGTTCCGGGGTGTCGTGCACGTCAAATCGGTTGATGATGTCGTTGGCGATGCGTATCGGGTTGATCAATACGTTTTTCGCCGACATCGGGTGCGCGGTTACCCCCTCTATGCGGATCTCCGCCGCCGCCGCGTTGAAGTTCTCGTACACCACTTCACCCAGTTCGCAGCAGTCGATGGTATAGGCGAAATCGACGGCGAAACGCTGCAGATCCAGCGCCTTGGCGCCGCGCAGGCCGATCTCTTCGTCCGGCACGAACGCCACCACGATGTCGCCGTGGCGATCGGCGGCGGTCAGGTTGGCCAGCAGCGTCATCACCACGGTGACCGCCGCCTTATTGTCGGCGCCCAGCACGCTGGTGCCGTCGCTGAACAGGATCTCTTCGTTCCGGTAGGGCAGGATCTCCGGATGCTCGGCGGTGCGCAGCCAGATGTCTTGCTCGGCGTTCAGGCATAAATCTTCGCCGGTGAAGCGCAGGCGCTGCGGGCGAATCTCCGGTGACAGGCCGACGTCCACGGTGTCGATATGGGTGATGAAGCCGATGCGCGGCGCGCCGGGTTGGGTGCCGGGC
This sequence comes from Serratia sp. LTN-2, assembly GCF_059740205.1. Taxonomy (NCBI): domain Bacteria; kingdom Pseudomonadati; phylum Pseudomonadota; class Gammaproteobacteria; order Enterobacterales; family Yersiniaceae; genus Serratia; species Serratia sp. LTN-2. The sequence continues at coordinate 492,896 of NZ_JCAXDO010000003.1, read as the reverse complement.
TTGCGGGCGGTCACGGTGGCGTGCTCGTCGATCTGCACGTCGGCCAGGCCGAGCCGGCGCAGCTCGTCCGCCAGCAGTTGCGCCATCTCATGCTGCCCCGGCGTGCTGGGCAGGGCGGTTGCGGCGGCATCGCTTTGGCTGGTCACCGCCAGGTAGCGGAAGAAACGTTCGGTGAGCTGTTCGGCAATCGGGCTGGTCATCGGGACTCCTCGCGGTTGGCAATCTACCGGTTTTAAAACGAAATCAGCCGTTTGTCCAACGGTGCAATGCGTAAACCGTCAGAATGCGAAGCATCGCGCAGAAACGAAAAATAGCGGCGCAACTAGGAAATAGTCGCAGGTTTCTGCGGCAAAATCGGTGTTAGCTGTGGGCCGGGAAGCGCCCGCATAACACTTATCTGTCCCTCAAGGAGAATTCATGCACACCGGTCACGCTTTGCTCATCACCTTACTGTCCCTGGGCATCTCTCACAGCGCCTGGTCGTCCGCCGATACCGGGCACGCCAACAGCAACGCCAACAGCCGCGAAGTGGCCAGCGCGTTGGGCGGCCTGAAAAATAAAACTTACGAACTGGAGCAGGCGCCGAAGATCCGCGTCGCCAGCTTCAACATCGCCGCCGGCAAGGTCAGCGACATGACCGCCATCGCCAAGGCGATTCGCGCGATGAACGTCGACGTGGTGGCGCTGCAAGAGGTGGATAAACTCACCGCCCGCAGCGGCCGTGTCGATCAGGCGGCGGAATTGGCGAAGCTGACCGGCATGCAGGCGGTGTTCGGCCGGGCGATCGATTTCGACGGCGGTGAATATGGCCTGGCGTTTCTGTCGAAGTATCCGCTGCACGACGCCGTGATCTATCCGTTGCCGTCCGGCCAGCGCGAACAGCGCATCGCCTTCAGCGCCAAGGTCGACGTGCCGGAGTTCCCGGCGCCGATCACCCTGTTCAACACCCACCTCGATACCAAGGAAGATCCGACGATGCGCCTGGATCAGGTACGGGAGCTGAACGATCGCACCATCGAAGTGCGCGGCATCAAGCTGCTGTTCGGCGACATGAACGACGTGCCGGGCAGCGTGACCTGGCTGGAGCTGAGCCGCTATTGGAACGACATCATGCCTAGCGGGCAGGATGGCCGCAGCTGGCCGGCGGAAAACGCCGAAATCAAGGTGGATTACATCTTTAGCGGCAATGCGCAGCACTGGCATCTGGACAGCCTGACGGTGCCGAACGCCAGCGGCGATTGGAACGGCATTCACTGGCCGGCGGTGAGCGACCACCTGCCGCTGGTGGCGGAGATGCGCCTGACCGAGCAATAAGCCGGCCGGCATCCCGTCGGGCCTGGCTAATCCACGGCGATCCGCGCCAGCCGCTCGACGGCGCTGCGGATCTCGCCCGGTGTGAGAGCCGAAAAGCCCAGTAGCCACCCGTCGCGCTGCGCCTGCGTCGTTTGGTACTGCGCCGAAAGCCCGGGCGTGAGTATGCCGAGCCGCCGCGCCTGCCGGCTGAGCGCCGCCTCCTGGCCGGGCGGCAGCCAAACGCTGAGCTGCAGGCCGCCGGCGGCGGGAACGGGCGTGGCGAAGTGGCTCAGTTTTTCGCGCATTTCCGCCAGCAACACATCGCGCCGGCTGCGGTAGAGCTGGCGCATGTAGCGGATATGCGCGGCGAAGTGCCCCTGGCGGATGAACTCGGCGGTAACCGCCTGCATCAGCTGCGCGCTGTGGCCGTCATAGACCGTGCGCGCGGTGACAAAGGGGGCGACCAGCGCAGGCGGGACGATCAGATACGCCAGCCGCAGGGAAGGGAACAGCGACTTGGAGAAGGTGCCGAGATACAGCACCCGGCCGCAGCGATCCAGGCCCTGCATCGCCGGTATCGGCAGGCCGTCATAGTGAAACTCGCTGTCGTAATCGTCCTCGATGATCCAGGCCTGTTGCCGTTCGGCCAGCGCCAGCAACGCCAACCGACGCGCCAGGCTGAGCGCCGCGCCGGTCGGGTATTGGTGCGAGGGCGTCAGGTAAATCAAACGCGGATCGGGCAAGGGCGGCTCAGCCCGCAGACCGTCGCTGTCCACCGCGACCGGCGTCAGGGCCGCGCCGGCGCTGATAAAGGCGTTTCTTGCTCCGGCGTAGCCCGGCTCTTCCATCCAGACGCTGTCGCCGCCGTCCAGCAACAACGTGGCGATCAGCTGCAGCGCCTGCTGTGAACTGGTCAGCACGATAACCTGCCGTGCATCGCAGACTACGCCGCGCGTTTGGTTAACGTGGGCGGCGATCGCTTCGCGCAGCGGCAAATAGCCCTGCGGATCGCCGTAGCGCAGCAGGCTTTCTCCCTGAAGACGCAGGCGCTGAGCGGTCAGTTGCTTCCACAAGGCGAGCGGAAACGCACGCAGGTCCGGCGAGCCGGCAGCGAAGGCCTGGGGATGTTGCGGATCGCGGCAACCGCCGGTTTGCACGATCTGTTGGCCGCGCCGCGAAAGGCGCGGCATGCCGGTGCCGGTGCCGCGCGTCGGCGGCGGCGATGTGGCGATGCGGATCGCCACGAACGTTCCCTGGCCGACGCGGCGCTGCAAGTATCCCTCAGCCTCCAGCTGGCCGTAGGCGGCTTCGACGGTCACCCTTGAGAGGTTCAGATCGCCCGCCAGCACCCGGCTGGAAGGCAGCCGTTGCCCAACGCCCAATGCGCCGTGATGGATGGCCTGCCGCAATGCGCCGCACAGGCGATCGCGCAGCGTGCCGGCAGCGTGTGGCGATTGCTGAAACAGCGTGATCAGCGTGTGCCGCATAATGGGTCTTGTCATGGGTGAGAAATGGGTATCAATCATAAGACCAAAATGGGGCACTATTGTCATCTGTCTTGATGTGTGGGAGTGAGCGGGATGTCGAAAGAATCATTGGTGCTGGCTTTTCCGCCGGCGGAGCCGGAAGAGAGCCTGGCTTACCTGGCGGCCAAATTGAGCCGCTATGCGGATGCCTGGGACGTGGCGGAAGATCTGCGCAATGGCGAGGATGGGATAGTGGTGATCGACACCCGCGCGGAGGCGCTGTACGCCGCCGGGCATATCCCCGGCGCGTTCAGTTTGCCGCATCGCCTGATGGACCAAGCCGGCACGGCGCACCTGGATCGCCAAAAGGTGTATGTGACCTACTGTGACGGCATCGGCTGCAACGGTTCAACCAAAGGCGCTTACAAGCTGGCGAAGCTGGGGTTCAGGGTCAAGGAGCTGATCGGCGGGTTGGATTTCTGGCTGCGCGACGGCCATCCGTTGGCCATCGGCGAGCAGCCGGGATCGCTGCGTGATAGGGCGGCCGCCGTGGATTGCGGCTGCGCCTGAGGCGTTAAAACACCAACGCCAGCACGACCGCCAGCGCCAGCAGCAGCAGGATCAGCGCCACGGCGGGCTTGCTGAGCGCTTTTTGCAGCGGCAGAGGCAGGGCGGCGATCAGCGGATTGAGCAGCGGCTGCGGCTCGACAGAGTGGCTGACGATAGGCTGGGCCTGGCCGGCCTTATCCAGACGGCGGGCAAACAGCTGATGAATGGCGTCGCTCATTTGCGGATGCGTCAGCGGCGCATTGGCGCCGCAGTTGAAGCGCACCTGGCAGTAGTCGTTCATCTGCTGCAGCTCTTGTTCATCCGCCGGCTGTTTGAGCGCCGCCAACAGGTTGTTCAGCGTCGGCGCGCTCTGAGGGCTGAGTGCCACCTTCACCTGCAAGAACTGGTTCAATAGCTGGAAGTGGCGCGCCGGCAGCGGATCGTTGGTTTTTACGCCCGCCAGATCGAACAGCGTTTGCCAGATTTTAGCCGGCGCTTCGCCGGTGGCGGCGCTGAGTTTGGTGACCTGCTGTTGCAGGCTTTGATGCTCTGCGGGCAGCAGCGGGCGATCGCTGGTGGCGGTTTGCTGCGGCTGGGGAATGGTCAGGCCGCCGGTCTGCAGCAGATTCAGCACCTGCTGCAGTTGCGGTGGGCTCAATTGGCTCAGCACCGTGTGGCCAAACTGCTGACGAATAAAATCGCTGACCGCCTGGCGATTGTTGCCCTGCGGCAGCAATTCGGCCAGCTGTTGCAGCAGCTGGCGCCCGGCATGGTTTTGCTGCGCCTGTGCCAGGCGCGTTTGCAGCAGCTGTTCCGCGGGTTGAAAATGGCGCGCCAGCAGTTCACCGCCGTTGTCGGCGCCGAGATCGTGGCGCAGCGAGGCCCAGATCTCGGCCGATTTTGTCGGGCTGAGCGTCATGATTTTCACGATCAGCTTTTCCAGCGTCGTGCGCTGTGCCGGAGAGAGGGGTTGATCGTCAGTGGCCGCCGTTTTGCCCGGGGAGGGAGGGCGTTCGCCGGCGATTGGGGCGCCCGGCCCACTCAAAGGTTGCATATCACCAGTCCTTCGCTGTGTATCCCCGCAGGGTGCCTGGAGGAGAGAATCATCATGGTACCCGGCGAAAAGCGCAGGCTTACTGACTATGATACCTGTAAATCGCCGCCATCAATACCGCCGCCCAGACATTTCTTTACCGACAAAACGTTGCTAATCGCGCCTGCGCCGCTAAGATAACCGCAGACCTGAACGTGAGGATGGCATGGTTAAACGGCAGCGGATTGCAAAATGGTTTTTATGCCTGGCTTGTCTGGTGGTGCTGACGTGCATGACCCAGCGCATGGCTGGCCTGCATGCGCTGCAGCAAACGCTGGGGATCCCGGCCGCCACCGCCGTTCAATCCGGCGATGAGGCCGCCGAAGCGCAGCCGACGCCCTGTGAGCTGAGCGCCAAGTCATTGCTGGCCGCGCCGCCGGTGATGTTCGAAGCCGTGCTGTTCGGATTGGGCTTGCTGCTGGTTCTGTTGGCACCGACCATCGCTGCGCGCCTGCGCATTCCTCCTCCTCGCGCCATTTCACCGCCCACCCTCAGGGTGCACCTTCGATTATGCGTCTTCCGTGAATGAGTTAATCGCCCGTTTTTCGCGGTGAATTAATCATTTATGGAGAATTAACATGTTGAAAATCATCAGGCTGGCCTGCGCTTGCCTGTTTATGCTGTGGCTGCCTGCTTCACAGGCGGCGGACAGCGGCTGGCTGCAAAATCCAACCAACGATCATGCCAAGGTGCGGCTGCGCGCCGACACGTCACAGCCGGGGGAGACCCGTCTGCTGCTGTCGGTCGAGCTGCAAAAAGGCTGGAAAACCTATTGGCGCTCCCCGGGCGAAGGCGGCATCGCGCCGGCGATAGTCTGGCAAGGCAACCCGCCGCCAGCGACCTGGCACTGGCCGACGCCGCAGCGTTTCGAGGTGGCCGGCATTTCCACCCAGGGCTATCACGATCGGGTCACGCTGCCGATCGTGATGCCAGGTCAGGTATCCGGCCCGCTGGCGGGCACCCTGACGCTATCCACCTGCAGCAATGTCTGCATTCTGACCGACTACCCGTTCAGCCTGGATCTGACGACGCCGAACGATCCTCAGTTTAACCACGACTTCGCACAGGCGATGGGGCAGGTGCCGATCGCCGCCGGGGTGGTGGAGAGCGTCAAGGCCGGTTACCGCAGCGGCGAGCTGCAGATTGCCGCCGAACGCGCCGCCGGTTGGCGGCAGCCTGCGCTGTTCTTCGATACGCTGGCGGATGCCGATCTCGGCAAGCCGCAGGTCGAGACCGACGGTGCTCAACTGCTGGCGCGAGTGCCGGTCAGCGATGGCTGGGGCGATGCGGCGCCGGATCTGCGCGGCAAAACGCTGACGTTGGTGATCGACAACGGCGGTATGGCGCAGCAGATCACGCTGCCGATTGGCGATCCGCTGGTCGCGCCCGCCGCTGCGGCGTTCCCGCTATGGCAGGCGGTATTGATGGCGCTGGCGGGCGGGTTGATCCTCAACCTGATGCCGTGCGTGCTGCCGATACTGGGCATCAAGCTCGGTTCGATCCTGCAGGTGGAGCGGCGCGATCGGCACAGCGTGCGTTTGCAGTTCCTGGCGTCGTCGCTGGGCATCGTCGCCTCGTTTATGGCGCTGGCCTTGCTGATGACGCTGCTGCGGCTCGGCAACCATGCGCTCGGCTGGGGCATTCAGTTCCAGAATCCGTGGTTTATCGGCTTTATGGTGCTGGTGACGCTGCTGTTCAGCGCCAACCTGTTCGGCCTGTTCCATCTGCGCCTCTCGTCCGATCTGAATACGTCACTGGCGACCCATAACGGGCACGGCCTGAGCGGCCATTTTTGGCAGGGCGCTTTCGCTACGCTGCTGGCGACGCCGTGCTCGGCGCCGTTTCTCGGCACGGCGGTGGCCTTCGCGTTGGCGGCGTCACTGCCGGTGCTGTGGGGCATGTTCATTGCGCTCGGCATCGGCATGAGCCTGCCGTGGCTGCTGATTGCCGCCTGGCCGTCGCTGGCGCTGCGGTTGCCGCGCCCCGGCCGCTGGATGAATACCGTCAAGCTGGCGATGGGGCTGCTGATGCTGGCGTCGTCGCTGTGGCTGCTGAGCCTGCTGAGCAATCATATCGGCGCGCAGGCCACGCTGTGGCTGGGGGCGTTGGCGCTGCTGGCGTTGCTGTTGGCGGTATGGCGTCAACAGGGGGCGCGGTTGGCGGCCAAACTGGCGGCGGGCACGTTGGTGTTGGCGGGCGTGGCCCTGCTGGCGGGATCGCTGACCGCCGGCCTGTGGCGCCAGCCGTTGCAGGATCGGGTGCCGTGGCAACCGCTGAGCGAACAGGCGATTACCGAGGCACTGGGCCAGCATAAGCGAGTGTTCGTCGATGTGACCGCCGACTGGTGCGTGACCTGTAAGGCCAACAAATTCAATGTGCTGTTGCGCGATGACGTGCAGAGAGCGCTGAGCGCCGACGATGTGGTTGCGCTGCGCGGCGATTGGAGCCGTCCGTCGGCCGACATCAGCGCCTTTCTGCAAAAGCGCGGCAGCGTCGCCGTGCCCTTCAACCAAATCTATGGCCCCGGCAGCCCGGACGGCGTGGTGTTATCCCCGCTGTTGACCCGTGACGCCGTGCTGCAAACGCTTTCCGATGCCAAAGGAACCGAAAAATGAAAAAATTACTGATTTTAATGATGATTATCGCCGCCCCGGCGTGGGCCGCCGAACCTTTCACTCCGGCGCAAGAGGCGCGTATCAAAGAGATGATCCGTGAAACGCTGGTGTCCAATCCGGACATTCTGGCGCAGGCGGTGGACGCCTGGCAGCAGCAAACCGCTGGCGAGCAAATCAGCCAGGCTATCAAGCAGAATGCCAAAACGCTGTACCAGGATCCGGCCAGCCCGCGTCTGGGCGCCGCCAACCCCAAACTGACGCTGGTGACCTTTACCGACTATAACTGCCCGTACTGCAAGCGTTTTGATCCGATGCTGGAGAAGATCGTCAAGCAATACCCGGATGTGGCGCTGGTGGTGAAACTGCTGCCGTTCAAGGGCGAAAGCTCGGTCAGTTCGGCGCGCGTGGCGCTCACCACCTGGCAACAGCACCCGGACCAATTCTGGGCCTTGCACCAGCGGCTGATGGCGAAAAAAGGCTTCCATGACAACGCCAGCATCGCCGCTGCGCAAGAGAAAACCGGCGTCAAGGCGGTGGCGCCCAGCGAACAGAGCATGACCACGCTGCGCACCAATATGGAATTGGCGGAGCAATTGGGCGTGCAGGGGACGCCGGCGACGCTGATCGGCGATCGGATGTTGCCGGGAGCGGTGTCGTATGAAGAGCTGGAAGCGATGGTGAAACAGCAGTTGGCGAAGGCCAAAAATGGCTAAGCTCAAGCGCTGGGGGCGCGAGTTGTTGCTGCTGGCGCTGATCGCGCTGGCGGTGGTGACGGTGATGGATTGGCTGAACGCGCCGCAGGCGCCGCCGGCCTTCGATGCCCAGACGCTGACCACGCTGGACGGCGAGAAGGTGTCGTTGGCGCAGCTCAGCCACGATCGGCCGCTGCTGGTTTACTTCTGGGCCAGTTGGTGCGGCGTTTGCCGCTTCACCACGCCGGACGTCGCCCGCTTGCAGGCGGCGGGCGGCAACGTGCTGACCGTCGCGCTGCGCTCGGGTGACGATGCCCAGGTGAAGCAGTGGCTGGCGCGCAAACGGCTGGCGCTGCCGGTGGTCAACGATCCGGCCGGCGCGCTGTCGGCGCAGTGGCGGATTGGCGTCACGCCGACCTTCGTGGTGATCTCGCAGGGCAAGGTGGTGCAAAGCACCACCGGCTGGACCAGCTACTGGGGCATGAAGCTACGGCTGTGGTGGGCCGCCGTCTAATCGGCGTTTTTCTCCGTTATTACCTCCTCAATCGCCCGGCACAGCCGGGCGATTCCTTCTTCAATCTGCGGCGGCGAGTTGGCGGCAAAGTTCAGCCGCAGGCCGTGTGCGCCCAGCTGTTCGTGAGCGTAAAAGCATTCACCGCGCGCGAAGGTGACGCCGTACCGCCAGGCCACCGGCATCAGTTCGGCGGTGGTCACCGCCTCCGGCAGCGTCAGCCAGATAAACAATCCCCCCTGCGGCGTTTCGAAGCGGCACCCCGGCGGCAACCGCCGTTGCAGCGCGTCGACCATCACGTCCAGGTGGCGGCGATAGACGCGCCCGGCGCGCCGCAGCTGCTTGTCGTAACGGCCGACGGTGACGAAGGCGTCCAGCGCCCGCTGGATCAGGCTGGAGCTGGTGAAGCTATCGACGTGCTTGCGCCGCGCGAAGCACTGATAGTGTTCGCTGTCCGCCACCAGATAGCCGATGCGCATGCTGGGCAGCAGCATCTTGGAAAAGGTGCTGACGTAGATCACCGCGCCCGGCTGCGCCAGCGCGCGCAGCGACGGCAGCTGTTTGCCCTGATAACGCAGATCGCCGACGAAGTCGTCCTCCAGGATCACCACCCCGGCCTGTTGGGCGATCGCCAGCAGGCGCCGCCGGCGGGCCTCGCTCAGGCAGCGGCCGGTCGGATTGTGGAAGTTCGGGATGGTATAGATCAGTTTGGGGCGGTGGCGTTCCAACAACTCCGGCAGCAAATCCACCCGCATGCCGTGGCGGTCGCCGGGCACGGTGACGATATTGATGCGGTGCTGGCGCAGCAGGCCCAGTGCTTCAGCGTAGGTCGGTTCTTCGACGATCACCGAATCGCCCGGTGCCAGCAGGCTTTGCACCACCAGGCTGATGGCGTGCTGCGAACCGTTGGTGATCAGCACCTGTTCCGCCTGCGTGGGGATGCCCTGGGCGCTGAGAATACGGCTCAGCGTATCGCGCAGCGGGTAGTAGCCGCAGTATTCGCCGTAGCTGAAGGCCTCTTCCGCATGGCGGCTGAGCACCGACAGCAGCACTTTGCGAAACGCCTCCAGCGGAAACACCTTAGGGCTGCCGACGCCGGCGGCGAAGTTGATCAGCCCCTCCGGCAGCGGCGCGTCGGCGTAGCCGTCCAGCCGTGAGGTGAGGGTGGTGAAACTCTCCAGCGGGAAAGGCGTATCGCTGCTCGGCCGGGTCGGGCGCGCCTGCGTCTGCGGATGGGCAACATAGGCGCCGCTGCCGCGCCGCTGGTGCAGAAATCCTTTGGCCGCCAGTTCGGCGTAGGCGTTATCCACCGTCAAACGGCTGACCGCCAGTTCGGCTGCCAGCGTGCGCGTCGAGGGCAGTTTGTCGCCATCGACGAACACGCCGGTGAGGATGGCGCGCCGCAACGCTTCTTCGATCTGCAAATAGAGCGGAACGTCCTGCTCGCGATCTAACGGGATATGCATGCGAAATTGGCTCGGTTATGGAGAGTGATTTTTACTATACCCCATGCTAGCACGGCTTCAAGCGCCGAAAAGTGGCCTGCATGACAACGCCGTAAAGTGGCTATAGTGGGAAAAAATGGCCGCGTTACACTGTGTGCCTGAGTATGTTTGTCGCCATTTTTCCGAGGATCCCATGTCATTACCGTCAGGCGTTTCCGCCCGGCCGGCGCTGCCCGGCGCGCGTCTCTTGCAGGGCAGCCACCAGGGTTACGTCATCGCCATTATCAGCGCTATGCTGCTGGCTTTTACCGCCATCATCATCCGTGCGCTGACCGAGTACTATCACCTGCCGACCTTCGTGTTGGCGTTCTGGCGTGCGGCGTTGGTGGCGCTGGTGCTGTTGCCGCTGCTGTTGCTGGTGAAGCCGCAGTGGGCACGCCTGCGCCGTGAACAGGTGGTGTTTTACGCGCTTTACGGCCTGTTGCTGGCGCTGTTCAACAGCCTGTGGACGCTGTCGGTGGCGTTGAACGGCGCGTCGGTGGCGACGATCCTGACCTACTGTTCGGTGGGGTTTACCGTGTTCCTCGGCTGGGTGATGTACAGCGAACGCCTGACGCTGCGCCAGCTGCTGGTGATCGCCATCAGCCTGGGCGGCTGCTTCCTGGTCAGCAACGGCGACAGCATGGGCAACAGCCACTTCGATCTGCTGGGGTTGTTGGTGGGGATGCTGTCGGGCATCGGCTATACCCTGTATACCCTCGGCGGGCGGGTGGCCAGCGAACGCGGCTATCCGGTGTGGAACACCATCCTGTACGTATTCGGTTTTTCGGCGCTGTACCAGCTGGCGTTCAACGCGGCGCTGACGGCGTTCCCGTTGGCGGCGTTCCACGGCATGGCCGGCGATTTGTGGTTCCTGTCGCACGGCGCACAGGGCATCCAGTGGAGCGGCTGGCTGTTGCTGCTGGCATTGGCCGCCGGGCCGACGCTGTTGGGTTTCGGGCTGTATAACATCAGTCTGAAAACGCTGCCGCTGGCGGTGGCCAACCTGATCCTGTCGCTGGAGCTGGTGTTCACCGCGGTGATCGCCTATTTCCTGCTGGGGGAAAGCATGAATCAGCTGCAGCTGCTGGGCAGCGCGCTGGTGATGGGGGGCGTGCTGCTGTTGAAAAGCAAGACCGCTGAGGCGTGATGGGTTACCATTGCGCCTCGCAAGAGAGGCACTAATGATGAATAACCCGAGATTGAAACGAGCGCTTATCGCTTGATCTGCCGTGTTGAGTGAACGACAACACGGCCACAGACACTCCGTTCCGTGGCTTTTATTCCCGCAACAAGAGAATACGCCATGTCCGAAAAACACTGGTCTCAAACCGAACTGCTGCATCAGACGGTGACCAACCCGAATATCATCGTCAAAGGCACCCACAGCTACTACAGCGATTGCTGGGATAACGGCTTCGAACGCTCGGTGGTGCGCTATCTGCACGGCGATGCGGTCAGCCGCCAATGGCAGCCGCTGGGTGAAATAGACCGCCTGCTGATCGGCGATTATGTATGCATCGCTGCCGAAGCAGTGATCTTGATGGGGGGCAACCACACCCACCGCATCGACTGGCTGAGCCTGTACCCGTTTATGGCAACCATCCAACAGGCATACCGTCCCAAAGGCGATACCCGGCTGGGCGACGGCTGCTGGATTGGCATGCGGGCGATGTTGATGCCGGGGGTAGCGATAGGCGAAGGGGCGATCGTCGCTGCCGGCAGCGTGGTGGCCGGCGACGTGGAGCCTTACGCCATCGTCGGCGGCAATCCGGCGAGGTTTATCCGTTGGCGATTCGCGCCGGAAATCATCGCGCGTTTGCTTGCCTTGCGCATCTATGACTTGTCCGGGGCGGAGTTTGCGGCGATCCAGCCGCTGCTTGCCGATAACGATATCGGGGCGTTGGAAAGAAGAATGGCGGCCTTAGGCCGTTAAACATAACGGGCGGGGGATCCCCGCCCGTTTCGCATTACTCGGCCTTGGCCTCGGTCGCCAGATGGCGGCGTTTGCGCATCAGGCGCAACAGCGGCGGCAGCGCCAGCACGGCCACCGCCAGCACCAGCAGCGTTTGCGCGATGCTGCTGCTCCACAGGATGCCGAATTCGCCGTTGCTGATCGACAGCGCGCGGCGCAGGTTTTGCTCCAACATCTCACCCAGCACAAAGCCCAGAATCAGCGGCGACATCGGGAAATGCATTTTGCGCAGGATGTAGCCGAACACCCCCAATCCGACCATCAGCAGCAGGTCGAAGGTGGTGCTGTGCACCGCATAAACTCCCACCGCCGACACTGCGGCGATCGCCGGTACCAGGAACCACAGCGGGATGGTCAGCATGCGGGTGAACAGACCGACCAGCGGCAGGTTCATGATCAGCAAGATGACGTTGGCGATCAGCAGTGCGGCGATCAGCCCCCAGACGATATCCGGCTGTTCGGTGAACATCGCCGGGCCGGGGGTGATGTTGTACAGCGTCAACGCGCCCATCATCACCGCTGTGGTACCGGAGCCCGGCACCCCCAGCGTCAGCATCGGAATGAACGAACCGCAGGCCGAGGCGTTGTTGGCCGCTTCCGGCGCCGCGACGCCGCGGATATCGCCTTTGCCGAAGGTGTCGCTGTTGCCGCTGATTTTCTTCTCGGTCATGTAGGTCAGCGCGCTGGCGATGGTGGCGCCGGCACCCGGCAAAATGCCGACGAAGAAGCCGATCACCGACGAACGCAGGGTAGGGCCTGCGCACTGTGCCGCCTCTTTGCGGTTGAACAGCAGCCGGCCGGTTTTACGCACCAGCTTCTGACCGGCGCTGGTGCTCTCCAGCATCAGCAGGATTTCACTGACCGAGAACAGGCCGATTACTACCACGATAAACTGCACGCCGTCGGAAAGGTGCACGCTGTCGAAGGTAAAGCGGTAAACGCCGGTGTTGGCGTCGACGCCTACCGTCGCCAGCCCCAGGCCGATCAGCGCCGCCAGCAGCGATTTCAGCGGGTTCTGGCTCATCATGCTGCCGAGGCAGGCGATAGCGAACACCATCAGAGCGAAATACTCCGCCGGGCCGAAGGCCAGCGACCAGCGTGCCAGCAGCGGCGCGAACAGGATGATGCCGCCGATGGCGATCATCGAGCCGACGAACGAGCTGACCGCCGAGATGGACAGCGCCACGCCGGCGCGCCCCTGCTGGGCCATTGGGTAGCCGTCCAGCGCGGTCATGATCGCCGCCGCGTCGCCCGGCACGTTGAGCAGAATCGACGAGATGCGTCCGCCGTACTCGCAGCCGATATACACCGTCGCCAGCAGGATCAGCGCCGATTCGGCCGGCAGTTTGAGGGCGAACGCCAGCGGCAGCAGGATCGCCACGCCGTTGATCGGCCCCAGCCCCGGCAGCAGGCCGACGATGGTGCCGACAAAGCAACCGATCAGGGCGATAATCAGGTTCTGCGGCACCAGCGCCACTTCGAACCCTTGGGTCAAATACATCCAGGTATCCATCATCGCTCCCGTTAGCTCAGCCAGGCGCCGAGCGGCAGTGTGACATCGAGAAGTTGGTCAAAGGCGTAATACAGCGCGGCGCCCATGACGACGCCGGAGATGGCCGCCGCCGGCAGGCTGGCCTGAAACAGCAGGCCGATGCTGAACGTAAGCAGCGCGGTCGCCAGCGGGAAGCCCAGCCATTCAAAGCCCCAGGCATACAGCACCAGGGTGATCACCAGCACCAGCAGCCGCTGCAGCACCTTGTTGTGCGGCCACTCCACCGCCTGCGGGCGGCGCAGCAACAGCAGGGCCGCGCACAGCGCCATCAGGCTGAGGATCGCCAGTGGGAAAGGGCGCGGCCCCAGCGGTTCATAGCTGTATTCGCTCTGGATGCCCCAACCGATGAACAGCCCGCCGATACACAGCAGCAGCCAAAAGCCGGCAAAAATACGATCGCTCATGGTTTTCCCCTGCGGTTATTTGGCCAGGCCGAACACTTTCGCCTGCTCACGGTATTGGGCAACCTGGTTCTTCACGTAGGCGTCCAGCTCTTTGCCGGTCATGTTGAACTCAAACAGGCCGCGCAGATCGCGCTGCTGCTTGAATTCGTCGGTCGCCATCATTTTCTGGAAGGTGTCGATCCACCACTGATACTCCTCATCGCTGACCTTCGGCCCGACGTAGAAGCCGCGAATGATTGGCCACACCAGGCTGTATCCCTGCTCTTTGGCGGTGGGAATGTCGGCCAACTGGCCCGGCAGGCGTTGCTCGGCATACACCGCCAGCACGCGGATCTTGTCGCCCTGCAGGTAAGGCACCATTTCGCTCAGGTCGCCGGAGACCGCCTGGATGTGGTTGCCCAGCAGCGCGGTCACCGGCTCGCCGCCGCCTTCGAACGCCACGTAGCGCATCTTGCGCGGATCTACGCCGACTTCGCGCGCCAGCAGCGCGGTTTTCATCCAGTCCTGGCTGCCGATGGAGGCGCCGGCGCCGAACACCACGCTGTTGGGATCTTTTTGGAAGGCGTCCATCAGGTCTTTCAGCGTTTTGTAGGGCGAGTCGGCGCGCACCGCAATCATGCCGTAGTCGGTGCCGACCGCCGCCAGCCATTTCACGTCGTCCACGTTGTAGCGACCGAACTTGCCCTGAGAAAGGTTGAGCAACGAGCCGCCGGAGAACGCCACCACGGTGCCGAACTCCGCCGGTCGCTGTGCGACGATGGCGTTGTAGGCCACCGCGCCGACGCCGCCGGGCATATAGGTGACGCGCATCGGTTTATCGATGGCCTTGGTGTCCTGCAGCGATACCTGAATCAGCTTGCAGGTCAGATCGAAGCCGCCGCCGGGCTTGGCCGGCGCGATGCATTCGGTGCGTTTGGGCGCTTCCACGGCAAAGGCCTGATTGGCCGCCAGCAGCAGGGCGGCGGCGGTAAAGGTACGGGTCATTATTTTTTTCATTGTGACTTGCCCTCGGTATTGTTCTGGTTGTGAATCCCGCCGGGTGCGGTTGCAGGATTGTTAAAACAACAACCTTTCATTTACCTTTCAGCGGACGGAAAAGTTTCCAGTCTGTGATTGGGGTCTCTTGTCGCGAGCGAATAGCGGGTGGGCTACCATAGAAAGGAAGAGAAGAACAGGGCGCAAAACCGGCTAAAACCCTGCGTAATATCAGGTTCGGCGTTTTGCTTTCGCGATAAAATCATGAGCACTGAAATGAATAGAGACGCAGTGATATGTTTTCGTTAGGGAAATTGTTTGGCGGTAGGGACAGCGCCAAAGTGTGCGCGATTAAACGGTTGCCTGAAGTCTATGCTGAGATGGCTGGGGAAAACGCGCAATGTCGTTTGAAACGCCTGCGCGCCGATATAGGCGTATTCGAGCTGCATTTTGTCAACGCCGACGGTGAAAAGTATGTCTGTGCGATGACCGCCTGCGTGACCGGCATCGATCTGGTGTTTGCCGCCAACAACCGCTCCGTGCTGGTGTCTTCGCCGTTTACCGCCGACAAGCTGCGCCCGGTGTTGGATATTGCTCTTGCCGATAGCCCCATCCCGCTGATCTGACCCCACCTACGATCGCGCGCCACTACGCATAATTGTGTGCCAGCTCTCAAAACTGGCGGCGCAGCGCTCTTTTATCCCCTTATTTTCCATGCCATTCTCTGTTATCGGCCTGTTAACAGGCGCTGCATCGGCGCCGGGTTGTTCAGGTAAATCAATGGAATGGGAACATGCGACTGTTATTGGTTGAAGATCACCCCGAGCTGTCTCACTGGTTGCAAAAAGCGCTGACCGGCGCCGGGTTTGCCGTCGACGTCGCGCCGGACGGCGTGGCGGCCGACCACCTGTTGCTCAATGAACGCTATGCGCTGGCGGTGCTGGATGTAGCGCTACCGCGTTTGAACGGGCTGGAGCTGCTGGCGCGTCTGCGCAAGCGCGGGCAGGATCTGCCGGTGCTGCTGCTGACGGCGCGCACCGACGTGACCGATCGGGTGAAAGGCCTGAACCTGGGGGCGGATGATTATCTCACCAAGCCGTTCGAACTGGACGAGCTGGAGGCGCGCATTCGGGCGTTGCTGCGCCGCAGCGTCGGCGCCGCGCAGCCGGCTTTGCAGTATGGCGCGCTGACCTACCACGACGAAGGCTACTTCCTGCTGGAGAGCCGGCCGCTGGCGCTGACGCCGCGCGAACTGTCGGTGTTGACCGCATTGATGCACCGGCGCGGCCGCCCGGTGGCCAAGCAGCAGCTGTTTGAGCAGGTGTTTACGTTGTCCGACGAGGCTAACCCGGAGAGCATCGAGCTTTACGTACACCGTTTGCGGAAAAAGCTGCAGGGCAGCGACGTGGCGATCGTCACGCTGCGCGGTCTGGGCTACAGCCTGGAACTGTGCAATGCGGTGGTTTAACGCGCCGCGTTCGCTGTTCTATCAACTGCTGCTGTTTTTTGGCCTGCCGCTGCTGGCGTTGGGCGGCATCTCTATCTACACCCACTATTTCAGCGCCATGAGCGCCGCCACCCTGGCTTACGATCGCACGCTGCTGGCGTCGGCGCGCACCGTGGCGGAGCGGCTGGTGGTGCGCGAAGGCAAGCTGGCGGTCGATGTGCCCTATGTGGTGCTCGACAGCTTCGAGCGCAACATGAACGATCAGCTCTATTACGAGGTGATCTCGCCGCAGGGGCAAAGCATCTCGGGCTATGACGATCTGCCGTCGCTGCCGCCCCACATCCCGCGCTCCACGCTCTACCCGGCGCTGGTGCATTTCTATGATGCGGAATACCTCGGCCGGCCGATCCGCGTGGCGGCGCTGTTTCAACCGGTCAACGAGTCGGGCGTAAGCGGCATGGCGACCATCCTGGTGGCGGAAACCCTGGAATCGCGCCGTTACCTGGCGCGACAGATGATGATCGCGGCGCTGTTGAGCCAGGGCACGGTGGTGGTGTTGACCCTGATCCTGGCGTTCGCGCTGCTCAAGCGAGTGTTGAAGCCGATGCGCAAACTCTCCGGCATCATGCTGCGGCGCGATCCGGGCGAGCTGACGCCCTTGCCGCGGGTTCTTCCGTGGTCGGAGATGCAGCCGCTGCTGGTGGCGTTCAATCGTTACATCGAACGGCTGCGGCTGATGGTGGCGCGTCAGGAGCGCTTTAGTGCCGATGCTTCCCACCAGCTGCGCACGCCGTTGACGGTATTGAAGACCCAGGTCGGGGTGGCGCTGGCCAGCGATCGGCCGCAGCAGTGGCGTGAAAGTCTGCAGGCGATGAGCGCGACGCTGGATAATACCGTGGCGCTGACCGACCGGCTGCTGCACCTTTCACGCCTGAAGGCCAGCGAGCACCAGGCCGAGCGTAAACTGCAGCCGGTCAATCTGGTGCAGGTGCTGCGCGACGCCTGCTTCTCTCGCCTGCCGCAGGCGCGCAGTAAGCAGATCGATCTCGGTTTCGAAGGCGAGGCGGCGTGTCAGGTGGCAGGAGAGGCGTTGCTGCTGGCCGAACTGTGCGCCAACCTGTTGGACAACGCGCTGAAATACACGCCGCGTCAGGGCGTGGTGACCGCTCGTCTTACTCAGGATAAGGCGGCGGGGGAAGGCGTGCTGGAGATTGAAGACAGCGGCCCCGGCATCGCCTTGCAGGACAAGGCGTTGGTGCTGCAGCCGTTTCACCGGCTGGACAACGTGGGCGATCAGCCGGGAGCCGGTTTAGGGCTGGCGTTGGTGAAAGACATCACCGCGTATCACGGCACCCGCCCGGAGCTGCTGAGCTCCGCCGCGCTGGGCGGCCTGTTGGTGCGGGTGCGTTTCAGGTTGCTGCCTTAAGCCTGTTCTTTGCAGGATTCGGCGTTGGCCGCCGGGGCTTTGGCTTTACGCGTCAGTGGCGTGCGCAGCCGCTGCGACAGGATCACGCCCAGCAGGGTGATGCCGCCGCCGATCAGGTGGTAACCGTGCAGCTGCTCATGCAGGAACAGCACGGCGATGGCGGCGGTGAACACCGGCGCCAGGTTCATGAAGATCGAGGCGGTATTGGCGCCCAGTCGCATCACGCCCTGGATCCACAGGAACGGCGCGATGATTGAAGCCGGAATGCCGGCGAACAGCACCAGCGGCAGGTTATGGCCGTTCAGTCCAACATCCTGCGCCATCAGGAAGTTAGGCAGCAACAGCAGCACGCCGAACAGGATCTGCACGTACAGCGATTGCCAGTTCGGCAGCGCGATGGCCCAGCGTTTGGTCAACACGCCATACAGCGCGTAAGAGGCGGTGGCGAGCAGCATCATCAATTCCCCCTTGCCGATGCCATGTTGCAACAGCACGCCGGGCTGGCCGCCGCTGACCAGCCAGATCAAACCGCAGAAGGAGAGTATGCTGCCGAGCAACACGCCGACGGTCGGCGCAATGCGCAGCAGTACGATGCTGATGAGGATGGTCAGCAGCGGGATCAGCGACACGATGATGCCCATAAACAGCGCGCTGACGCTGTGCGCCGCGTAATAGGCCAGGCTTTGATACAGCACCATGCCCAGCAAGCCGAGGATCATCAGTTTCCACCAGTTGGCGCGCACCTGCGCCCAGTTGCGCAACACGCCCGGCAGCACGAACGGCGTCAGCGCGATCAGCGCCAGCAACCAGCGGTAAAGTGAAATGGCCGCCGGATCGATGGCGGTGGCGGAGAGTTTGCTGACGACGGCGTTAATCGACCAAATCAGCACGGCCAACAGCGGGAAGAGCATATTCATGATAATTATTCTCAATAACGTCCAACATGCTGGCTAGTCTACGCGTGTCCGGTTTATCATATATAGCGATATCCAGACAAAAATCGGTGTAAACAAGACAAATCACGGGACGAAACCATGCCAGAAATCCGCCATTTCCCCGAGTCGCTGATCCCGGCACCCAACCCGGTGCAGTTCCGCTGCGAGGAGTTTAACGCACGCACCGAATTCCAGCCGCACAGCCATACCTGGGGCCAGTTGATGTGGGTCAAAGCCGGGGTGATGGTGCTGCGCATCGGCGGGCAGCGCTTTCTGGCGCCGCCGGAATTCGTGCTGTGGGCGCCGGCCGGCATCGAACACTCCTGCTATAACCAGCGGCTGGCGCAGTGCCGCATGGTGGACATCACGCCGGCGCTGTGCGTCGGCATGCCGGCCGACCCTTGTCTGGTGAGCGTGACGCCGATATTCCGCGCCATCGCCGAGGATTTCTATGCGCGCAAGCAGTACATCCCACAGGCGGAAGAGGATTTGCGCCTCTGTCAGGTGCTGATCGATCAGCTGCGCCTGTCGCCGCGCCAACAAACCTATCTGCCGTCGTCGGACGACAAGTTTTTGGCCCCGGTGCTGGAAGCGCTGGAGCATTGCCCGGCGGACAACACCTCGCTGGCGGCCTGGGCGGCTCGGGTCTACACCACCGAGCGCACCCTGTCGCGCCGCTGCCAGCAGGATCTGGGCATGTCGTTCAGCGAATGGCGCCAGCGCCTGCGTTTCCTGCACGCCGTGTCGCTGCTCGAACAGGGAAAAACCGTGCAGGAAGTGGCGTTGGACGTCGGCTACAGCTCCGCCTCGGCGTTTATCGTCATGTTCCAGCAGATCGCCGGCACCACCCCTGAGCGCTTTCGCCGTGCCTGATTCAGTGGCACACTATTTCGCAGACCAATAGCCGTAAACCGTCGGAGAACGCAGTGAAGATTCTGGTTGATGAAAATATGCCGTATGCGGCCGAGCTGTTCAGCCGCCTGGGCGATGTGCAGGCGGTGCCTGGCCGCCCGATCCCGCGCGAGGCGCTGGCGGGTGCCGACGCGCTGATGGTGCGTTCGGTCACCAAGGTAAATGAAGAATTGTTGGCCGGCAGCCGCATTGGCTTTGTCGGCACCGCCACCGCCGGCACCGATCACGTCGATGACGCCTGGCTGCAGCGGCAGGGCATCGGTTTTTCCGCCGCGCCGGGCTGCAACGCCATCGCGGTGGTCGAGTATGTGTTCTCCGCCTTGATGCTGCTGGCTGAACGCGACGGTTTCCACCTGCGGGATAAAACCGTCGGCATCGTCGGCGTGGGCAACGTCGGTTCGCGCCTGGACGCACGCCTCAAAGCACTGGGCGTGCGCACGCTGCTGTGCGATCCGCCGCGCGCCGATCGCGGCGACGCCGGGGAATTTTTGCCACTGGAGAAACTGGTGGCCGAAGCCGACGTGCTGACCTTCCACACGCCGCTGAATAAATCCGGCCCATACCATTCGCTGCATCTGGCGGATGCCGACCTGCTGGCGGCGCTGCCGGACAACCGCATTCTGATCAACGCCTGTCGCGGGCCGGTGGTGGATAACGCCGCGCTGCTGCAGGCGTTGGAAAAGGGCAAAAAACTGAGCACGGTGCTGGACGTGTGGGAACCGGAGCCGGACCTCTCCTTGCCGCTGCTGGCGCGGGTGGATATCGGCACTGCGCACATCGCCGGGTATACGCTGGAAGGCAAGGCACGCGGCACCACCCAGGTGTTCGAGGCTTTCAGCCGTCATCTGGGGCAGCCGCAGCAGGTAGCGCTGGCCTCGCTGCTGCCGCCGCCTGAGTTCAGCCAGATCCGCCTCAACGGGCCGCTGGATGAAGCGCGGTTAAAACGATTGATGCACTTGGTGTATGATGTGCGCCGCGATGATGCGCCGCTGCGCAAAGTCGCCGGGCAACCGGGCGAGTTCGATCGCCTGCGCAAGCACTACCAGGAGCGCCGCGAGTGGTCTTCGTTGGTCGTGCAATGCGATGACAGCGCCAGCGCCGAGCTGCTCGGCAAGCTGGGCTTCAGCGTGGCGTAGGCCATCTCGTCAACGCGTAAGGTTGTCTTAAGCCAACGCCGCTACAGTGAGCGGCAAAGATTATCGGGCGGTGGCTGCACTGCCCGTCTGCTTTTATGAATGAAATACTCTGGAGAAAACCCCAATGTCTGACGGCTGGAATATCGCGCTGCTCGGCGCCACTGGCGCGGTAGGTGAAGCGTTGCTGGAATTGTTGCAGGAACGCCAGTTCCCGGTGGGTGAGCTCTATCCTCTGGCAAGCGAGCGCAGCGCGGGCGCCAATGTGCGCTTCAACGGCAAGTCCATTCTGGTGCAAAACGCCGAAGAGTTCGACTGGTCGCAGGCGCAGCTGGCCTTCTTCGTCGCCGGCAGCGAAGCTTCCGCGCGCTATGCTGAAGAAGCCGGCAATATGGGCTGTCTGGTGATCGACACCAGCGGCCTGTTCGCCATGGAGCCGGATGTGCCGCTGGTAGTGCCTGGCGTTAACCCGCAGGTGCTGGCGGATTACCGCAACCGTAATATCGTCGCGGTGGCCGACAGCATGGTCAGCCAACTGCTGACGGCGATCAAACCGCTGACCGAACAGGCGGGGCTGTCGCGTCTGCACGTCACCACGCTGATGTCGGTATCGTCGCGCGGCAAGGCGGCGGTGGACGATCTGGCCGGCCAAAGCGCGCGTCTGCTGAATGGCATCCCGGTCGAGGAGGGCGTCTTCGGCAAACAGCTGGCGTTCAACCTGCTGCCGCTGATTGCCGACGAACAGGGCAGCGTGCGCGAAGAGCGCCTGATCGTCGATCAGGTGCGCAAGGTGCTGCAGGATGAAGGTTTGCCGATCTCGGTGAGCTGCGTGCAGTCGCCGGTGTTTTATGGCCACGCGCAGGTGGTGCACCTGGAAGCGCTGCGTCCGTTGTCCGCCGAGGAGGCGCGCAGCGAGCTCGAAGAGGTCGAGGACATTCAGCTGAGCGAAGAAGACGATTACCCGACGCAGGTCACCGACGCTTCCGGCAGCGATGCGCTCAGCATCGGCTGCCTGCGTAACGATTACGGCATCCCCGAGCTGTTGCAATTCTGGACGGTGGCGGACAACGTGCGCTTCGGCGGCGCGTTGATGGCTGTCGAAACCGCCGAGCGTCTGGTGCAGGAGCAGATGTACTGATGTCTGAGGTGGTCTCGTCCGCTCAGCCGACGCTGAAGATCGCGCTGGGCATCGAATATGACGGCAGCCGTTATTACGGCTGGCAGCGGCAGCAAGAAGTGGCCAGCGTGCAGGAGCGGCTGGAGCAGGCGTTGAGCAAGGTGGCGGATGCGCCGATCAACGTGCTGTGCGCCGGGCGCACCGACGCCGGCGTGCACGCCACCGGGCAGGTGGTGCATTTCGAAACTACCGCGCGCCGCAAGGACGCCGCCTGGACGATGGGGGTGAACACCCATCTGCCGCCGGACATCGCGGTGCGCTGGGTGAGCCCGGTCGCCGACGATTTTCACGCGCGTTTCAGCGCCACCGCGCGCCGTTACCGCTATATTATTTTCAACCATCGCTACCGGCCGGCGGTGCTGCAGCAGGGGGTGACGCATTTTTATCACCCGCTGGACGCCGATCGCATGCACCGGGCGGCGCAGGCGCTGCTGGGCGAGAACGATTTCACCTCGTTCCGCGCGGTGCAATGTCAGTCGCGCACCCCGTGGCGCTTCGTAAAACACGTTAAGGTTACGCGCTATGGCGAATATATTGTGGTAGATATCAAGGCGAATGCCTTTGTGCATCACATGGTTCGCAATATCGTCGGCAGTCTGATGGAGATCGGCTGCGGCAATCAGGATGAGAACTGGATGGCCGAATTGCTGGCGCTGAAGGATCGCAATCTGGCTGCGGCGACGGCACGAGCCGAGGGACTGTATCTGGTTTCCGTGGACTATCCCGACCACTTTGGCATACCGCGGCCGCCGATGGGGCCGCTGTTTTTACCCGACGATTAAACGCCGGCACGCCTGAAAGCGTCGCTCCCTTGTGCTTCTGCCGGGTGATTGAAACACTCGGCATCAATGAGAGAATTTATGGATATCATCAAGTTTATTATTGATTTCATTCTGCATATTGATGTGCATCTGGCCGAACTGGTCGCACAATACGGCATGTGGGTCTACGCTATTCTGTTCCTGATCCTGTTTTGCGAAACCGGTCTGGTGGTGACGCCGTTCCTGCCGGGGGATTCTTTACTGTTCGTCGCCGGCGCGCTGGCGGCGTTGCCGACCAACGATCTGAACGTGCACACCATGGTGGCGTTGATGGTGGCGGCGGCGATCCTCGGCGATGCGGTGAACTATACGATCGGGCGGCTGTTCGGCGAGAAGCTGTTCAGCAATCCGAATTCGAAAATCTTCCGCCGCAGCTATCTGGACAAGACGCATCAGTTCTATGAGAAGCACGGCGGGAAAACGATTATTCTGGCGCGATTCGTGCCGATCGTGCGCACTTTTGCGCCGTTCGTCGCCGGTATGGGGCATATGTCCTATCGCCACTTCGCCGCCTACAACGTGATTGGCGCACTGGTTTGGGTGCTGCTCTTCACTTATGCTGGCTACCTGTTCGGCGATCTGCCGGTGGTGCAGGAGAACCTGAAACTGCTGATCGTCGGGATCATCATCGTTTCGATTCTGCCGGGCGTGATTGAAATTTGGCGCCACAAGCGCGCGGCCGCCCGCCAGCAAAAACAGTAAAAACATCGCTCAACCTGTCGGTTCGACCAGTTTTTTGTCCACAGCGTCGGGCCGATATGGTTTAATGAGCGACATTATGGTCTGTTCCTGCGAACAACCCTGAAGCCGATGCCTCAGTCGCCGCGCTTGCCGCGCCGCGAACGGGCATTTTTTCATTGGGGTGTTTTCGGGGGGATTGTTAAAGCATGAACAGCGGACTGGCGTGTGCCAGGTTCAAACAGAAAGGTCATCGATGAGCTGGATTGAACGAATTCTTAACAAGAGCAATATCACACAAACCCGTAAGGCGAGCATTCCTGAAGGGGTCTGGACCAAATGCGACAGCTGCGGCCAGGTTCTCTACCGCGCCGAGCTGGAGCGTAATCTGGAAGTGTGTCCGAAGTGCGACCACCACATGCGTATGGGCGCGCGCGCGCGTTTGCATACCCTGCTGGACGAAGGCAGCGAAGTGGAGCTGGGCAGCGATCTGGAGCCGAAAGACGTTCTGAAATTCAAGGATTCCAAGCGCTATAAAGATCGCCTGGTCGCCGCGCAGAAAGCGACCGGCGAGAAAGACGCGCTGGTGGTGATGAAGGGCACGCTGTACGGCATGCCGATCGTCGCGGCGTCCTTCGAGTTCGCCTTTATCGGCGGTTCGATGTCTTCCGTGGTCGGCGCGCGTTTCGTGCGCGCGGTTGAGCAGGCGCTGGAGGACAACTGTCCGCTGGTGTGCTTCTCCGCCAGCGGCGGCGCGCGTATGCAGGAAGCGCTGATGTCGCTGATGCAGATGGCGAAAACCAGCGCGGCGTTGGCCAAAATGCAGGAGCGCGGCTTGCCGTACATCTCCGTGCTGACCGACCCGACCATGGGTGGCGTTTCCGCCAGTCTGGCGATGCTGGGCGATATCAACATCGCCGAGCCGAAAGCGCTGATCGGCTTCGCCGGCCCGCGCGTGATCGAGCAGACCGTGCGCGAGAAACTGCCGCCGGGCTTCCAGCGCAGCGAATTCCTGATCGAAAAAGGCGCGATCGACATGATCGTTCGCCGTCCGGAAATGCGCCAAACGTTGGCGAGCATTCTGTCGAAGCTGACTAACCAGCCGCAGCCGCATTTCGATGAGGCCGCGACGGTGATTGAACCGGAGCAGCAGGCCGACGCCTGAGGCAAAGACAGATCCCGCCCGGGTTCAGCCGCCACTTTGTGGCTAAGTGACGGCTGAAGCCCGTTTCCTGCCGGCCGCGGTTCATTACGCCGCGGCAGGCCGGTTGGCGGCGGTAACGAAGCGCATCGCCTTTACCGCGGTGAGGGTGGTGCCCTGATGGATTAATGAACCCAAGTTCAGTGACGGGACTCATGCAAAACCACCAAATTCCCCAAGCCACGTCGCCATTGAGCTCGTGGCTTTACTATCTGGAGCGTCTGCACAGCCAGGCGATCGAACTCGGCCTTGAGCGCGTACAGCGCGTCGCGGCGCATCTGGATTTACTGACTCCCGCTCCTACGGTGTTCACCGTTGCCGGCACCAACGGCAAAGGCACCACCTGTCGCACTCTCGAAGCTATTTTGCTGGCCGCCGGCCTGCGCGTCGGCGTCTACAGTTCGCCACATCTGGTGCGCTATACCGAGCGCGTGCGCATTCAAGGGGAAGAGCTGAGCGAAGCGGAGCACAGCCGCTCGTTCGCTGCCATTGAAGCCGGCCGCGGCGAAACGTCGCTGACCTATTTCGAATTCGGCACCCTGTCGGCGTTGCAGCTGTTCAAACAGGCGCGGCTCGACGTGGTGATCCTGGAAGTGGGCCTGGGCGGGCGTCTCGACGCCACCAACATCGTCGATCCGAGCGTGGCGGTGATCACCAGCATCGCGCTCGATCACACCGATTGGCTGGGCGACGATCGTGAAAGCATCGGCCGTGAAAAGGCCGGTATTTTCCGCAGCGGCAAGCCGGCGGTAGTGGGCGAACCCGACATGCCGGACAGCATTCGCCAGGTCGCCGAAACGCTGGGCGCGCCGCTGTATCGCCGCGGTGAAGCCTGGCGCTTCAGCGAGCAGGGCGATCGCTGGCAGTGGCAGGGCGGCGATACGCTGCTGACCGATCTGCCGACGCCGAACGTGCCGCTGGCCAATGCCGCTACCGCACTGGCGGCGCTGAACTGCTCCCCGCTGGAAATCGACGAACGGGCGATCTTCACCGGGCTGCAGCAGGCGACGCTGCCGGGGCGCTTCCAGATCGTGCGGCGGGAGCCGACGCTGATCCTCGATGTGGCGCACAATCCGCACGCCGCCGGTTATCTGGCCGGGCGCCTGGCCAGCCTGCCGCGCGAAGGCGGCAAGGTGCGTGCGGTGGTGGGCATGCTGTCGGACAAGGACATCGCCGGCACGTTGGCCTGCCTGAGCGAGCAGGTGGATGAATGGTACTGCGCGCCGCTCGACGGGCCGCGCGGTGCCAGCGTCGAACAGCTGGCGCAACATCTGACGGAACCGCGCCGTTTTGCCGATGTCGAAACTGCCTGGCGGCAGGCTATGCAGGATGCTGATAAACAGGATATTGTGATCGTCTGTGGATCGTTCCACACCGTTGCGCAGGTGATGGCGGCGTTAGACGAGATGCGGGGAGTGTGAGTGGCGAGTAAATTTCAGAACCGACTGGTCGGAACCGTGATTCTGGTGGCGCTGGGGGTAATCATCCTGCCAGGGTTGCTGGACGGCAAGAAGAAGCATTACGAGGACGAATTCGCGGCCATTCCTTTGGTGCCGAAGCCGGGCGACGTCGAAGAGAACGACGTGCTACCGCCGGTGACGCAGCCGTTACCGGCGCAGCCGCCGGAAGGGGCGGGCGCGTTGGTCGAGCAGCAGGCGGCCAACGAAGCGGCGGCGCAACAGGCGGCGCGGCAGAATGCTCAGCAACCGACGCTGGTGGCGCCACCGCCGGTCGAGACGCGTCCTCAGCCGGCACCGCAGCCTAAGCCGAAACCGGTAGAAACCAAACCGGTGGAAGTGAAACCGAAACCGGCGCCGCAGCCGAAGCCGGTGGAAGTGAAGCCGGTACCGAAACCGGAGCCTAAGCCGGAGCCGAAACCTGAACCGACGCCGCAGCCGAAACCGGCGGAAGAAAAAGCGCCGGCCGGGCAAGCCTATGTCGTGCAGCTCGGCGCGTTGAAAAACGCCGCCAAGGCGAACGAGATTGTCGCCTCGCTGCGCCTTTCGGGCTATCGCGCCTTTACCGTGCCGTCGACGCCGGTGCAGGGGCAGATCACCCGTATCTACGTCGGGCCGGATGCCTCTAAGCAGAAGCTGCAGGCGGCGCTGCCGTCGCTGAACTCGATCAGCGGGCTGAGCGGGCAGGTGAAGCCGTACGGCCGTTAAACCTCGCAGGGGCGCAGCACGATGCGCCCCTGAATTAAGGAGTGGTGGAGAGAAAGCGAGAAAAACCGCGCCTTTTGCAGGCGAAATCACCTATGTAGGCGCGGCGATTAGGAATTTTTTGATCGCCGCTTTTTATTTGTAACGTGGTAGGAAATCCCCTACGCAAACGTTTTCTTTTTCTGTTAGAATTCGCCGCGAATTGGATGCAGGGGCGATTCATTATTGGAATAGTTCATGGTCTGGATTGATTACGTCATTATAGCGGTGATTGGATTTTCGGCTCTGGTGAGCCTGATCCGAGGGTTTGTTCGCGAAGCATTGTCACTTGTGACATGGGGATGTGCGTTTTTTGTTGCCAGCCATTTCTACTCTTACCTTGCGGTCTATTTCACTCGTTTTGAAGATGAACTGGTGCGAAACGGCATCGCGATCGCGATTTTGTTCATCGCGACCTTGATCGTAGGGGCTATTGTTAACTATGTGATTAGCTCACTGGTAGAGAAAACCGGGTTGTCGGGCACCGACCGCGTGTTGGGCATCTGCTTCGGCGCGCTGCGCGGAGTGTTGATCGTCGCGGCGATCCTGTTCTTCCTGGATACCTTTACCGGCTTCTCACAAAGCGCCGACTGGAAACAGTCGCAGCTCATTCCCCAGTTCAGTTACGTCATCAGGTGGTTCTTTGACTACCTGCAGAGCACGTCGAGTTTCTTGCCGACCCAATTGCCGGGGCGGTAGCGCTGATGAGGAAAAGACAACATGTGCGGTATTGTCGGTATCGCCGGTTTCATGCCGGTAAACCAGTCGATTTATGATGCGCTGACGGTGCTCCAGCACCGTGGCCAGGATGCCGCAGGCATCGTCACCATTGACGCCCACAACGGGTTCCGTTTGCGTAAAGCCAACGGCCTGGTGAAGGATGTGTTTGAGGCGCGCCATATGCAACGCTTGCAGGGCAACATGGGCATTGGCCATGTGCGTTACCCGACGGCCGGCAGCTCGAGCGCCTCTGAGGCCCAGCCTTTCTACGTCAACTC
The DNA here is from genome assembly GCF_059740205.1 of Serratia sp. LTN-2. Classification (NCBI taxonomy): domain Bacteria; kingdom Pseudomonadati; phylum Pseudomonadota; class Gammaproteobacteria; order Enterobacterales; family Yersiniaceae; genus Serratia; species Serratia sp. LTN-2. The sequence goes on along the minus strand of NZ_JCAXDO010000003.1, from coordinate 465,358 downwards.
GCCGTTCGGCATTACGCTGGCCCATAACGGCAATCTGACCAACGCCCATGAGCTGCGCCAAAAGCTGTTCGAAAGCGGCCGTCGCCATGTCAATACCACCTCCGACTCGGAAATCCTGCTGAACGTGCTGGCCAGCGAGCTGGATCGCTTCCCGCACTATCCGCTGGAGGCCGACAACATCTTTACCGCAGTCGCCGCGATGCATCAGCAACTGCGCGGCGCTTACGCCTGTGTGGCGATGATCATCGGCCACGGCCTGCTGGCGTTCCGCGATCCGAACGGCATTCGCCCGCTGGTGATCGGCAAGCGCACGCTGGAGGATGGCCGCAGCGAGTACATGGTGGCTTCCGAGAGCGTGGCGTTGGATACCCTGGGCTTTGAGTTCCTGCGCGATGTGGCGCCGGGCGAAGCGGTGTACATCACCACCAAAGGCCAGCTGTTCACGCGCCAGTGCGCAGAGAACCCGAAAACCAACCCGTGCCTGTTCGAATACGTCTATTTCGCGCGCCCGGATTCCTTTATGGACAAGATCTCGGTCTACAGCGCCCGCGTGCGCATGGGCCAGAAGCTGGGTGAGAAGATCGCCCGCGAATGGGAAGATCTGGATATCGACGTGGTGATCCCGATCCCGGAAACCTCCTGCGATATCGCACTGGAGATCGCGCGCATTCTCGAGAAGCCATACCGCCAGGGCTTTGTGAAGAACCGCTATGTTGGCCGCACTTTCATCATGCCGGGCCAGCAGGCGCGTCGTCAGTCGGTGCGCCGCAAGCTGAACGCCAACCGCGCCGAATTCCGCGACAAGAACGTGCTGCTGGTGGATGACTCCATCGTGCGCGGCACCACCTCGGAGCAGATCGTCGAAATGGCGCGCGAAGCGGGCGCCAAGCGCGTCTATCTGGCTTCCGCCGCGCCGGAAGTGCGTTTCCCTAACGTCTACGGCATCGACATGCCGAGCGCCAACGAACTGATCGCCCACGGGCGTGAAGTGGATGAAATCCGCCAGATCATCGGCGCCGACGGGCTGATCTTCCAGGACCTGGACGATCTGATCGAAGCGGTGCGCGAAGAGAACCCGGATATCACCCAGTTCGAATGCTCGGTGTTCAACGGCATCTACGTGACCAAAGACGTCGACCAAAGCTATCTGGAATACCTGGAGTCGCTGCGCAGCGACGACGCCAAGGCGCTGCGGGTGCAAACCGAAGCGGAAAATCTGGAACTGCACAACGAAGGCTAATCGCCCGCGTTGATCCCCCCAAGGTGCAGCGCCGCGTTTGCGGCGCTGCACCTTGCTCCTGTGACTTGCTTATCCCTCGCCATTGCGGCAAAGTCTGCCTGATCTTACTTTTTACGGCAGAGGCCATTTTCCATGAAACGACTCATCATCGGCATTTCCGGCGCCAGCGGCGCGATCTACGGCGTGCGCCTGTTACAGGTTTTGCGCGACGTCGCAGAGGTGGAAACCCATCTGGTGATGAGCAACGCGGCAAGGCAGACGCTGGCGCTGGAAACGCCGTACAGCCTGCGTGAAGTGCAGGCGTTGGCCGATGTGGTGCATGATGCGCGCGATATCGCCGCCGGTATATCCTCCGGCTCCTTCAAAACCCTCGGCATGGCCATCCTGCCTTGCTCGATCAAAACGCTGTCCGGCATCGTCAACAGCTACAGCGACGGGCTGCTGACCCGTGCTGCCGACGTGGTGCTCAAAGAGCGCCGTCGTTTGGTCTTGTGCGTGCGCGAAACGCCGCTGCATCTGGGACACCTGCGGTTGATGACCCAGGCGGCGGAGATGGGCGCGGTGATCATGCCGCCGGTGCCGGCGTTTTACCACCAGCCGAAAAGCGTGGAAGACATCATCGATCAGACCGTCAATCGGGTGATCGACCAGTTTGATATCGAACTGCCGACCGATCTGTTCACCCGCTGGCAGGGTGCTAATTAACAGTTTTATCCCTAAATTGGTACATTTGTGCAACACCGCACTGAATTGGGGCGGCGCATGCACCATAATGATCCTACTTCATCACGCTCACTGTTTCATGGCGCCGTCTTGTCGCGGCTGCCAGTGACGCGGCCCTGACCGGCCGATTTAATTTTGCGGTTATCGTCCCAGGAAACAGTATTGTGAAGGCCGGAGCCGTTCCCTCCTGCCGTAGCACCTAATGTGGCACGATTACTGCAAATTGATTTGGTGGGGAAAGTAATGCCCGTAGTGGCATCAAAAAAATCAATTTGAGGGTAATTTATGAAAAAGCGGGTTTTGATTCTGCCGTTAGTTCTGGCTTTGAGCGCCGCCAGCAGCGCCTTTGCCGCCATTCCTTCAACGCTGAAGATTGGCACCGATCCGACTTACGCACCGTTTGAATCCAAAAACGCCAAAGGCGAATTGGTCGGCTTTGACATCGATTTGGCCAAAGAGCTGTGCAAACGCATCAATACCCAATGCACCTTCGTGGAGAGCGACTTTGACGCGCTGATCCCATCCCTCAAGGCGAAGAAGATCGACGCCATCATCTCTTCGCTGTCCATCACTGAAAAACGCCAGCAGGAAATCGCCTTTACCGACAAGCTGTATGCCGCCAACGCGCGTCTGATCGCGCCGAAGGGCTCCAAGCTGTTGCCGACCGCTGAAGCGCTGAAAGGCAAGAGCGTGGGCGTGCTGCAGGGCACCACCCAGGAAGCTTACGCCAACGCCATGTGGCAGCCGAAGGGCGTCACCGTGGTGCCTTACCAGAACCAGGATCTGGCCTATGCCGACCTGGCCTCCGGCCGCATCGACGCCGCCTTCCAGGATGAAGTGGCAGGCAGCGACGGCTTCCTGAAACAGCCGCCGGGCAAAGACTATGCGTTTGCCGGTGAATCGGTGAAAGATGACAAGTTCTTCGGCGTCGGCACCGGCATGGGGCTGCGCAAGACCGATACCGAGCTGAAAGCGGCGCTGGACAAAGCCTTCGCCGAGATGCGTAAAGACGGCACCTACGATAAATACGCGAAAAAGTACTTCGACTTTGACGTCTACGGCGGGTAATCCGCTTCCCGTTCCATGCTGTGACTGCGGGGCCGGTGCGCCGGCCCCGATGGTTCGGATCCTAGACCACAGGGTGAAGTAGATGCTGCAAGGCTATTCCCAACTGATTTTAGAGGGGGCTCTGGTGACGCTGGAGCTGGCCCTCAGTTCCGTAGTGCTGGCGGTGGTGATCGGTCTGATCGGCGCCGGTGGCAAATTGTCTCATAACCCCTTTATCTCCGGTCTGTTCGGCGCTTATACCACGCTGATCCGCGGCGTGCCCGATCTGGTGCTGATGCTGCTGATCTTTTACGGTCTGCAAATCGCGCTGAACAATATCACCACGCTGCTGGGCTTCGCGCAGATCGATATCGATCCGCTCGGTGCCGGCATCATAACCCTCGGCTTTATCTACGGCGCTTATTTTACCGAGACCTTCCGCGGCGCCTATCTGGCGGTGCCGAAAGGGCAGATCGAAGCGGCGACGGCCTACGGCTTCAGCGGCGCGCAGATCTTTCGGCGCATTCTGTTCCCGGCGATGATGCGTTTCGCCTTACCGGGCATCGGCAACAATTGGCAGGTGATCCTGAAGGCGACGGCGTTGGTGTCGATCCTTGGCCTGAACGACGTGGTGAAAGCCACGCAGCTGGCGGGGAAAGGCACCTATCAGCCGTTCTTCTTCGCCATCGTGGCCGGCGTGGTGTACCTGGTTTTCACTACCGTTTCCAACGGCGTGCTGCTGTGGCTTGAACGGCGTTACTCACTGGGCGTCAAGAGGGCCGAACTATGATCGAAATCCTGCAACAGTACTGGCAGTCGCTGCTGTGGAGCGACGGCTACCGCTTTACCGGCGTGGCGGTCACGCTGTGGTTGCTGATTGCTTCGGTGGTGATGGGCGGGCTGCTGGCGATCCCGATGGCGGTGGCGCGCGTGTCTCCCATTCGCTGGGTGCGTTTTCCGGTGTGGCTCTATACCTACGTGTTTCGCGGCACGCCGCTGTACGTGCAGCTGCTGGTGTTCTACTCCGGCATGTACAGCCTTGAGATCGTGCGCGGCAGCGAGTTTCTCAATGCGTTTTTCCGCAGCGGGCTCAATTGCACCATTCTGGCGCTGACGCTCAATACCTGCGCCTATACCACCGAGATCTTCGCCGGGGCGATCCGCTCGGTGCCGCACGGTGAAATCGAGGCCGCCAACGCCTACGGTTTCTCGCGCTTCAAAATGTATCGCTGCATCATCTTGCCTTCGGCGCTACGCACCGCGTTGCCGGCCTACAGCAACGAAGTGATCCTGATGCTGCACTCCACCGCGCTGGCGTTTACCGCCACCGTGCCGGATCTGCTGAAGATCGCGCGCGATATCAACGCCGCGACCTATCAGCCGTTTTACGCTTTCGGCATTGCGGCGGTGCTGTACCTGATCATCTCCTACGTGTTAATCAGCCTGTTCCGCAAAGCTGAAAAACGCTGGATGGCCCACGTTAGTCACTGATAAATGACGGGAAGAAAAACCATGTCTGAGAATAAATTAGCCGTCACGGAACTGCACAAACGCTATGGCGATCACGAAGTGCTGAAGGGCGTTTCGCTGGCGGCCAACGCCGGGGATGTGATCAGCATCATCGGCTCCTCCGGCTCCGGCAAAAGCACCTTTCTGCGCTGCATTAACTTCCTTGAAAAGCCGAGCGAAGGCTCGATCAGCCTGAACAACCAGGACATTCGCATGGTGCGCGACAAGGACGGCCAGCTGAAGGTGTTCGACAAGAAGCAGCTGCAGCTGCTGCGCACCCGCCTGACCATGGTGTTCCAGCACTTTAACCTGTGGAGCCACATGACGGTGCTCGAGAACGTGATGGAGGCGCCGGTGCAGGTGTTGGGGCTGAGCAAGGCCGAAGCGCACGATCGTGCGGTGCGCTACCTGGACAAAGTGGGCATCGATGAGCGGGCGCGCGGCAAATACCCGGTACACCTGTCGGGCGGTCAGCAGCAGCGCGTCTCTATCGCCCGCGCCTTGGCGATGGAGCCGGAAGTGCTGCTGTTTGACGAGCCGACGTCGGCGCTGGATCCCGAATTGGTGGGCGAGGTGCTGCGCATCATGCAGAAGCTGGCGGAGGAGGGGAAAACCATGGTGGTGGTGACGCACGAAATGGAGTTTGCGCGCCACGTCTCCAACCACGTGATCTTTCTGCACAAAGGGTTGATTGAAGAGCAGGGGCCGCCGGCCGAGCTGTTCGGCAACCCCAAAAGCCCGCGCCTGCAGCAGTTCCTGTCCGGCGCGTTGAAGTAACCTCAGATCAGCGGGCTTCGGCCCGCTGATTGATCACGTCATCCAACGCCTGTTCCAGCTCCAGATAGCGGAAGTGAAAACCGGCTTCTTCCAGGCGTTTCGGCACCGCCCGTTGGCCGCCGAGCACCAGCACCGCCGCTTCCCCCATCAACAGCCGCATGACGAACGCCGGCACCCGCAGAAACGCCGGGCGATCGAGCACGTTGGCCAATTGGGCGGCGAACTGTTCATTATGCACCGGGTAGGGCGCGACCATGTTGAACGGGCCGGTCAGGGTCGCGTGATCCAACAGATAAATAATGCCGTTGACCATGTCTTCGAGATGGATCCACGGCAGGTATTGGCGGCCGTCGCCGATCGGGCCGCCCAGTCCGAAGCGGAACGGCGGCAGCATTTTGGCCAGCGCACCGCCCTGCGGCGCCAGCACCACGCCGGTGCGCAGCAGGCAGACTCGAGTGGTGTCGCTTTGCGCCTGCAGCGCCAGCGCTTCCCAACGTTGGCACAATCGGTGGGTGAATTCGTCGTGCGGTGGTTCTTCTTCGGTCACCACCGCCTGCCCCTGATCGCCGTAGTAGCCGACGGCGGAACCAGAAATCAGCACGCCGGGCGGCGTGCTGCTTGCCTTGATAAGCTGCGCCAGGCGTTCGGTCAGATCCCAGCGGCTATGGCACAGCCGCTCCTTTTGCTGCGCGCTCCAGCGCTTGTCGGCAATCGGCTCGCCGGCCAGGTTGATCACCGCGTCGAAGCCATCCAGCGACTGCACGTCGTCCAGCGTTTGCCAATAGCTCGGCTGGTCGCCGAGCCGGGCCCGGGCCCGCCGTTCGTCTCGCGTCAGCACCGTAATGTGGTGAGAAAGCGCCAGCAGCCTGGCCGTCAGGCTGCTGCCTATCAATCCCGTTGCGCCGGTGATCAGGATCCGCATGGTCGACCTCCCTGAGTTAGTCCCGGCGGTAGCTCATGGTCATGGAAACCGAATCGGCATAGCGCAGGGCCAGAAGTTTATCTATCTCCACTTCAGCATAGGTCACCCAGGCGTGATCTTTTACGATATCGAGCACATCCTGCGTTAATTTTTCCAGCAGCGCGAAACGGTTATCTTCCACATGGCGGATGATCGCTTTGGTGATGGTACGGTAGTTGAGCGCATCGGCGATGTCTTCGCTGTTGCGCGCTTTGTCCGCCGGGTAGTGGATCACCACGTTGATCAGCACGTCCTGTCGGTTGTTGATTTCTTCTTCCTTGATACCGATGAACGTGCGCAGCCGCAGGTTTTTGATGCGAATAACGGCGTCGGGTTGACTGAAAGACATCAGAGATTCTCCATAGGTCTGATTATTGACGTTCAGAATACACGGAAAGTAGGGAAATGATAACGCAGGGACGATGCGACTCCCCGTTCGGCGGGGAGTCGGAAGAGCCGCTTAGGCCTGTTCGGCCAGCTTGTAGGCGCGTTCGGTCGCCGGACGGTTGCTGATGCGCTCGAACCAGTTGCGTACCGCCGGGTAATCCGCCAGATCGATGCGTTGGCGCGGATGCGACACCACCCATGGATAGGTGGCGATATCGGCAATGCTGTAGTTGTCGCCGCCCAGATACGGGTGTTTTTGCAGCTCGGCTTCCAGCACGCCATACAGCCGTTTGGTTTCCAACTGGTAACGCTCGATGGCGTAAGGCACCGGCTGCGGCGCGTAGTGATTGAAATGGTGATTCTGCCCGAGCATCGGCCCGAATCCGGCCACTTGCCAGAACAGCCACTGCAGAGTGGCGGCGCGTTCGCGCAGGCCTTTGCTCAGCAGCTTGCCGGTTTTCTCCGCCAGATACAGCAGAATTTCCCCGGACTCGAACAGGCTGATTGGCGCGCCGCCGTCCACCGGTTGCTGATCGACGATCGCCGGGATTTTGTTGTTGGGAGAAATGCTCAGAAAGTCCGGTTTGAACTGCTCGCCGGCGCTGATGTTTACGCGATGGATACGGTAGGGTAAGCCGACCTCTTCCAAAAACAAGGTGATCTTGTGACCATTGGGAGTAGGCGCGTAATACAGGTCAATCATGTTGCCTCCTGCGGTAAGGTGATCTGTAATTCATTACACGTTGCTGCGGTCTTCGCCGCGCACAAAGGTATATCAGAGATCCAACAATAGCAGCTAAGGATAGCAGGCTATGTGGGATTCGTCCGATGCTATCTGCGCGGTTGGATCACAATTATCCACCGGGGCGGGCGGCGGTTTGCCGCACGGCGCCGGCGCGGTAAAATGACGCTTATTTCCCTCTATAGGACAAGGTTATGAAGCTGATGTTCGCCTCGGATATTCACGGTTCGCTGCCTGCTGCCGAACGCGTGCTGGAATTGTTCGAACAAAACCGCGCCGACTGGCTGATTCTTCTGGGTGATTTGCTGAATCACGGCCCGCGCAACGCGCTGCCGGCCGGGTATCAGCCCGCTCAGGTTGCCGAACGATTGAACCGCTATAGCGACAAGATCATCGCCGTTCGCGGCAATTGCGACAGCGAGGTCGATCAGATGCTGCTGACGTTCCCCATCGAAGCGCCCTGGCAACAGGTTTTACTGCAAAAAAGACGATTGTTTTTGACCCACGGTCACCTTTATCATCCCTCGGCACTGCCGCCGTTATCCCGCGGAGACGTCCTGGCCTACGGCCATACGCATCTGCCGCAGGCGGAGCGGCAGGGGGAGATCTACTGCTTCAATCCAGGCTCGGTCAGCATCCCGAAAGGGGGCTTTCCCGCCAGCTACGGCATGTTGGATAGTGGCACTTTGAGCGTGCTGACGCTCGACGACGGCAAGGTCGTCGCGGAGGTGGCGTTAACACGCTAAACGCACTAATTTATACACACACAATAAAAATCTTTGAAAAACACTCATTGATTAACCAGCGCGCGGGATGCATCGCGCCAAAATAGAAGGTTTTAGAGGATGGCGGAACAGGGTCAGGCTGCAGATACCGAATGGGTTGATATCGTCGACGAACAAAACGAGGTGATTGCTCAATCCAGTCGTCAACAGATGCGGGCGGAGCGGCTGCGCCATCGTGCTACCTATATTGTGGTGCATGATGGGATGGGAAAAATTCTGGTGCAGCGTCGCACCGAGATCAAGGATTTCTACCCGGGCTGGCTGGACGCGACGGCGGGCGGCGTAGTGCAAAGCGGTGAAAACGTGCTGGATTCGGCGCGCCGCGAGGCGGAAGAGGAGCTGGGCATCGCCGGCGTGCCTTTCGCCGAGCACGGTCTGTTCTACTTTGAAGAAGAGCAGTGCCGGGTGTGGGGTGCGCTGTTCAGCTGCGTGTCGCACGGCCCGTTCGCGCTGCAGGAAGAAGAAGTGGCCGAAGTGTGCTGGTTGACGCCGGAAGAGATCACCGCGCGCTGCGACGAGTTTACCCCGGATTCGCTGAAGGCGCTGTCGCTGTGGCTGACGCGCAACAACGAGCAGGATTACGGCAAGCCGATCGATAACCACTGAGACGCCAACGCATGAAAGAGCCGGTCATCGACCGGCTTTTTTTATGGTGCGGATTCAGCAGCTGTCGCGGCGGCACAGCGTGGCGGGCAGGGAGCCTTCCGGCAGCCAGGGTTGCTGGTTCAGTCGCGCCAGCAGCGCCTGGCCGGCCTGAATGCCGATGTCGCGATGCGGAATGGTCATGGTGGTCAGCGGCGGCTGACACACCCGGCTGAACTCGCTGTTGCCGAACCCCACCACAGCCAGATTGTCCGGCACCTTGATGCGCCGCCGCTGGCATTCATACAGCGCGCCGCCCGCCAGTTCGTCCGATGCGCACACCAGCGCGTCCAGCTCCGGCCAGGCCAGCAAAAATTCCGGCAGCTGCTGTGCGCCGGTGCTGAAGCTGGCGGGCTGTGCGGCGTTAATCACCCGATGCGGCGACATATGGTTGCGCAGCAGCGCCTTGTGCCAGCCCTGCAGGTGCTGCTGGAAAATCCACTGCTCCTGGTTAGCGCACAGCAGCCCGATATTCTGATAGCCGCTGGCGATCACCGTTTGCGTCAGCTGATACATGGCCGCCACGTAATCGATGCCGATGCTCATGTCGATCGGATCGGCGCGCACGGCGCCGATCTCCACCACCGGGATGTTGGCAGCGATCAACGCGTTGCGGGCGTTCTGCGAATGCTCGACGCTGAGCAGCACCGCCGCTGCCAGGTTGTAAGAGAGCAGGGTCTCCAGCAGCTTCTCTTCGCGTTCGAGGTGATGCTGCGACTCCGCCAGCATGATGTGATAGCCGGCCGGCTGCAGCACTTTCTGCAGGCCGGCGAACATCTCGGCGCAGCCGGACTCGGACAGGCTGGGCACCACCATGGCGATGGTGTAGGACGAGGCCGACGCCAGCGAACTGGCGGCCAGATTGGGCAGATAGCCCAGTTCGCTCACCGCCGCATCGATCTTCTCGCGCAGTTTGTCCGAAACCTGCTCCGGTGTGCGCAGCGCGCGCGAAACCGTCATGGTGCCGACGCCCGCCAGCTGCGCCACGTCAGCCAACGTCACCCTGCCTGTGCTGCGTCGTTTTTTACCGATCGACATGCGTAATCCCGACTGAAATGCGCGCGCGGCGCATAAAAATGGTAGGGGTGGGAAGCCGACGAGGCGGCTTCGACGATCCCCGTATGCGGCACATTCTACCCCGTTAGCCGAAAGAGCGAGAAAAAATTGTGGTTAACGCCATGCCGCGGCGCGGTGTTTTGATAGCGCTATCACAGATCTGCATGATAGCGCTTTGGTAGCGCTATCTTTGTGATGCCAGTCACTGTGCAGCCGAGAGGGGTTGATTAAAGTTTTACCGTCGTCGGTGAATTAATCACCGGCCGAAACCATCAACGCTTGGGAGGGTAATGTGCTGAAAGAGTGGCTGACCGCCGATCATATACAGCTGTGCGAACGGGTGGAGGACTGGCGCCAGGCGGTAACGCTGAGCGCACAACCGCTGCTGGAAGGCGGCGTGATTACGCCGAATTACCTGACGGCCATCTTTCATCAGCAGGAGAAGCTCGGCCCTTACTTCGTCCTGGCGCCGGGCATTGCCATGCCGCACGCCCGGCCGGAGGAAGGCGCCAACGCGCTGGGGTTATCGCTGTTGAAGATCCATCAGGGGGTGAATTTCCACTCTGCGGATAACGATCCGGTTCAGGTGGTGGTGATGCTTTCTGCGCCCGACGGCGACAGCCACATCGAATTGATTTCGCAGCTGGCGGAATTATTTTCAGACAATCAGGCGATGGAGGCGTTATTTCACGCCAAAGATAAACGGCAAATTGAGGATATTATCGCCCGCTATTAACGCTTAATCACCAGGAACACTATTAATGCTAACAACGCCGGGAATATGACCGGCGGCGCTACCCTACACGCTAAATTCAACAGGTGGATATCATGAAAATCATGGCGATTTGCGGTTCCGGTCTCGGCAGCAGTTTTATGGTGGAAATGAACATTAAAAAGGTGCTGAAAAAGATGGGCGTGGAGGCCGAGGTCGAACACTCCGATCTGTCGTCGGCCACTCCCGGCGCGGCCGACGTGTTCGTGATGGCGAAAGACATCGCCGACAGCGCCAGCGTGCCGGCCGATCAGCTGGTGGTGATCAGTAACATCATCGACATCAATGAGCTGGAAGCCAAGCTGCGCGCTTACTTCGAAGCCCACTCAATCCTCTGAATAAAACGATTGGCGAGGTGGATATGTTTATCCAGGAAACGCTCAAGTTTGTGGTGGATATATTAAAGGTGCCTTCGGTGCTGGTCGGGCTTATTGCGCTGATCGGTTTGCTGGCGCAAAAGAAATCCTTTTCCGATGTGGTGAAAGGCACGGTAAAAACCATTCTCGGCTTTATCGTTTTGGGCGGCGGCGCCACGGTATTGGTCGGATCGCTCAATCCGCTGGGCGGCATGTTCGAGCACGCGTTTAATATTCAGGGCATCATTCCGAACAACGAAGCGATCGTCTCTATCGCGCTGGAGAAATACGGTGCCTCCACCGCGTTGATCATGGCGTTCGGCATGGTGGCGAACATCGTGGTGGCGCGCTTCACCCGGCTGAAATACATCTTCCTCACCGGCCACCACACGTTCTACATGGCCTGCATGATCGGCATCATCCTGACGGTGGCGGGCTTTGAGGGCGTGCAGCTGGTGTTCACCGGCGCGCTGACCCTGGGGCTGGTGATGGCGTTCTTCCCGGCGATCGCCCAGCGCTATATGCGGCGTATCACCGGCAACGACGACATCGCCTTCGGCCACTTCGGCACCCTGGGCTACGTGCTGTCCGGCTGGATCGGTTCGAAGGTGGGGAAACACTCGCGCTCGACCGAAGAGATGAACCTGCCGAAAAACCTCAGCTTCCTGCGCGACAGCTCCATTTCGATCTCGATGACCATGATCGTCATCTACCTGATCCTGGCGATCTGTGCCGGGCGGGCCTATGTGGAAAGCGAACTCAGCGGCGGCCAGAACTACCTGGTGTATTCGATAATCCAGGCCATTACCTTCGCCGCCGGGGTGTTCATCATCCTGCAGGGTGTGCGCTTGATTCTGGCGGAAATCGTGCCGGCGTTCACCGGCTTCTCGGAAAAGCTGGTGCCTAACGCGCGGCCGGCGCTGGATTGCCCGGTGGTGTATCCCTATGCCCCCAACGCGGTGCTGATTGGCTTCCTGTTCAGTTTCCTCGGCGGGTTGGCCGGGCTGTTTCTGTTGGGACAGCTGAAGATGGTGCTGATCCTGCCTGGCGTGGTGCCGCACTTCTTCACCGGTGCCACCGCCGGGGTGTTCGGCAATGCCACCGGCGGGCGGCGCGGCGCGATGCTGGGCGCTTTCGCCAACGGCCTGCTGATCACTTTCCTGCCGGTGCTGCTGTTGCCGGTGCTGGGAGCGCTGGGCTTCGCCAACACCACCTTCTCCGACGCCGACTTCGGCGTAGTCGGCATCCTGCTGGGCAATATGGCGCGCTTTATGTCGAAAGAGATGATCATGCTGGCGATCGTCGCCGTGTTCGCGCTGCTGGTGGCGCATAACTTCCTGGGAAAACGCAAAGGCGCACCGGCCGCTGACCGCGTCGAGAAATAACGAGGGCAGACTGATGAATGACACAACGAGCGAAACGGAAATGAGAGAGCTGCGCGCCCTGGCGCGTGCGATCCGTCTGGAAACCTTGAAGGCGCTGACCGGGCTGGGCTTCGGCCACTACGGCGGCTGCATGTCGGTGGTGGAGACGCTGGCGGTGCTGTACGGCGGCGTGATGCGCATCGATCCGGCGGATCCGGACTGGCCGGAGCGCGATGACTTCGTGCTGTCGAAAGGGCACGCCGGCCCGGCGCTGTACAGCACGCTGGCGATCAAGGGCTACTTCCCGCTGGCGGAGCTGAAGACCCTCAACCAGAACGGTACGCGTCTGCCGAGCCACCCGGACCGGCTGCGCACGCGCGGCGTGGACGCGACCACAGGTTCGCTGGGGCAGGGCGTGTCGATCGCCGCCGGCATGGCGTTGTCCCACCGGCTGGCGGGGCGGCGCAACCGGGTGTTCAGCATCCTCGGCGACGGGGAGCTGAACGAAGGGCAGTGCTGGGAGGCGTTCCAGTTTATCGCCCACCACAATCTGAACAACCTGACGCTGTTTATCGATTACAACAAACAGCAGCTGGACGGCGCGCTGGACGAGGTGATCCAACCGTTCGATCTGGCCGCCAAGTTCCGCGCCTTTGGTTTTGAGGTGCAGACCATCAAGGGCGACGACATCGCAGCGCTGCTGGCGGCGGTGGCGCCGGCGCGCGGCGGCGAACAGCGGCCGCTGGCGATCGTGCTCGACAGCATCAAGGGACAGGGCGTGAGCTATCTGGAAAACCTGTCCAACTCACACCATCTGCGCCTGACGCCGGACGTGCAGCTGGAGATCGAAAAAGCCATCGCCGAACTGGAGGCCGCCCATGTTTAACGTAGTGACGCAGTTGGAAAACGACGCCGTCGAAATGCGCAAAGTCTACGCCGGCGCGGTGCGGCGGCAGATTGAAGCGGGCGCGCCGATCATCGCGCTGGAGGCGGATCTGATGAGTTCGATGGCGATGGACGGCGTGCACAAGGATCACCCGCAGCACGTGATTAACTGCGGCATCATGGAGGCCAATGTGATCGGCGTCGCCGCCGGGCTGTCGCTCACCGGCCGGGTGCCGTTCGTGCATACCTTTACCGCCTTCGCCAGCCGCCGCTGCTTCGATCAGCTGTTCATGTCGCTGGATTACCAGCGTAACAACGTCAAGGTGATCGCCTCCGACGCCGGGGTGAGCGCCTGCCACAACGGCGGCACCCACATGTCGTTCGAAGACATGGGCATTGTGCGCGGGCTGGCGCATTCGGTGGTGCTGGAGGTGACTGATGCCACCATGTTCGCCGACATACTGCGTCAGCTGATGGACTTGCGCGGTTTCTACTGGGTGCGCACCATCCGCAAGCAGGCGACGCGCATCTATCAGGAGGGCTCGCGCTTTACCATCGGCAAGGGCAACCTGCTGCGCGACGGCGACGACGTCACGCTGATCGCCAACGGCATCATGGTGGCCGAAGCGCTGAAGGCGGCGCAGATGCTGGCGCAGCGGGGCGTCAGCGCGGCGGTAATCGATATGTTCACCCTCAAGCCTATCGACCGTGAACTGATCAAAACCTACGCGGCCAAGACCGGACGCATCGTCACCTGTGAAAACCACAGCATTCATAACGGGCTGGGGTCGGCGGTGGCGGAGGTGCTGGCGGAGGAGTGCCCGACGCCGATGCGGCGCGTGGGGGTGAAGGAGCGTTACGGCCAGGTGGGCACCCAGGCGTTTTTACAGCAGGAGTATGGCCTGACCGCAGAGCATATTCTGGAGGCCGCCAAGCAGCTGCTGGCGCAGCATTAGAAAAGGCCAAGACGCCGGTCAATGACCGGCGTTGCCTGATGGATAAGGCCATGAAACGTCGCCGAGGCAACGCGCGCCTTAACGCGGAGAATAGGTGTGTCGGTTGTTATATTCGGTATTGGGCGTGACAACGCCGAAAAACGCGTTGTGGACCCACATCTTGCAGTTATTGCAACACGGCGCGATCCTCCCATCCCCGTTGAAAGCAACGCAGTAGTAATGGCGCGGATGCAGGTTGCGAGCATAAAGCTCAAGCCATACATGGGCTTCGGCGCATGCGGTAAAAGGCCGCGCTTCAACTTCCTTTTTACCGCTCCACGGCAGAATCAGCCGCTGGCTTTTTTTCTCTTTCGCCTGCAGTTCTGCAATATATCGGTCAAATAGGGAGGCGTCATGCGTGATGCCTGCGCTGTGGCCCACGAAGCGGGTTAATCCCGATACCTCTCTTTTTCCCCTCGTCAGAGAGAAAGCCAGCGCCAGCATTCTGTTCGTTGTGGGGCCGAGCCGGTCGATCTTCCAGAGGTAGGAATCGTAATTAATGGCATTGTTAATGAGCGTTTTGGCTATTTTCTCAACGGACTGACCAGTGTGTGCCATAGGGTAAACCTTCAGGTTTTTTTATGAGTGTGCATAGTGTCTAGCACAAAACCCAGTCATCAGAATAAGGCGGGCCTTTAATTAAGAGTATTCTTATCTTGCGGCGGAACAGGAGTGTCTCGCTGGCGATATTGCGGCTATTTGTTTGTTTCTACGGAAATTGGTGCGCATTCAGCGTGGGGAAGGCAGCGAGCTTCGCCCGCTTGAGAGAGACATGACCTTCTCTTGAGAATAAAAAAGCACCGCTCAATATGCTTGAGCGGGGCTTTATTGTTTACGCCAATACTCATTATCCACCACCCCGTCCGGGACGGGGCGTTAATGGGCTATCAGGCCTTGGCGGCGGCAGCGTCAGCCTGGGAAGACTGGATCGCCGTCAGTGCGACGGTGTAGACGATATCGTCTACCAGCGCGCCGCGCGACAGGTCGTTCACCGGCTTGCGCATGCCTTGCAGCATCGGCCCGATGGAGACCAGGTCAGCGGAACGCTGCACCGCTTTGTAAGTGGTGTTGCCGGTGTTCAGATCCGGGAAGATGAACACGGTCGCCTGGCCGGCTACCGGTGAGTTCGGCGCCTTGGACTTGGCAACGTCGGCCATGATGGCGGCGTCGTACTGCAGCGGGCCATCGATGATCAGGTCCGGGCGTTTTTCCTGCGCCAGACGGGTCGCTTCGCGCACTTTCTCTACGTCGCTGCCCGCACCGGAGTTGCCGGTGGAGTAGGAGATCATCGCTACGCGCGGCTCGATACCGAAGGCGGCGGCGGAATCTGCAGACTGGATGGCGATTTCAGACAGCTGCTCGGCGGTCGGATCCGGGTTGATCGCGCAGTCGCCGTAGACCAGAACCTGGTCAGGCAGCAGCATGAAGAACACGGAGGACACCAGCGAGCTGCCCGGCGCGGTTTTGATCAGCTGCAACGGCGGACGGATGGTGTTGGCGGTGGTGTGAACCGCACCGGAAACCAGACCGTCGACTTCGCCTTGTTCCAGCATCAGGGTGCCGAGCACCACGTTGTCTTCCAACTGCTCGCGCGCGACCACTTCGGTCATGCCCTTGCTCTTGCGCAGTTCAACCAGACGCGGCACGTAGTTTTCACGCACGGCGACCGGATCGACGATTTCGATGCCTTTGCCCAGCTCAACGCCTTGCGCTGCCGCTACGCGCTGGATCTCGTCCGGGTTGCCGAGCAGCACGCATTCCGCAATACCGCGTTCGGCGCAGATGGCCGCCGCTTTCACGGTGCGCGGCTCGTCGCCTTCCGGCAGCACGATGCGCTTGCCGGCTTTACGCGCCAGCTCGGTCAGCTCGTAACGGAACGCCGGTGGAGACAGGCGGCGTGAACGCTCGGAGGTGGCGGTCAGCGAGTCGATCCACTCGGTGTTGATGTGGCTGGCCACGTAGTTCTGCACTTTCTCGATGCGCTGGTGGTCGTCCGCCGGCACTTCGAGGTTGAAGCTCTGCAGGCTCAGCGAGGTCTGCCAGGTATTGGTGTCGACCATGAACACCGGCAGGCCGGTCTGGAAGGCGCGTTCGCACAGCTTCTTGATCGGCTCGTCGATGGCGTAGCCGCCGGTCAGCAGAATGGCGCCGATTTCCACGCCGTTCATCGCCGCCAGGCAGGCGGAGACCAGCACGTCAGGGCGGTCTGCGGAGGTCACCAGCAGGGAGCCAGGGCGGAAGTGTTCCAGCATGTGCGGAATGCTGCGCGCACAGAAGGTCACGGACTTCACGCGGCGGGTCATGATGTCGCCTTCGTTGACCACGCGGGCCTTCAGGTGGCGAGCCATGTCGATGGCGCGGGTGGCGATCAGATCGAAGCTCCATGGCACGCAGCCCAGAACCGGCAGCGGGCTGTTGGCGAACAGCTGCGCAGGATCGACGTGGGCGATGCTGGCTTTGGTGGAGTCGTCGAAGATTTCGGACAGGTCAGGACGGGTGCGGCCCTGATCGTCGACCGGTGCGTTCAGCTTGTTGATGATAACGCCGGTGATGTTCTTGTTCTTGCTGCCGCCGAAGCTGGTGCGCGCCAGTTCGATGCGCTCTTTCAGCTGCGCCGGGGAGTCGTTGCCCAGCGCCAGCACGAAGACGATCTCGGCGTTCAGGGTTTTGGCGATCTCGTAGTTCAGCGCGTTGGCGAACTGGTGCTTGCGGGTCGGCACCAGGCCTTCGATCAGCACCACTTCCGCGTCTTTGGTGTTCTCGTGGTAGCGCGCCACGATCTCTTCCATCAGCACGTCTTGCTGGTTGGAGCTCAGCAGGCCCTCAACGTAGTCCATGCGCAGCGGTTCGGCCGCCGTAATGGTGGAGTTGCTGCTGCGGATGATGGTGGTGGTCTGGTCGAGCGCATTGTCGCCGGAGCGCGGTTGAGCGATAGGCTTGAACACGCTCAGACGAACGCCTTTTTGCTCCATGGAGCGGATGACACCCAGGCTGACGCTGGTCAGGCCGACGCTGGTGCCGGTGGGGATCAACATAATAGTACGTGACACAGAATAGTCCTCTTCACGATTAACATGAGGCTAAAACAACACCGTCAGCCTGGGCTGACGGTGTTTTGAGAGCATTACGCGGTCAGGCGGGATGCGTCCTGCGCGATGACCAACTCTTCGTTGGTCGGGATCACCAGCGCCAGGCGGCTGCCGTCTTTGGTGATGGCGCCGGATTTGCCGAAGCGAGCGGCCATGTTGCGGTCGTGGTCGATTTCGAAGCCCAGCAGGCCCAGTTTGTTCAGGGTCAGCTCGCGCACCATGCCGGCGTTCTCGCCGATGCCGCCGGTGAAGATCACCGCGTCCAGACGGCCTTCCATCAGCGCGCTGTAGGCGCCGACGTATTTGGCCAGACGGTGGCAGAACACGTCCATTGCACGTTTGGCGTCGGCTTTGCTGTCGTAGTTGTCTTCAACGTAACGGCAGTCGCTGGTGACTTCGGTCAGGCCCAGCAGGCCGGATTCTTTGGTCAGCATTTTGTTGATCTGGTCAACGCTCATGCCCAGAGAATCGTGCAGGTGGAAGATGATAGCCGGATCGATGTCGCCGCTGCGGGTGCCCATCACCAAGCCTTCCAGCGGGGTCAGACCCATGGAGGTGTCAACGCACTGGCCGTTGCGCACTGCGGTGACGGAACCTCCGTTGCCCAGGTGGCAGGTGATCACGTTCACTTCTTCCACCGGCTTGTTCAGCATCTTCGCGGCTTCCTGAGTCACGTAGAAGTGGCTGGTGCCGTGCGCGCCGTAGCGGCGAACGCCGTGGTCGCGGTACAGGCTGTACGGCAGGGCGTACAGGTAGGACTCTTCTGGCATGGTCTGGTGGAACGCGGTGTCGAACACGGCAACGTTCTTGTCAGCCAGGTGAGGGAAGGATTTCAGCGCTTCCGCGATGCCGATCAGGTGAGCCGGGTTGTGCAGTGGTGCAAACGGTACGGAATCTTTGATACCCTGCAGAACTTCGTCGTTGATCACGGCGGAGGCGGTGAACTTCTCGCCGCCGTGCACGATGCGGTGGCCGATAGCGGTCAACTGCGCGGAAAGCTCTGGTTTTTGTGCCAGAATAGTATTAACAATGAAGTTCAGCGCTTCGCTGTGTGCAGCGCCGGCCCCCAGGGCAGCTTCGTGTTTGGCGCCGTCCATTTTCCACTTGATGCGAGCTTCAGGCAGGTGGAAACACTCGGCCAAACCGGAGAGGAATTCGTCGCCGTTAACGGCATCGATGATGGCGAATTTCAGAGAAGAACTGCCGCAGTTAAGAACCAGTACTAGCTTACTCGACATGGAAGTACCTACTTAAATAGTCGTGTTGTTAAAAGAAAATCGAACACACGTGGTGAATTAATCGTCAATCAGACAACAAGCGTAGCGCATAGTGCCGATGACATTTATGATTAACATCATGTGAAGTGCACAAATCACAGGATGATGGAAAAACCGATGATTTCTCTGCGGTTTAAATAATCTTGATTTTTATAGGGCTAAAAGTTGACAAAATTTACGTCATCTTCTACCGGCCACAAGGCCGGCTTAGGATACCGATAGCCCGGTGCAAACACAAAATAAATTTAAAGCTTCAAATTTTTTAGTATTGTCTCTGGCAGCACGCTGTGAGTTTCTTTACGTGACGTTGAGGTACGCAATGACGAGCAAACCGTCCGGTTCCGTAAGCTGGTTTCAGGTCTTCCAGCGCGGGCAGCATTATATGAAAACCTGGCCGTCAGACAAACGTCTGGCACCGGTCTTTCCGGAGAACCGCGTTGCGCGTGCTACCCGTTTCGCCATCCGCTTCATGCCGCCGTTGGCGATTTTCACGCTGACCTGGCAGATCGCGCTCGGCGGCCAGCTCGGCCCAGCGATCGCCACCGCGCTGTTCGCCTGCAGCCTGCCGATGCAGGGGCTGTGGTGGCTGGGGCGCCGTTCGGTCACGCCGCTGCCGCCGACGCTGCTGCAATGGTTCCACGAGGTGCGCAACAAGCTGACGGAAGCGGGGCAGGCGGTGGCGCCGCTCGAAGGGACGCCGACTTATCAGACGTTGGCCGATCTGCTCAAGCGCGCGTTCAAGCAGCTGGACAAAACCTTCCTTGACGATCTGTAACTGAAAAAAGGCCGCGTTGATGCGGCCTTTTTCGTCTAAGCGCCAATAATCCCGGTTTAAATCAAAGAACGGTCGAGTTGTGATTTCCTGCGTTCTTGCGCTGTGCGATGCTCCCGCCATCACACAGAAATGAGGAAATCCTGATGGAAATGACCAACGCCCAGCGGCTGATCCTGTCGAACCAGTACAAGATGATGACCCTGCTCGATCCGGACAACAGCGATCGTTATCGCCGGTTGCAAACCATCGTCGAACGCGGCTTCGGTTTGCAAATGCGCGAGCTGGATCGCGACTTCGGCGAACTGAGCGAAGAGGTGTGCCGCACCATCATCAACGTGATGGAGATGCATCATGCGCTGCAGGTTTCCTGGGGCAACCTGAAAGAGAAACAGGATCTGGACGAACGCCGTCTGGCGTTTCTCGGTTTCGATGCCGCCACCGAGGCGCGCTACCTGAGCTACGTGCGTTTCCTGGTCAGCACCGAGGGGCGTTATACTCACTTCGATTCCGGCAGCCACGGTTTCAACGCCCAGACCAAAATGTGGGAGAAATACCAGCGTATGCTGGCGATCTGGCTGGCCTGCCCGCGCCAGTATCACTTGAGCGCCGTTGAGATAGCGCAAATCATCAATGCTTGATTAAAAAGAGGTTTTCTGTGGAGTGTAAGGGTTTTCTGTTCGATCTTGATGGCACCCTGGTGGATTCGCTGCCGGCGGTAGAGCGCGCCTGGACGCACTGGGCCGAGCGCCGCGGCGTCAACCCGCAAGCCGTGCTGGACTTCATTCACGGTAAACAGGCCATTACTTCTCTGCGCCACTTCATGCCGGGCGAAAGCGAAGCGGAAATTCAGCGCGAGTTCCAACTGCTGGAGCAGAGGGAAGCGCAGGATACCGACGGCGTTCGCGCACTGCCTGGCGCCATTGCATTGCTGGATCGCCTGAACGCGCTCGACATTCCCTGGGCGATCGTCACCTCCGGTTCGGTGCCGGTGGCGGGTGCCCGTCGCCAGGCCGGCGGTTTGCCGCAGCCGGCGGTGTTCATCACCGCCGAGCAGGTTAAACACGGTAAACCGCAGCCCGACGCCTATCTGCTGGGCGCCGAGCGTCTGGGCCTGGCGCCGCACGAGTGCGTGGTGGTCGAAGACGCACCGGCCGGCATTCTTTCCGGTCTGGCGGCGGGCTGCCAGGTGATCGCGGTCAACGCGCCGGCGGATGCGCCGAAGCTGGATCAAGTCGACCTGCGGCTGGGGTCGCTGGAACAGATTGCCGTCGAGAAAACGGCGCACGGGGCGATCGTTCGCCGGCTGGCCTGAGCGGCATTATCTTCACCCTAATTGATTAGACCCCGCCTCGGCGGGGTTTTTTTATGCTATTTTTTAACCCCTTGGACATTTGCCGGATGAGGCCGTTTTGAACAGCGAATTACTGTGGGTGCTGAGTTTACTGCTGATTGCCATTGTGCTGTTTACCACCAACAAGCTGCGCATGGACGTGGTGGCGCTGTTGGTGATCATCGCTTTCGTGCTGAGTGGCACGCTCAGCCTGCAGGAGGCGACGGTCGGTTTCAGCGATCCCAACGTGATTTTGATCGCCGCGCTGTTCGTGATCGGCGAAGGGCTGGTGCGCACCGGCGTGGCCTATCAGGTCGGCGACTGGCTGGTGAAAGTGGCCGGCAGCAGCGAAACCAAAATGTTGATGCTGCTGATGGTGACGGTCGCCGGGCTGGGAGCGTTCATGAGCTCGACCGGCGTGGTGGCGATTTTTATCCCGGTGGTGCTCAGCGTGACGGCCAGAATGAAGATCGCGCCGGGGCGGCTGATGATGCCGCTCAGCTTCGCCGGGCTCATCAGCGGCATGATGACGCTGGTGGCCACGCCGCCCAACATGGTGGTCAACAGCGAACTGGTGCGCGAAGGCATTCATGGTTTCGGCTTCTTCAGCGTGACGCCCATCGGCCTGGCGGTGCTGGCGCTGGGCGTCGGCTACATGCTGATCGCCCGCCGTTGGCTGGGCAGCGGTGAAACGGGCAAAGCCGGCGACGACTGGCGGCGGCGCACCTTCCGCGATCTGATCCGCGACTACAAACTGACCGGCCGCGCGCGGCGGCTGGCTGTCCGTAGCGCTTCGCCGCTGATCGGACGTTCTCTGGATGAGCTGCACCTGCGCGCGCGCTATGGCGCCAACGTGGTGGGCATCGAGCGTTGGAAACGCTTCCGGCGAGTGATGGTCAGCGCTTCCGGCAGCACCGAACTGCGCGAGGGCGATGTCCTGCTGATCGACATGTCGGACAGCCAGGTCGATCTGCGTGAATTCTGCGGCGAGCAGCAGCTGGAGCCGATGGTGCTGCGTGGTGATTATTTCTCTGAACAGTCGCGCAACGTCGGCATGGCGGAGGTCTCGCTGATCCCGGACTCGGCGCTGCTGGGCAAAAGCCTGCGCGAAGCGGCGTTCCGCAGCCGCTACGATCTGAACGTGGTGGGCATCCGGCGCCACGGCGAGACGCTGAGCGGCAAGCTGGTGGACGAACCGCTGGAGCTGGGCGACATTTTGCTGGTGATCGGCGACTGGAAGGCCATCCGTCAGCTGCAGGCCAAAACCCACGACTTTATCGTGCTCAATCTGCCGGCCGAAGTGGATGAAGTGGCGCCGGCCATCACCCAGGCGCCGCACGCGCTGTTTTGTCTGGCGTTGATGGTGGCGATGATGCTGACCGACGAAATCCCCAATCCGATCGCGGCGCTGATCGCCTGCCTGCTGATGGGCAAGTTCCGTTGCATCGACATGGAGAGCGCCTATAAATCGATCCACTGGCCGAGCATCATTTTGATCGTCGGCATGATGCCGTTCGCGCAGGCGCTGCAAAAGACCGGCGGGGTCGATCTGATCGTCCGCGGGCTGATGGACGTCGCCGGCGGCGCGGGGCCGCGCGTGATGCTGTTGTGCCTGTTCGTGCTGTGCGCCACCATCGGCCTGTTTATTTCCAATACCGCGACGGCGGTGCTGATGGCGCCGATCGCCATCGCCGCCGCGCGCGAAATGGGCGTCTCGCCGTACCCGTTCGCGATGATTATCGCTATCGCCGCGTCCGCCGCCTTTATGACGCCGGTCTCTTCGCCGGTCAACACGCTGGTGCTGGGACCGGGCAATTACAAGTTCGGCGATTTCGTGCGTCTTGGCGTGCCGTTCACCCTGTTGGTGATGGCGGTCAGCGTGTTGGTGGTGCCGTGGCTTTACGGATTTTAACGGCGCAGCCTTCGCTGCGCCGGCAGGTTACAGCGAGCTGTCGAGGCTGATTTCGTCCAGCGACAGGCTGAAGCTGGGAATGAACACCTCCATGAAGTAGTCCATTTCCGGGCTGCGGCGCTGCTCCAGCGTTTTATCCAGCCGCGCCTTGGCCAGGGTGAATTCGTTGTTGCCGGCGGACAGCTCCTCCAGGCATTTCAGGTAAGCGCACAGTGCGTCCGCCTGCTTCACCACCTGCTTTTCATCTTCGCTGTAGTAATGCTCATCGAGAATGGTGCGGAAGTCGTTGCGCAGCTCCGCCGGGATCATGTCCAGCAGCTTTTGTTGGGCGATCTTTTCGATCTTCTTGTACTCGTGGGCGATCTGCGGGTTGTAGTACTTGATCGGCGTCGGCATGTCGCCGGTGATCACTTCGCTGGCGTCGTGGTACATCGCCAGCAGCGCAACGCGGTCAGCGTTGAGGTTGCCGTTGAATTTGCGGTTCTTGATCACCGCCAACGCGTGGGCGACAAAAGCCACCTGCAGGCTGTGTTCGGAGACGTTCTCGGTACGCACGTTGCGCATCAGCGGCCAGCGGTTGATCAGTTTCAGGCGGGACAGATGGGCGAAGAAATGGCTCTGGCTCATGGTGCTCTCTTTAACGGCAAGTGAGGGCCCCATTGTGAAGCAGTGACGGCGAATTTTGCAACCGGCCTGTGAGGGAAGGGCGCAGCAAGCCGCTGCGCCCCAGGCGATTACTGGTGGTAGCCTTCCAGGAAGCGGCCCAGCTTGCCGACCGCCATTTCCAGCTCGTCTACGCGCGGCAGGGTGACGATGCGCACGTGATCCGGGTAAGGCCAGTTGAATGCGGAACCCTGCACCAGCAGCACTTTTTCCTGCAGCAACAGATCCAGCACCAGCTTCTGGTCGTCATGGATGTTGAAGCGCTTGGCGTCGATGCGTGGGAACATGTACAGCGCGCCCTGCGGTTTCACGCAAGAGACGCCCGGGATATCGTTGAGCAGTTCCCAGGTGCGGTTGCGCTGCTCATACAGACGCCCGCCGGGCTGAATGAATTCGCTGATGCTCTGATAACCGCCCAGCGCGGTCTGAATGGCGTGCTGCATCGGCACGTTGGCGCACAGGCGCATCGAAGCCAGCATCTCCAGCCCTTCGATATAGCCTTTGGCGTGCTTTTTCGGCCCGTTCAGCACCATCCAGCCCTGGCGGAAGCCGGCCACGCGGTAGGTCTTCGACAGGCCGTTGAAGGTCACTGTCAGCAGATCCGGCGCCAGTGCGGCGATCGAGTGGTGCTCGGCTTCGTCATACAGGATCTTGTCGTAGATCTCGTCGGCGAAGATGATCAGGTTGTGTTGACGGGCGATCTCGACGATCTGCTCCAGCAGCGCTTTGCTGTAAACCGCACCGGTCGGGTTGTTCGGGTTGATGATCACGATGCCGCGGGTGCGCGGAGTGATCTTGCTGATGATGTCGTCCAGATCCGGGAACCAGCCGGCCTGCTCATCGCACAGGTAGTGCACGGCCTTGCCGCCGGACAGCGAGACCGCGGCGGTCCACAGCGGGTAGTCCGGCGCCGGCACCAGCATTTCGTCGCCGCTGTTGAGCAGCGCCTGCATGGATTGGACGATCAGCTCCGAGACGCCGTTGCCAATGTAGATATCCTCAACGGTCACGTCACGCATGTTGCGCGCCTGATAGTGCTGCATGATCGCTTTACGCGCCGAGAAGAGGCCTTTGGAATCGGAGTAACCTTGCGCCGTGGGCAGATTGCGGATCACGTCGACCAGGATTTCGTCCGGGGCGTCGAAGCCGAACGGGGCGGGGTTGCCGATGTTCAGTTTCAGGACTTTGTTGCCTTCTTCTTCAAGACGTTTAGCTTCTTTAAGCACCGGGCCGCGAATGTCATAGCAGACGTTGTCCAGTTTGCTGGATTTCTCAATGGGGGACATAAAAAGTTGAGCCTTTTGCTGGGATAGGGGCGCTCCTACCGTGGAACGCCGCAACCCGCCCAATGTACTCCTGGCGTAGTTGCTTTTGAAGGGTTTTGCACGCCTTTGGTGCAAACGCATGTCGTAACGGGGGATTTTAGTTATGATAAGTAAAGGTAAAGTTATTTTGTGGTTCATAATGTCATGAACTATAATTTTAGTAGGGTTTTGTTCTGAAAAAAATGTGAGCCGGGAAACGCGATGCGCCGGCGAGCGCGGCCGGCGGCAGAGAACTGATAAGCGGGAAGGAAGAATGGGTGTCAATAAACTGTAAAGGAACGATAATACCGGACTTGTCTGATAGCCGGTTGTCGGATGGCGCACCACACTAAGAAAAAGGCATATTTACATTAGCTTTACTTTATATTTTGTCTTAAGCATTGTTAATGTGGGTATGAGATTATTATTTAAAGTAGAAATCTTACTGATTGAATTTATTAAATTCATTGAGTAGGGGTACGAAGCCGGCGCTGTTAATTATTTATCTTTTTTGCTCTGAAATGCTGTCTAAGCCCCCGTTGATAAGGGGTCTCAGTAGCACGAATGGAGTGGAAATCAGGCAGTATGAATGAGTAAAATCTTAGGTTCGGTGGGAATAAGCCCTTTCCATCGGTATTTAACTCCCTGCGTCCTATAAGCATTATCGATAGGTTGCATTTTAAAAAGCGATAGAGGTAACGAAACATAAGTAATTTTTTTGCCCTCCACTTATGAGTGGGGTACTGTCATAACAGGCGCCGCCCTTTTTCAACGGCGTCTGAGAAACACACCAGGGTAGTAGTTCGTAAATTAGAATTTAAAAAAGTGAAGAATACACTATGACAACTGCAAATCGTCCGATACTTAATCTCGACCTCGATCTGCTAAGAACTTTTGTTGCTGTTGCTGATTTGAATACCTTCGCGGCGGCGGCCGTCGCCGTTTGCCGTACTCAATCAGCCGTCAGCCAGCAAATGCAGCGATTAGAGCAACTGGTCGGCAAAGAACTGTTTGCCCGCCATGGGCGTAACAAACTCCTGACTGAGCATGGTATTCAGCTTCTCGGTTATGCCAGGAAGATCCTGCGCTTTAACGATGAAGCCTGTACCTCTCTGATGTACAACAATATTAAAGGTGTTCTGACCATCGGCGCTTCCGACGACACCGCCGATACCATTCTGCCTTTCCTGTTGAACCGCGTGACCGCCATCTATCCCAAGCTGGCTATTGACGTGCGCGTGAAGCGCAGCACGACGATGGTCGACCTGCTGGAAGAAGGGCAGATCGATCTGGCGGTGACCACGGCCGATCCCGAAGGGCATCCGCACATTGTGCTGCGCACGTCGCCGACGCTGTGGTACTGCGCCGCTGATTACCACTACCAGGCCGGCGAGCCGATCCCGTTGGTGGTGATGGACGAGCCAAGCCCGTTCCGCGCGCTGGCGATCAAACAGTTGGACGAAGCCGGTATTCCGTGGCGCATCGCCTACGTCGCCTCTACGCTGTCCGCAGTGCGGGCGGCCTGCAAGGCCGGTCTGGGCGTCACCGCGCGGCCTATCGAGATGATGAGCCCCGACCTGCGGGTGCTGGGCGCGGCGGAAGGGTTGCCGCCGTTGCCGGATACCCAGTATGCGCTGTGCAAAAACGCGCAGTGCAGCAGCGAGCTGGCGATGGCCATCTTCAGCGCGATGCAGGGCGGCAATGACAGCTATGGTTTCAACGGAACGGAAACCGGTCTCCAGGGCGATCAGGATGACGCCAGCCTGGTGGACGAAGAAGAGTAACGCCGCGGCGTGAAATCGGATGAAAAACCTCTGCTTCGGCGGAGGTTTTTTTTGCCTTAATTTTGATGAAAGTGACTGTTATAGGTGGTTAAGTGCAATTTTGTTATTAGATGGCTATTTTGTTGCATTTTAAGCGTCAATGAAAACAGAGTTTGGCCGGGTTTAAGACAGTGAGTTTGTTTTTTGAGCAATAAGATTGAATGGGTTAAAGGCATGGTAATGGTAAGGTTATTTTGTTAGCTTATAGCGGCCGTTTTTGCGGCTTAATTTGAGGAAAATTGTTAAAGGCCCACACTTTTTTTGAGGATTTATGCTGAAAACGTGTCCTGGATCAAAAAAATACCCCTAGGTAGTGAGTGGAAGAACAGGGAATTCCTGAGACAATGGTATAGTAAAACTGAAATGTGCATGTTGGTTTATATCTATCTGTTTCTACACAAAAATTAACTGACACGATTTAGCCTGTCCCTGGCGCATCAAATGTTAATCAAATGATACGTATGTAAACTAGTGTGTAGATACTTTTGTCAAAGTTGACAAAAGGTTATAGAAAGGAGTAAAAAGCCCACAGAAAAACGCTGCCTAACTCGCTGTAAAAGCAGTTTGTTTGTGTGGTTATTTATCCTTCCCTTAAATCGATGTGGCGCACTAACTGCCGGTGACAAGAGCAGTGCGATCGACGCCACTTTTGATGAGTAAGCATAGAGTATGTCAACAACCACTGAAGTTATCGCTCATCACTGGGCGCTCGCCGTATTTCTCGTTGTGGCTATCGGGCTCTGCGGCTTAATGCTGCTGGGTGCGTTCTTCTTGGGCGGGAGAGCCCGGGCGCGCGCCAAACACACCCCGTTTGAATCAGGTATCGACTCCGTCGGCACGGCGCGCATGCGTCTGTCCGCCAAGTTTTACCTGGTGGCCATGTTCTTCGTTATTTTCGACGTTGAAGCCTTATACCTGTACGCCTGGTCGGTCTCGATTCGCGAGAGCGGCTGGGTAGGCTTTATCGAAGCCGCCATTTTCATTTTGGTGCTATTGGCCGGTCTGGTTTATCTGGTGCGCATCGGCGCGTTGGATTGGACTCCGGCGCGTTCCCAACGCCGCAGCAAACCGAGCACGATCACTAACACCAACAGTCATCCGCAGTAACAGCGAGGCATTAAGATGGACTATACGCTCACCCGCATAGACCCGAACGGTGAGAACGACCGTTATCCCCTGCAAAAACAGGAGATCGTCGCCGATCCCCTGGAACAACAGGTCCACCGCACGGTTTACATGGGTAAACTCGAACATGCGCTGCATGACATGGTGAACTGGGGGCGTAAAAACTCTATTTGGCCGTATAACTTCGGCCTTTCGTGCTGTTACGTGGAGATGGTGACGTCGTTTACCGCCGTTCACGACGTGGCGCGTTTCGGTGCGGAAGTGTTGCGCGCCTCCCCGCGTCAGGCTGACCTGATGGTGGTAGCCGGTACCTGTTTCACCAAGATGGCTCCGGTCATCCAACGCCTGTACGAGCAGATGCTGGAACCGAAGTGGGTGATTTCGATGGGCGCCTGCGCCAACTCCGGCGGCATGTACGACATCTATTCCGTGGTGCAGGGTGTGGACAAGTTCCTGCCGGTCGACGTGTATATTCCCGGCTGCCCGCCGCGTCCGGAAGCCTACATGCAAGCGCTGATGCTGCTGCAGGAATCCATCGGCAAAGAACGTCGCCCGCTGTCGTGGGTTGTCGGCGATCAGGGCGTTTACCGCGCCAATATGCAGTCTGAAAGAGAGCGTAAACACGGCGAGCGCATCGCGGTGACCAACCTCCGGACGCCTGACGAGATTTAAGACGTTCATTTAACGTCCATCTTAGTGCGCTATTGGTTAACACAGCGAAAAGTGAAACTTGCGGCGAATAACCCTTTAGTGTGGTGAAAAAAAATTATGACAGATTTGACGACGCACGACGCCTTGCCTGCCTGGCAGACCCGAGATCACCTTGACGACCCGGTGATCGGCGAACTGCGCAACCGTTTTGGGCCGGAAGCCTTTACTGTTCAGGCCACCCGCACCGGCATGCCCGTGGTATGGGTTAAACCTGACCAGTTACTGGAAGTAATGACGTTCCTGAGAAAACAGCCGAAGCCGTATGTCATGCTGTTCGATCTGCATGGCGTAGACGAACGTCTTCGCACCCACCGCGACGGCCTGCCCGCTGCGGATTTCTCCGTTTTCTACCATCTGATTTCCATCGAACGCAACCGCGACATCATGCTGAAGGTAGCGCTGTCTGAAAAAGACCTGCACGTGCCGACGGCGACCAAGGTGTTCCCGAACGCCAACTGGTATGAGCGCGAGACCTGGGAAATGTTCGGCATCACCTTCGACGGCCACCCGCACCTGTCGCGCATCATGATGCCGCAGACCTGGGAAGGGCACCCGCTGCGTAAGGACTACCCGGCGCGCGCCACCGAATTCGATCCTTTCGTGTTGACCAAACAGAAAGAAGATCTGGAGATGGAAGCGCTGACCTTCAAGCCGGAAGACTGGGGCATGAAGCGCGGCACCGAGAACGAAGACTTCATGTTCCTCAACCTCGGCCCGAACCACCCGTCCGCGCACGGTGCGTTCCGCATCATTCTGCAGCTGGACGGCGAAGAGATCGTCGACTGCGTGCCGGATATCGGCTATCACCACCGCGGCGCCGAGAAGATGGGCGAGCGTCAATCCTGGCACAGCTACATTCCGTACACCGACCGCATCGAGTACCTCGGCGGCTGTGTGAACGAAATGCCTTACGTGCTGGCGGTTGAAAAGCTGGCCGGCATCAAGGTGCCGGAGCGCGTAGACACCATTCGCGTGATGCTGTCCGAACTGTTCCGCATCAACAGCCACCTGCTGTACATCTCCACCTTCATTCAGGACGTCGGCGCGATGACCCCGGTGTTCTTCGCCTTTACCGACCGTCAGAAGATCTACGATCTGGTGGAAGCGATTACCGGTTTCCGCATGCACCCGGCCTGGTTCCGCATCGGCGGCGTCGCGCACGATCTGCCGCGCGGTTGGGATCGCCTGCTGCGCGAATTCCTCGACTGGATGCCGAAGCGTCTGGATTCTTACGTGAAGGCGGCGCTGAAGAACAGCATCCTGAAAGGCCGTTCCATCGGCGTGGCGTCCTATAACGCCAAAGAAGCGCTGGAGTGGGGCGTGACCGGTGCCGGTCTGCGCGCGACCGGCGTCGAGTTCGACGTGCGTAAATGGCGTCCGTATTCCGGCTACGAGAACTTCGACTTCGAAGTGCCGGTCGGCGACGGCACCAGCGACTGCTACACCCGCGTGATGCTGAAGGTGGAAGAGCTGCGCCAGAGCCTGCGCATCCTCGAACAGTGCCTGAACAACATGCCGGAAGGCCCGTTCAAGGCCGATCACCCGCTGACCACGCCGCCGCCGAAAGAGCGCACGCTGCAGCACATTGAAACGCTGATCACCCACTTCCTGCAGGTTTCCTGGGGCCCGGTGATGCCAGCCAACGAATCATTCCAGATGATTGAAGCCACCAAAGGGATCAACAGCTACTACCTGACCAGCGACGGCAGCACCATGAGCTACCGCACCCGGGTACGTACGCCAAGCTTTGCGCACCTGCAGCAGATCCCATCGGTCATCCGAGGCAGCCTGGTTTCCGACCTGATCGTCTATCTGGGTAGTATCGATTTTGTAATGTCAGATGTGGACCGCTAACTATGCATGATCAAAAAGACAATCACGCAGTCAATGATGCGCTCGAGCCCATCAACGCAGCCGCTCCTCAGAGCGGCGTTGATGCATTTGTACTGAGCGCGGAAGAACGTGATGCGATCGAGCACGAAAAGCACCATTACGAGGATCCGCGCGCCGCTTCCATCGAAGCACTGAAAATTGTGCAGAAGCAGCGCGGCTGGGTTCCGGACGGTGCGATTTACGCCATCGCGGAAGTGCTGGGCATCCCCGCCAGCGACGTAGAAGGCGTGGCCACGTTCTACAGCCAGATTTTCCGTCAGCCAGTAGGACGTCACGTGATCCGTTATTGTGACAGCGTTGTTTGTCACATCACCGGTTACCAGGGCATTCAGGCCGCTATCGAGAAGAAGCTGAACATCAAACCGGGTCAAACCACCTTTGATGGCCGCTTCACGCTGTTGCCGACCTGCTGTCTGGGCAACTGCGATAAAGGGCCGACCATGATGATTGATGAGGACACTCACAGTCAGCTGAAGCCTGAAGATATCGAGACGCTACTGGAGCAGTATCAATGACCAAGCACATTGTACGCACTCCCGAAACGCATCCGCTGACCTGGCGTCTGCGCGATGACAAGCAGCCGCTGTGGCTGGACGAATACCGCAGCAAAAACGGCTATGCCGGTGCGGAAAAGGCCCTGAAGGGCCTGGCGCCCGACGAAATCGTCAGCCTGGTAAAAGATTCCGGGCTGAAGGGCCGCGGCGGCGCGGGCTTCTCCACCGGTTTGAAGTGGAGCCTGATGCCGAAGGACGAATCCATGAACATCCGTTACCTGCTGTGTAACGCCGATGAGATGGAGCCGGGCACCTATAAAGACCGCCTGCTGATGGAGCAGCTGCCGCACCTGCTGGTGGAAGGCATGCTGATCTCCGCGTTCGCGCTGAAAGCCTACCGTGGGTACATCTTCCTGCGCGGTGAGTACATCGAAGCGGCGGCGCACCTGCGTCGCGCCATCGCGGAAGCCACCGAAGCCGGCTATCTGGGCAAGAACATTCTCGGCACCGGGTTTGATTTCGAGCTGATCGTGCACACCGGCGCCGGCCGTTACATCTGCGGCGAAGAAACCGCGCTGATCAACTCGCTGGAAGGCCGCCGCGCCAACCCGCGCTCCAAGCCGCCATTCCCGGCCAGCGCCGGCGTATGGGGCAAGCCGACCTGCGTCAACAACGTCGAAACGCTGTGCAACGTGCCGGCCATTCTGGCGAACGGCGTGGAGTGGTACACCGGCATCTCCGGCAGTGAAGACAAAGGCACCAAGCTGATGGGCTTCTCCGGCCGGGTGAAAAATCCGGGCGTCTGGGAGCTGCCGTTCGGCACCACAGCGCGTGAAATCCTGGAAGACTACGCCGGCGGCATGCGCGACGGTCTGCGCTTCAAAGCCTGGCAGCCGGGCGGTGCGGGCACCGACTTCCTGACCGCCGATCACCTCGATCTGCCGATGGAATACGGCGCAATCGGCAAAGCCGGCAGCCGTCTCGGCACCGCGCTGGCAATGGCGGTAGACCACGAAATCGGTATGGTGCCGCTGGTGCGCAACCTGGAAGAGTTCTTCGCCCGCGAGTCCTGCGGCTGGTGTACGCCATGCCGTGACGGCCTGCCGTGGAGCGTGAAGATCCTGCGTGCGTTGGAAAACGGCGAAGGGCAGCCGGGGGATATCGAAACCCTCGAACAGCTGTGCCGTTCCCTCGGCCCGGGCAAAACCTTCTGCGCCCACGCGCCAGGTGCCGTAGAGCCACTGCAAAGCGCGATTAAATATTTCCGTGAAGAGTTCGAGGCGGGTATCGCCGTGCAGCACTTCGGCAACGCTCATGCGATTGGCGGCATTCAGCCGAACAACCTGCTGAAGCAGCGCTGGTAAGCCGACTCGCCCGAACACGGCCAGAATTTTTGATTAACGCCTGCCGCAAGGCAGGCCACTTGGAAGCATGCTGACTATGGCTACGATTCATGTAGACGGCAAAGAGTATGAGGTAGACGGAGCGGACAACCTGTTGCAGGCTTGTCTCTCCCTTGGCCTCGATATTCCTTACTTTTGCTGGCATCCGGCGCTGGGAAGCGTCGGCGCTTGCCGCCAATGTGCGGTAAAGCAATACCAAAACGCGGAAGATACGCGCGGCCGTTTGGTGATGTCCTGTATGACCCCGGCATCCGATGGCACCTTCATCTCTATCGATGACGGCGAAGCGAAGCAGTTCCGTGAAAGCGTGGTCGAGTGGTTGATGACCAACCACCCGCACGATTGCCCGGTGTGTGAAGAAGGCGGTAACTGTCACCTGCAGGATATGACGGTAATGACCGGCCACAGCTTCCGTCGCTACCGCTTCACCAAGCGCACCCACAACAACCAGGAACTGGGGCCGTTTATCTCGCACGAGATGAACCGCTGCATCGCCTGCTACCGCTGCGTGCGTTACTACAAAGACTATGCGGACGGCACCGATTTCGGCGTGTACGGCGCACACGACAACGTCTACTTCGGTCGCCCGGAAAGCGGCACGCTGGAAAGCGAGTTCTCCGGCAACCTGGTGGAAGTGTGCCCGACCGGCGTATTTACCGACAAGACGCACTCCGAGCGTTACAACCGTAAATGGGACATGCAGTTCGCGCCGAGCATTTGCCAGCAGTGCAGCATCGGCTGTAACACCAGCCCGGGCGAGCGCTATGGCGAGCTGCGTCGTATCGAAAACCGTTACAACGGCAGCGTGAACCACTACTTCCTGTGCGACCGCGGCCGTTTCGGCTACGGCTACGTCAACCAGAAAGATCGTCCGCGTCAACCGCAGCAGCTGCGCGGCGACGACTGGATCACCCTGAACGCCGAGCAGGCGATGCAGGGTGCGGCGGACATCCTGCGCCAGGCGAAGAAAACCATCGGCATCGGCTCCCCGCGCGCCAGCCTGGAAAGCAACTTCGCACTGCGCGAGCTGGTTGGCGCAGAGAACTACTACACCGGTATCGCTCAGGCGGAACAATCACGTCTGGCGCTGATGCTGAACGTGCTGAAGAACGGCGGCGTTCATACGCCGGCGCTGCGTGAGATCGAAGATTACGACGCGGTGCTGGTGCTGGGCGAAGATCTGACGCAAACCGGCGCGCGCATCGCGCTGTCCGTGCGTCAGGCCGTCAAGGGTAAAGCCCGCGCGATGGCAGCGGCGCAACGCGTGGCCGACTGGCAGATCGCGGCGGTGCAGAATATCGGCCAACACGCCAAGTATCCGTTATTCACCACCAACGTCGATAACACCCGTCTGGATGACATCGCTGCCTGGAACTACCGCGCACCGGTAGACGAGCAGGCGCGCTTCGGCTTCGCCATCGCTCACGCGCTGGATAACGCCGCGCCGGCGGTGAACGATCTGGCTGAAGGCCTGAACAAGAAAGTCGATATCATCGTGCAGGCGCTGACCGGCGCACGCAAACCGCTGATCGTGACCGGCAGCAACGCCGGCAGCGAAGCCATCATCGAAGCGGCGGCCAACATCGCCAAAGCGTTGAAGGGCCGCGGTTCAGATGTCGGCATCACCTTCGTGGCGGGCGCAGCCAACAGCATGGGCCTGGCGATGATCGGCGGCGGTTCGCTCGATCAGGCGCTGGAACAGCTGGCGAGCGGCGCAGCCGACACCGCCATCGTGATGGAAAACGATCTCTATCGCCATGCGCCGGCGGCGCAGGTGGACGCAGCGTTGGCCAAGGTCAATAACCTGATCGTCGCCGACCATCAGCGCACCGCGATCATGGACAAAGCCAACCTGATCCTCTCTTCGGCCAGCTTCGCCGAGAGCGACGGCACGCTGATCAACCAGGAAGGCCGCGCGCAGCGCTTCTTCCAGGTATACGATCCGGCTTACTACGACGACGCCAAGAAGAATCAGTTCACCGTGATGCTGGAAAGCTGGCGCTGGATGCACTCGCTGCACTCCACCTACACCAGCCGCCACGTGGACTGGACTCAGCTCGATGACGTGATCGCCGCTTGCGTCGCCGCGTTGCCGCAGCTGCAGGGCATCGTCGACGCCGCGCCAGACGCGACTTTCCGCATTCGCGGTCAGAAGCTGGCGCGTTCGCCGCACCGTTCCAGCGGCCGTACCGCCATGCGCGCCAACATCAGCGTGCACGAGCCGCGTCAGCCGCAGGATAAAGACACCATGTTCGCCTTCTCGATGGAAGGGAACAACAGCCCGCTGGCCGATCGTCAGCAGATCCCGTTCGCCTGGGCGCCAGGCTGGAACTCACCGCAGGCATGGAACAAATTCCAGGCCGAAGTGGGCGGCAAACTGCGCCACGGCGATCCGGGCGTGCGCCTGATCGAAGCGGGGGAGGGCAGCCTCGGTTACTTCGACCGCGTGCCTGCCGCGTTCAATCCAGTCGACGGCTGGCGTGTCGCGCCTTACTACCACCTGTTCGGCAGCGACGAAATGTCGCAGCGCTCTCACGTGATCCAGCAGCGCATGCCGGAAGCCTACGTGATGGTCAACCCGGCCGATGCGGCGACGCTTGGCGTCAACGCGGGCAGCCTGGTGGAGTTCAGCTGCGCGGGCCAGACTCTGCGTCTGCCGGTGCGTCTGAGTGAAACCCTGACCCAGGGCCAGGTTGGTTTGCCGCTCGGCTTGCCAGGGATCCCGCCGATCTTGGTGGGTGCTAAGGTAGACAATCTGCGGGAGGCGGCACGATGAGCTGGTTTACCCCTGAGGTGATCGACATTCTGATCGCCATTCTTAAAGCGGTCGTGATCCTGTTGGTGGTCGTGGCGTGCGGGGCATTCATGAGCTTCGGCGAACGCCGTCTGCTCGGCCTGTTCCAGAACCGCTACGGACCGAACCGCGTAGGCTGGGGCGGCTCGCTGCAGCTGGTCGCCGACATGATCAAAATGTTCTTCAAGGAAGACTGGGTGCCGAGATTCTCCGACCGGGTGATCTTCACCCTGGCGCCGATGATCGCCTTTACTTCCCTGTTGCTGGCATTTGCCATCGTTCCGGTCAGCCCGACCTGGGCGGTGTCCGATCTCAACATCGGTATTCTGTTCTTCCTGATGATGGCCGGCCTGGCGGTGTACGCCGTGCTGTTTGCCGGATGGTCGAGCAACAACAAATACTCGCTGTTGGGCGCGATGCGCGCCTCCGCGCAAACCCTGAGCTACGAAGTGTT
Organism: Serratia sp. LTN-2; assembly: GCF_059740205.1. Classification (NCBI taxonomy): domain Bacteria; kingdom Pseudomonadati; phylum Pseudomonadota; class Gammaproteobacteria; order Enterobacterales; family Yersiniaceae; genus Serratia; species Serratia sp. LTN-2. The sequence continues at coordinate 430,070 of NZ_JCAXDO010000003.1, read as the reverse complement.
CATCGGCCTGTCGCTGATGGGCGTGGTAATGCAGGCGGATTCGTTCAACATGCAGGCCATCGTTGAATCCCAGGCGCATGTCTGGAACGTCATTCCGCAGTTCTTCGGCTTCGTGACCTTCGCGATCGCCGGCGTGGCGGTGTGTCACCGTCACCCGTTTGACCAGCCGGAAGCCGAGCAGGAACTGGCCGACGGTTACCACATCGAATATTCCGGCATGAAGTTCGGTCTGTTCTTCGTGGGGGAATACATCGGTATCGTTACGGTGTCCGCCCTGATTGTGACGTTGTTCTTCGGCGGTTGGCAGGGTCCGTTCCTGCCGCCATTCATCTGGTTCGCGTTGAAAACGGCCTTCTTCATGATGATGTTCATCTTGATCCGCGCCGCGCTGCCGCGTCCGCGTTATGACCAGGTGATGTCCTTCGGCTGGAAAGTATGTCTGCCGCTGACGCTGCTGAACCTGCTGGCGACCGCCGCGGTCATTTTGTACAACGCTCAATAAGGGGTGAATAAACCATGACATTGAAAGAGTTAGTGGTTGGTTTCGGCACCCAGGTGCGCAGCATTTGGATGATTGGCATGCATGCCTTCGCCAAGCGCGAAACCCAGATGTATCCGGAAGAACCGGTTTACTTGCCGCCACGCTACCGCGGCCGCATCGTGCTGACGCGCGATCCGGACGGCGAAGAGCGCTGCGTTGCCTGTAACCTGTGTGCGGTTGCCTGCCCGGTCGGCTGTATCTCGCTGCAAAAAGCAGAACAGAAAGACGGCCGTTGGTATCCGGAGTTCTTCCGCATCAACTTCTCGCGCTGCATCTTCTGCGGCCTGTGCGAAGAGGCTTGCCCGACCACCGCTATCCAGCTGACGCCGGATTTCGAATTGGGTGAGTACAAGCGTCAGGATCTGGTGTACGAAAAAGAAGATCTGTTGATCTCGGGGCCGGGTAAATATCCGGAATATAACTTCTACCGGATGGCCGGTATGGCGATTGACGGCAAAGCCAAAGGCGAAGCCGAAAACGAAGCCAAACCGATCGACGTCAAAGGTCTGTTGCCCTAAGGAGCCAGCAAGCATGGAAATTGCATTTTACCTGGCAGGTTTGATTGCGGTGGCCGCGACGATTCGCGTGATCACCCATACCAACCCTGTGCATGCGCTGCTGTATCTGATCGTCTCGTTATTGGCGATCTCGGCAGTCTTCTTCTCGCTCGGCGCCTACTTTGCCGCCGCGTTGGAAATCATCGTTTATGCGGGCGCCATCATGGTGCTGTTCGTATTCGTGGTGATGATGCTGAACCTTGGCAACGTGCAGCAGCAAGAGCGCGACTGGATGAAGCCGACGGTGTGGATCGGGCCTGGCCTGTTGTCGCTGGCGTTGCTGGTGGTGCTGATTGTCGCTATTCGCAGCGTATCCGATCAGGGTATCAGCGGTGAGATGGTCGACGCGAAGGCGGTGGGCATCAGCCTGTTCGGTCCTTACGTATTGGCGGTTGAGCTGGCTTCAATGCTGCTGTTGGCGGGGCTGGTTGTCGCCTTCCATATCGGCCGTGAACACAAGCCTGGCGAGGTGCTGAGCAACGCGCCGGCGAGTGGCGAAATGGCGAGAAGAAAATCGGAGGAGCAAGCATGATCCCTCTTCAACACGGCCTGATCCTGGCGGCTATCCTGTTCGTGCTCGGGCTGACCGGGCTGCTGGTGCGCCGCAACCTGCTGTTTATGCTGATCAGCCTGGAAGTGATGATCAACGCTGCGGCGTTGGCGTTTATCGTGGCGGGAAGCTACTGGGGCCAGGCGGACGGGCAGGTGATGTACATCCTGGCGATCAGCCTGGCGGCAGCCGAGGCCAGTATCGGCCTGGCGCTGCTGCTGCAGCTCTACCGTCGTCGTCATACCCTGAATATTGATACTGTCAGTGAGATGCGCGGATGAACCTATTATATTTAACAATTCTGCTACCGCTGATCGGGTTCCTGCTGTTGGCATTTTCCCGCGGTCGTTGGTCTGAGAACACGGCGGCCACCGTCGGCGTGGGCTCTATCGGCCTGGCTGCGCTGGTCACGGTGTATGTGGCGATGGATTTCTTCGCCCAAAAAGCCGCCGGCGTGCAGCTGTTCGAACAAAGCCTGTGGACCTGGATGGCCGTCGGCAACTTCAATATCGGCGTGACCCTGGTGCTGGACGGCCTGTCGCTGACCATGCTGTCGGTGGTTACCGGCGTCGGCTTCTTCATCCACATGTTCGCTTCCTGGTACATGCGCGGTGAAGAGGGCTATTCGCGCTTCTTCGCCTACACCAACCTGTTTATCGCCAGCATGGTGGTCCTGGTGCTGGCGGACAACCTGTTGCTGATGTATCTGGGTTGGGAAGGTGTGGGCCTGTGCAGCTACCTGTTGATCGGTTTCTACTATAAAGATCCGGCCAACGGCGCGGCGGCGATGAAAGCCTTCATCGTCACCCGCGTGGGCGACGTGTTCCTGGCGTTCGCGCTGTTCATCCTCTACAACGAGCTGGGCACGCTGAACATCCGCGAGCTGATGATCCTGGCGCCGCAGAAACTGGCGGTGGGCGATACCGCCATCACCTGGGCGACGCTGATGCTGCTGGGCGGCGCGGTCGGTAAATCGGCGCAGCTGCCGTTGCAAACCTGGCTGGCGGACGCGATGGCGGGCCCAACCCCGGTTTCCGCACTGATCCACGCGGCGACCATGGTGACCGCGGGCGTCTACCTGATCGCCCGCACGCACGGCCTGTTCCTGATGGCGCCGGAAGTGCTGCACCTGGTGGGCATCGTCGGTGCGGTCACTCTGCTGCTGGCCGGCTTCGCTGCGCTGGTGCAGACCGACATCAAGCGCGTGCTCGCTTACTCCACCATGAGCCAAATCGGTTACATGTTCCTGGCGCTGGGTGTGCAGGCATGGGACGCGGCGATCTTCCACCTGATGACCCACGCGTTCTTCAAGGCGCTGCTGTTCCTGTCGTCAGGTTCGGTGATCCTGGCCTGCCACCACGAGCAAAACATCTTCAAGATGGGCGGCCTGCGCAAGAGCATCCCGCTGGTTTACGTCTGCTTCCTGGTGGGTGGCGCGGCGCTGTCTGCGTTGCCGCTGGTCACGGCCGGCTTCTTCAGTAAGGACGAGATCCTGGCGGGCGCGATGGCCAACGGCCACATCAACCTGATGGTTGCCGGCCTGGTCGGTGCGTTCATGACCTCGCTGTACACCTTCCGTATGATTTTCATCGTGTTCCATGGCGAAGAGAAAATCAAAGCGCATGCCGGTAAAGGCATCACTCACCACCTGCCGCTGTTGGTTCTGCTGGTGCTGTCCACCTTCGTCGGCGCGATGATCGTGCCGCCGTTGCAGGGCGTGCTGCCGGATACGACCGAACTGGCGCACGGCAGCGTGCTGACGCTGGAAATCACCTCCGGCGTGGTGGCTATCGTCGGCATTCTGCTGGCGGCCGCGCTGTGGCTGGGCAAACGCAGCCTGGTCAACAGCATCGCCAACAGCGCGCCGGGTCGTTTCTTCTCGACCTGGTGGTTCCATGCCTGGGGCTTCGACTGGCTGTATGACAAAGTGTTCGTCAAGCCGTACCTGGGCATTGCGAAGCTGCTGCAGCGCGATCCGCTGAACTCGCTGATGAACCTGCCGGCCGTCTTCTCCCGTTGGGGGAACCGCGGTCTGACGGTGAGCGAGAACGGCCAGGTGCGTTGGTATATAGCGTCTATGGGTGTGGGTGCAGTGGTCGTATTGGCTCTGTTGATTTTGGTTTAATTGAATAATTTAAACAGACGCATTTTTCGGGCGTAGCGCCGGGCAGGCGCTACGTACAAAGTTTGAAATTATTCGTATAAGGGACACAAAACGCCATGCTATTACCTTGGCTAATTCTTATCCCCTTTATCGGCGGTCTGCTGTGCTGGCAGCTTGAGCGCTTCGGTACTAAGGTGCCGCGCTGGATAGCGCTGATCGCAATGGGGCTGACGTTGGCGCTCTCTCTGCAGCTGTGGATGCAGGGCGGCTATACATTGACCACGCCGAAAGGCATTCCGCAGTGGCAGAGCGAATTCCTGCTGCCGTGGATCCCGCGCTTCGGCATCTCCATCCACCTGGCGCTGGACGGTCTGTCGCTGCTGATGGTGGTGTTGACCGGTCTGCTGGGCGTGCTGGCGATCCTCTGTTCCTGGCGTGAAATCCAGAAGTATCAGGGCTTCTTCCACCTCAACCTGCTGTGGATCCTGGGCGGCGTTATCGGCGTGTTCCTCGCCATCGACATGTTCCTGTTCTTCTTCTTCTGGGAAATGATGTTGGTGCCGATGTACTTCCTGATCGCACTGTGGGGTCACAAGGCGTCGGACGGTAAAACCCGTATCACCGCGGCGACCAAGTTCTTCATCTACACCCAGGCCAGCGGTCTGGTGATGCTGATTGCGATCCTGGGCCTGGTGTTCGTGCACTACAACGCCACCGGCGTGTGGACCTTCGATTACGAAGATCTGCTGCAAACGCCGATGTCCCACAATGTGCAGTATGTGTTGATGCTGGGCTTCTTCATCGCCTTCGCGGTGAAAATGCCGGTGGTGCCACTGCACGGCTGGTTGCCGGACGCGCACAGCCAGGCACCGACCGCAGGTTCCGTCGACCTGGCGGGCATCTTGCTGAAAACCGCGGCCTACGGCCTGCTGCGTTTCAGCCTGCCGCTGTTCCCTGAGGCTTCGCACGAGTTCGCGCCAATCGCCATGTGGCTGGGCGTGGTCGGCATCTTCTACGGTGCCTGGATGGCGTTCGCGCAGACCGACATCAAGCGTCTTATCGCCTACACCTCGGTTTCGCACATGGGCTTCGTGCTGATCGCCATCTACACCGGCAGCCAGCTGGCTTACCAGGGCGCCGTGATCCAGATGATCGCGCACGGTCTGTCTGCCGCCGGTATGTTTATCATCTGCGGCCAGCTGTATGAGCGCCTGCATACCCGTGACATGCGTCAGATGGGCGGCCTGTGGGGGCGTATCAAGTTCATCCCTGCGCTGTCGCTGTTCTTCGCCGTGGCTACGCTGGGGATGCCGGGCACCGGTAACTTCGTCGGCGAATTCATGATTCTGTTCGGCAGCTACCAGGTGGTGCCGGTGATCACCGTGATCTCCACCTTCGGTCTGGTGTTCGCTTCGGTTTACTCGCTGATCATGATGCAGCGCGCTTATTACGGTGCGCCTAAATCTGACCAGCCGCTGCAGGGCATGACCGCGCGCGAGCTGTTCATCATTCTGCTGCTGGTGGTGTTGCTGGTTCTGCTGGGGGTTTACCCGCAGCCGATTCTGGATACTTCCAACGCGGCGATGAGCAACGTGCAACACTGGTTTGGTTCGTCAGTTTCAGCAATTTCAACAACAAGGCCGTAATTCGCCATGACAATAACTCCTCAACAACTGATCGCACTGCTGCCGCTGTTGATCGTCGGATTGACGGTGGTGGTTGTGATGCTAGGCATTGCGTGGCGACGCGACCACTTTATCAACGCCACCCTGACCGTGATCGGTCTCAACCTGGCGCTGCTTTCGCTGTACTTTGTCGGCCAGGCAGGCCCAATGGACGTCACCCCGCTGCTGCGGGTTGACGGTTACTCGATGTTCTACACCGGGCTGGTGCTGCTGGCGAGTCTGGCGACCTGCACCTTCGCCTATCCGTGGCTGGTCGGCTATCCGGATAACCGCGAAGAGTTTTACCTGCTGGTGCTGATCGCCGCCCTGGGCGGCATCCTGCTGGCGAGCGCCAACCACCTGGCTTCGCTGTTCATCGGCATTGAGCTTATCTCACTGCCGCTGTTCGGCCTGGTGGGCTACGCCTATCGCCAGAAGCGCCCGTTGGAAGCCGCCATCAAGTACATGCTGCTGTCCGCCGCCGCGTCGTCGTTCCTGCTGTTCGGCATGGCGCTGCTGTATGCCGAGTCCGGCGATCTGTCGCTGGCCGGCCTCGGCAAGAGCCTGCAGGAAAACATGATGCACCAGCCGCTGATCCTGGCCGGTATGGGCATGATGATCGTCGGTCTGGGCTTCAAGCTGTCGCTGGTGCCGTTCCAACTGTGGACGCCGGACGTGTATCAGGGCGCGCCTGCGCCGGTCTCGACCTTCCTGGCGACCGCCAGCAAGATCGCGATCTTCGCGGTCGTGATGCGTCTGTTCCTGTATGCCCCGGCCGCCGACAACGAAGCGCTGCGCATGGTGCTGTCGATCATCGCGTTCTGCTCTATCTTGTTCGGTAACCTGATGGCTATCAGCCAGACCAACATCAAGCGTCTGCTGGGCTACTCGTCCATCGCTCACCTGGGCTACCTGCTGGTGGCGCTGATTGCGGTGCAAACCCACCAGCTGTCGCTGGAAACCGCCGGCGTTTACCTGGCCGGTTACCTGTTCAGCAGCCTGGGCGCCTTCGGCGTAGTCAGCCTGATGTCCAGCCCGTACCGCGGCCCGGATGCGGATTCGCTGTTCTCTTACCGTGGCCTGTTCTGGCATAAGCCAATCTTGTCCGCGGTGATGACGGTGATGATGCTGTCGCTGGCCGGTATCCCGATGACGCTGGGCTTTATCGGTAAGTTCTTCGTGATCGCGATGGGCGTCAGCGCGCACCTGTGGTGGCTGACCGGCGCAGTTGTGGTAGGCAGCGCCATCGGCCTGTATTACTACCTGCGCGTGACCGTCAGCCTGTTCCTCAGCGCGCCGGAATCACTGCAACGTGATACCCCGAACAACTGGGCGTTGACCGCCGGCGGCGTCGTGGTGCTGATCTCCGCCGCGCTGGTGCTGCTGCTGGGCGTCTACCCGCAGCCGCTGATTTCGCTGGTGCAGATGGCGCAGCCGACGTTCTGATAACGCTTCAGACGGTAAAAAGGTCGCTTCGGCGACCTTTTTTTATGGGGAAACGGCACTCAGCTGTAATGAGCGCTAAACGATGCTTCCAGCGCCTGCACCACCGCGCGCACGCGGGCGGCGCGCTGTATGTCGGGGTGCAGCACCAGCCAGATATCCACCCAGTCTTTGTTTTCCGGGAACAGGCGCACCAGCTCAGGGTCTTTGTCCGCCAGGAACGCGGAGAGCAGGCCGATGCCCAGCCCGCTGCGGGCGGCGGAACGCAACAGCAGCTGCGAATTGCATTGCAGCACCACGTTGGGAGCGTGCAGCGTTTCACCGCAGAAATCGCTCCAGTGGCGCGGCACCAGTTCACGCGGGAACATCAGCAGATCGTGCCCGCGCAGCTGCTCACCTTTGACCGGCATGCCGCGCTGCGCCAGGTAGCGCCGGCTGGCGTACAGCCCCATCTCGATGGTGGCCAGCCGCTTGATGATCAGCTCATCGTCATCGGGGCGGGCACCGCGGATCGCCAGGTCCGCGCCGTGATAAGAGATGTCGGCGATGTTCAGCGCCGTCAACAGCGTGATGGTGATGGCCGGATAGCGTTGCCGCAGATCTTGCAGCGCCGGCATCACGAAGGCTTCGGCCAGGGTATCGGTGGTGGCGATGCGCACGTTGCCGCACAGGCTTTCGTCGCCGCTGGCGGCTTTGCGGCCGATCGCCTGCACCGCATTTTCCATCTTCATCACGTCCGCCAGCATGGATTCGCCCAGCGGGCTGAGGGAGAAGGATTTCGGCGTGCGGATAAACAGCTTCGAACCCAGTGAACTTTCCAGCGCGGAGATGCGGCGGCCTACGGTCGCCTGATCCACCTGCAGCTGATTGGCGGCTTTGCGAAGCGTGCCACAGCGCGCGACGGCCAAAAAGAAGCGCGCGTCGTCCCAATTCATCATGCCATTTCCTTTTCGCGGGTTGGCCGGCGCTGTAAAGCACAGGCCGGGCGAACGATAGTGGTTTCCATCATAAAGCGTTGTCCAGCCTGTAGGGAGAGAAAGACGTTAACGGCTTGCCCATCGGCGGTTATTTCTCCAGTGATGCAAGAATGAATCACCCTGATGCATTCTTGACGATATTTCGGCTGCTGCTGTAACGCTATGATAAGCGCCGTTCCCGGGCTGACCGGGCGATGGCAGGTCGCCGCCTGCCGATTTTGGGAGTTGAAGCATGTCAGAAAATACCGCCCTTCAGGATGCGGCGCCGAAAAATATGCAGACGTCGCACACGGCCATTTTACTGTTCCTGGCGCTGGCGTTGATGTCGGCACTGCTGAACAGCAGCGCGCCAACGCCGCTTTACCCGTTGTATCAGCAGCAACTTGCGCTGAGTTCCGTCAGTCTGACGGTCGTTTACGGCGCCTATGCCGCCGGCGTGTTGATCTCGCTGTTCGGCGTCGGCAATCTGGCCGGCAAGGTGAAGGACTTGCGCAGCATGATCGTGCCGGCATTGCTGGTGGTGTTGAGCGGTGCGTTGCTGTTCGCCTGGGCCGATACCTTCGCCATGATGCTCATGGCGCGGCTGCTGGCCGGGGTAGGCACCGGGGCGCTGACCGGCGCGGCGAACATCGCGCTGGTGCGGTTTGGGCCGCGCGACGGCGGCAAAAACGCGGCTCTGATCGCCACGCTGTCGTTCACTACCGGGTTGGCGCTGGGGCCGATCTTCAGCGGCATCGCCTTGCAAACCGGTTTTCATCCCACGACGCTGCCGTTCGTTCTTATCATGGCCATTGCCGCCATTGCTACGCTGGGCGTAATGCTGTGGTGGCCGCGCGGTGTGGTCGCGGCGCCGGTTCGTTCTGCGTCGGCGGCGGCAGAAAAAGGCGCATTGCTCGCGGGGCTGCGCGCCACCGGCGCTAAATTCTTTGTTTGTGCCGGGGCGCTGTTTATCTGTTGGGCTCTGGCAGCCAGTATTTTAGCGATCGGCCCTGGCGTGGCGGAAACGCTGCTGGGGATGCACCAACGGGGCGTCTTTGGCTATGCGATTGCGGTTTATCTGCTGATTGCCGGCATTAGCCAGATCCTGAGCCGCCGCGTTAACGCTCGTCATTCGCTGCTGTTCGGTTGCCTGGCGCAGGTGCTGGCGGCAGCGGTGTTCGCTATGGCGATTCAGTGGCACTCTCTGGGGCTGGCGGCGGCGGGGCTGGTGGTGGCCGGCTATGCTTACGGCGCCATTTTCGTCGGCAGCGCGACGCTGGTGAACCTGATTTCGCCGCCGGCAAACCATGCGCGTTTGCTTTCTCTGTTTTACGTTATCGCTTATATCGCCAACTGGGTACCGATCTTGTTGGGCGTGGTGGTCGATCGCGTCGATCTGCGTCAGGCAACCCATTTGCTGTTCCTGGGGAGCTCTGTGGTGTGCCTGTTGCTGGCATGGAAGACGACTCGTGTCGGGTTCCCTCGTTAATTGTTTTGTGATTATTGTCTATTTTTAATAATTAACGACTCTTTAATTACATTTATGATGTGATTTATATCGCATAAATTGGCCTGTTTTCGGGTAAACTGCGCGCTTTCTTTTTGCCGCGGGTCACTTTATGAACGTTCTTTTCGCCATTGCCGTCACCACCGGGATCCTTTCCGGCGTGTGGGGATGGGTTGCCGTCAGTCTGGGCTTGATCAGCTGGGCCGGTTTTCTCGGCTGCACGGCGTATTTCGCCTGCCCGCAGGGCGGTCTGAAAGGGCTGTTGATCGGCGCGTTGACCTGCTGCAGCGGCGTCTTTTGGGCGATGATGATCATCCACGGCAGCGAACTGGCGCCGCAGTGGAGTCTGCTGGGGTATCTGCTGACCGGCGTCGTGGCGTTCCTGATGTGCATTCAGGCCAAACAGCAGTGGCTGGGGTTCGTGCCCGGTACCTTTATCGGCGCCTGTGCGACCTTCGCCGGCGGCGGCGATTGGCCGCTGGTGACGCTGTCCCTGCTGGTGGGCCTGCTGTTCGGCTATGCGATGAAAAACAGCGGCCTGTGGTGGGCGGCGCGCAGCGAAAAAGCCCGCGCCAAGCCGTCAATCAGCGCAAATGCCGGCTCAAACGGCGTCGCCGAGTGAGCGGCAGCCGCGCCGCTGTGCAACCGTATCCCCTGATAACAAGAGCGGTAATGTTGTTGAAAATTATCCATTTTCAATTGCACAGGTGTTGATTCCTCCCTCGCGGATTGCGTGAGATCACGTTAAGGGTAACAGGATTTCGTAACATGGTTTTCAGTGATTCCCATCACGTTTTTACCGGTAACAATCGGCTGAGATAGAGGCCTGTCCGATTGGAGGCCTGATGGCCGGGAATCATCATGAGCAATTTGTTTTCACTGGATACCAAGACCGTTTTGATCACCGGCGCTTCACGCGGCATCGGTTTTCTGTTGGCGCGTGGCCTGGCGCAGCAAGGCGCGCATATTCTGATCAACGCCACCACCGAAGCGCATGCCCGCCACGCGGCCGAACGCCTGCGAGACGAAGGGCTGCGCGCTGATGCGGCGGCGTTCGACGTCACCGATTCTCAGGCGGTGCATGCCGCTATCGACCGTATCGAAGCGGACATCGGCGCGATAGACGTATTGATCAACAACGCCGGCATCCAGCGCCGCCACCCATTCACCGAGTTCCCGGAGCAAGACTGGGACGACATCATCGCCGTCAACCAGAAAGCGGTGTTTATCGTGTCGCAGACCGTAGCGCGCTACATGGTGCCGCGTCGACGCGGCAAAATAATCAACATCGGCTCGATGCAGAGCGAACTGGGGCGGGACACCATTACGCCTTATGCGGCGTCCAAGGGCGCGGTGAAAATGCTGACGCGCGGCATGTGCGTGGAACTGGCGCGTTACAATATTCAGGTCAACGGTATCGCCCCCGGCTATTTCAAAACCGAGATGACGCAGGCGCTGGCCGACGATCCGGCCTTTACCGCCTGGCTGACCCAACGTACGCCCGCCGCGCGCTGGGGCGATCCGCAGGAGCTGATCGGCGCGGCGGTATTCCTGGCCGCTGACGCTTCCGCCTTCGTCAATGGGCAGCTGCTGTTTGTCGATGGCGGCATGTCCGCCGCGGTGTAACCTTGTTTCCGTGGAGCCTGAGATGAAAATTCAAACCCAGTCCTGCGTGGTGAACGGCAAACGCGACGTGGCGGTGATTGCGCAAGAGGTGGAGTACCAGGGGGTGGGGACGCTGGTGAAAATCCGTCGCGGCGGCATCTGCGGTTCGGATCTGCATTACTTCCAGGAAGGTAAGGTCGGCAATTTTCAGGTGCGTCAGCCAATGGTGCTGGGCCATGAGGCGATCGGCGAGGTGATCGCCAGCGATTCACCGCAGCTGCCGGTCGGTCAGAAGGTGGCGCTCAATCCCAGTAAGCCCTGCGGGCAGTGCAAATATTGTCTGGCGGAGCAGAGCAATCAATGCGTCGGGATGCGTTTTTTCGGCAGCGCGATGTATTTTCCGCACGTCGACGGCGCTTTTACCCAATATAAAGTGGTGAGCAGCGCGCAGTGCATTCCCTACGGCGCCGATCGCGATGACAGGGTGATGGTGTTCGCCGAACCGTTGGCGGTGGCGATCCACGCAGCGCAACAGCCTGGCGGCGTGGCCGGGAAAAAGGTCTTTGTGTCCGGCGTCGGCCCGATCGGCTGTCTGCTGGTGACGGCGCTGAAGGCGCTGGGCGCCGCCGAGATAGTCTGCGCCGATCTCAGCCCGCGTTGCCTGGCGATTGCCGCTCAAATGGGCGCGGATCGGTGCCTGCATGCCGCGGATGACGATTTCAGCGATTATCTGCGAGACAAAGGCTATTTCGACGTCGCCTTCGAAGTGGCGGGGCATCCGCAGTCGCTGCAGCGCTGCCTGGAGATCACGCGCGCTAAAGGCACCGTGGTGCAGGTGGGCATGGGTGGCAGCTTCCCTGATTTTCCATTGATGTTGTTGATCGCCAAGGAGTTGAACCTGCTCGGTTCGTTCCGTTTCGTGGCGGAGTTCGCGCAGGCGGTGGAGTGGCTGGCCGACGGCGTGGTCGATCCGCTGCCGCTGCTGTCGGCGGAATTCGCCAGCGGGCAGTTGGCGCAGGCGCTGGAGTTTGCCGGCGATAAACGCCAGGCCGCCAAGGTGCAATTGGTGTTTTAGGGTAAAAGTCCGATGGCCGCGTCCGGCGATCCTTGTCTATAGTGTAGGAACGCTTAATTTTTCAACCACGGAGATCTCACTATGGCAAGACATACGGATGCTGAGCAAACTACGCTGGATGACGATCTGAGAATGCTGACCGAGACGCTGGAAGAAGTGCTGCAATACACCGGCGATCGCGCGGATCAGGCTTACGTCGACATCAAGTCGCACGCCGAGCAGGCGCTGAGTGAGGTCAAGGCGCGCTGGGCGAACACCGGCGAATCCTACTATGCGCGGGCCAAAGAGGCGGTACACCGCACCGACGACTACGTGCGGGATAAACCCTGGCACAGCGTGGGCATCGGCGCCACCGTCGGGTTGGTGCTGGGGTTGCTGCTGGCGCGAAAATAAATCCTGTGTGCGGGGCGGCGGTAAGCCGCTTCGTTTTTTTCTTCAGACTGTGTTCTTTCACACGCTTCATCCCGCTGTTTCTCCAATAGCTTTTCCTTATCCCGCCTATACTTCCCGCTAGCCGCCAAAGAGAGGCTATTCCCCTGATTTTTGTATGGATGGATTGAGGCATTGTCGCTGCAAGTGTAAAGTGTCTGTGTCTTTATTGTTTGTTTTTTGTTCTTAATCAAATAATTATCTGATGTAAACACCCAGGGATATACGGCGTTCTTGCGCTGGCGCAAAAGCCGTGAAAATAACACCTCATATAATACAGAGCGTAACTACAGGCGCGGCACCCGTCGGCTGCGCCGGAGACGATCTCTGCTAACTGACTTGTGAGCGAACTATGTCGACAAGTGTTTTTAATCGCCGGTGGGCGGCTGTGCTGCTCGAGGCGTTGGCCCGCCATGGGGTGCGGCATGTTTGTATCGCTCCGGGATCGCGCTCCACGCCGCTGACGCTGGCCGCTGCGGCTAACCCCTCTTTTGTTTGCCACACCCATTTTGATGAGCGCGGGCTCGGCCATCTGGCGCTCGGGCTGGCGAAGGCCGCGCGTGAACCGGTGGCGGTGATCGTCACCTCCGGCACCGCGGCGGCTAACCTTTATCCGGCTTTGATCGAAGCCGGCCTGACCGGTGAGCGGCTGGTGTTTCTCACCGCCGATCGGCCGCCGGAACTGATCGATTGCGGCGCCAATCAGGCGATCCGTCAGAACGGCCTCTACAGCAGCCATCCGACGCTGGCGATTGATTTGCCGCGTCCTACGCCGGATATTCCGGCCGCCTGGCTGGCCTCCAGCGTCGACAGCGCGATGGCGCGCTTGCAGCACGGCGCTTTGCATATCAACTGTCCGTTCGCCGAGCCGCTGTACGGCGGCGATGAGCTTAACCACGCTGACTGGTCCGCCGCATTGGGCGACTGGTGGCAGAGCGATCGGCCATGGCTGCGGGAAAGCGAGGCGCATGCGGCGCCGGCACCGCAGCCGGACTGGTTCTTCTGGCGGCAAAAGCGCGGCGTGGTGTTGGCCGGGCGCATGAGCGCGGAAGAGGGCGCGCGATTGGCCGACTGGGCCGAGACGCTGGGCTGGCCGCTGATCGGCGACGCGTTGTCGCAGACTGGGCAACCGCTGCCCTGCGCCGACTTGTGGCTCGCTCATCCACAGGCCCAACGCATGCTGAAAGACGCGCAGCTGGTGGTGCAGTTCGGCGGCAGCCTGACCGGCAAGCGCGTGCTGCAGTGGCAGGCACAGTGCCGGCCGGAAGAGTATTGGGTGATCGACGAGTTGCCTGGGCGGCTCGATCCGGCCCAGCATCGCGGCCGTCGCCTGCGCGCCAGCGTGGCGCAATGGTTGGCGCAACATCCGGCGCAACCGCGCACGCCGTGGGCCGCCGGGCTGACCGCGTTGGCGAGCCAGGCGCTGGCGGCCGCGTCCGCGCGTTTGCACGATGGCTTTGGCGAGGCGCAACTGGCGCACCGGCTGCCGGAGCTGCTGCCGGAGAATGGCCAGCTGTTCCTCGGCAACAGCCTGGTGGTCCGGCTGATCGACGCGCTAACGCCATTGCCCGCCGCCTATCCGGTGTTCAGCAACCGCGGCGCCAGCGGCATCGATGGTCTGATCTCCACCGCCGCCGGCGTACAGCGCGCCACCGCCAAACCGACACTGGCGGTGGTGGGCGATCTTTCCGCCTTGTATGACCTCAATGCGCTGGCGCTGCTGCGTCAGTGCTCAGCGCCGACGGTGTTGATCGTCGTCAACAATAACGGTGGCCAAATTTTCTCGCTGCTGCCGACGCCGGAAGAGGAACGGCAGCGCTTTTACTGCATGCCGCAAAATGTCGAGTTCAGCCACGCGGCAGCGATGTTCCAGCTGGGGTACGCGCGGCCGGAGAACTGGAGCCAACTGCAACAGGCGGTTGAACAAGGCTGGCGGCGCGGCGGCGCAACGATTATCGAACTGCAGGTGCCGCCGAGCGATGGAGCCGAAAACCTGCAATATCTGGTGCAACAGATGGCGGTGCAATGATGCTGGCGACGCGGGTTTTACAACAGGGCGAAGCGGGCCGGCCTTGGCTGGTGTGGCTGCACGGCCTGCTCGGCAACAGCAATGAGTGGCGGGTGATCGCCGCGCGCTGCCCGGAATGGCCATCGCTGGCTATCGATCTGCCCGGTCACGGCGATTCCGTGGCGGTGAGCTGCCGCGGCTTCGACGACATCAGCGCTCAGATCGCCGCCACGCTGCAGCTGCGCAATATCGAACGCTATTGGCTGGTGGGCTACTCGCTCGGCGGGCGCATCGCCATGTATCACGCCTGCCATGGCCGCCACGACGGTCTGCAAGGCGTGCTGGTCGAGGGCGGCAATCCGGGGCTGGAGGACGTAGAACAGCGCCGCCATCGCTGCGAGCAGGATGCGCTGTGGGCGGCGCGCTTTCGCAGTGAGCCGATCGCCGAAGTTCTGGCGGACTGGTATCAACAGCCGGTGTTCAAAGAGCTTAGCCATGTGCATCGTCAGGCGCTGATCGGCGCGCGCTCGGTCAACAGCGGCCCGGCGATCGCCGATATGCTCGAAGCGACGTCGCTCGGGCGGCAACCTTACCTGGCGCCGCAGCTGAGCCAACTGACCGTACCGCTGCGGGTGCTGTGCGGTGAAAACGATCCCAAATTTCAACGGCTGGCGCGCGACGCCGGGTTGCCGTTGCGCATCGTGCCGCAGGCCGGCCACAACGCGCATCTGGCTAATCCGCAAGATTTCGTCGCCGAGCTGCAGACCTTTCTCGTTAACCCTGGTTAAAGGAACCGAACATGCTTTATCCGAATGAAGAACAGCTGTACGCCGCCATCGCCTGGCAGGATTGCACCGGCGATTTCGAAGACATCCTGTATCACAAGTCCGCCGACGGCATCGCCAAAATCACCATCAACCGGCCGCAGGTGCGCAATGCGTTTCGCCCGCAAACGGTCAAAGAGATGATCGACGCGCTGGCCAACGCCCGTTACGACGACGGCATCGGCGTGATTATTCTCACCGGCGCCGGCGATAAGGCCTTCTGCTCCGGCGGCGATCAGAAAGTGCGCGGCGACTACGGCGGCTATCGCGACGACAGCGGCGTACATCACCTCAACGTGCTGGACTTCCAGCGCCAGATCCGCACCTGCCCGAAACCGGTGGTGGCGATGGTGGCCGGCTACTCGATCGGCGGCGGCCATGTGCTGCACATGATGTGCGATCTGACCATTGCGGCGGATAACGCCATTTTCGGCCAGACCGGCCCGAAAGTCGGCTCGTTCGACGGCGGCTGGGGCGCGTCTTATATGGCGCGCATCGTCGGCCAGAAGAAGGCGCGCGAAATCTGGTTCCTGTGCCGTCAGTACGACGCCGCCGCCGCGCTGGACATGGGGCTGGTCAACACCGTGGTGCCGCTGGCCGAACTGGAGAAAGAGACGGTGCGCTGGTGCCGCGAAATGCTGCAGAACAGCCCGATGGCGCTGCGCTGCCTGAAGGCGGCGCTGAACGCCGACTGCGACGGCCAGGCCGGTTTGCAAGAGCTGGCGGGTAACGCCACCATGCTGTTCTACATGACCGACGAAGGGCAGGAAGGGCGCAACGCATTCAACGAGAAGCGTCAGCCGGACTTCAGCAAATTCAAGCGTAACCCGTAATGAACGGCGCGAACCGCAGCGCGGCGCTTTACCGTTACAGCCTGCCGATGGAGGCGGGCGTGGTGCTGCGCAATCAGCGGTTGAAAACGCGTGACGGATTGGTGGTGCAGCTGCGCCAGGGCGATCGTGAAGGCTGGGGAGAGATCGCGCCGCTGCCGGAGTTCAGCCGGGAAACGCTGGCGCAGGCCGAGCAGGCCGCATTGGAGTGGCTGCAGGCGTGGTTGGCGGGCAACGAACCGGATGACAGCGCGCTGCCCTCGGTGGCCTTTGGGCTCAGCTGCGCGAAGGCCGAGCTGGAACAGCGCTTGCCGACGCAGGCGGATTTCCGCAAGGCGCCGCTGTGCACCGGCGATCCGGACGAGCTGTTCGAAACCTTGAATGCCTTGCCGGGCGAGAAAGTCGCCAAGGTGAAAGTGGGGCTGTATGAGGCGGTGCGCGACGGCATGATCGTCAACGTGCTGCTGGAGGCGCTGCCGGATCTGCGGCTGCGGCTGGACGCCAACCGCAGCTGGAGCCGCGCCAAAGCCGACGGCTTCGCCAGGTACGTCAACCCGGCGTGGCGCGATCGCATCGCCTTCCTGGAGGAGCCCTGCAAGACCCGTGATGAATCGCGCGATTTCGCCCGGGCGACCGGCATCGCCATCGCCTGGGATGAGAGCGTGCGTGAGGCGGACTTTGTGGTGCAGGCCGAGCCGGGCGTGGCGGCCATCGTGATCAAGCCGACGCTGGTCGGCAGCCTGACGCGCTGCCAGACACTGGTGGCGCAGGCGCACGCGGCGGGGCTGACGGCGGTGATCAGTTCCAGCATCGAATCCAGCCTGGGGTTGACCCAGCTGGCGCGCATCGCCCGCTGGCTGACGCCGGACATCGTGCCGGGGTTGGACACGCTGGGGTTAATGCAGGCGCAGGTGCTGCGTCCGTGGCCGGACAGCGCGTTGCCGCTGCTGGAGGTTTCGGCGCTGGAGTGCCTATGGCGCCGTTAAGCGATTGGCCGTGGCGGCACTGGGCGCGCCTTCAGCCGCAGGCGACGGCGCTGCTGCTCGGCGAACGGCCACTGAGCTGGCTGGCGTTGCAAAGCCAGGTGGATGAGCTGGCGGCGGATTTTCAGCACCAGGGCGTGGAGCCGGGGTGCGGCGTGGCGCTGAGCGGCAAAAACAGCTATCCGCTGCTGCTGGCCTATCTGGCGCTGCTGCAATGCGGCGCCCGTCTGCTGCCGCTCAATCCCGCCTTGCCGACGCCGCTGTTGGCGCAGCTACTGCCTGAATTGGATATAACCTTTGCCTTCGGCCCGGATCCTTTGCCGGCGCTGCCGGAGGCGCTGATTCGGTTGACGCCGCCCTCGACCGAGCCGCGCTGGCCGAACCTGCCGGCGTGGGATGCGCAACGTCTGGCGACGCTGACGTTGACCTCCGGCTCCAGCGGTATGCCGAAGGCGGCCGTGCATAGCTACGCCAACCATCTGGCCAGCGCCGACGGGGTGTTGCGGCTGATGGATTTCCAGCGTGAGGATTGCTGGCTGTTGTCATTGCCGCTGTTTCACGTTTCCGGCCAGGGCATCGTCTGGCGCTGGCTGGCAGCGGGTGCCCGGTTGGCGGTGCGCGAGATGCACCCGCTGGCCGAGGCGCTGGCGGGATGTACGCATGCTTCGCTGGTACCGACGCAACTTTGGCGGCTGCTGGCGCAACCGCTGACGGGCGTGACGCTGAAGGCAGTGCTGCTCGGTGGCGCGATGATCCCGGTCGAACTGACCGAACGGGCGGAAGCGGCGGGGATACGCTGCTGGTGCGGTTATGGGTTGACCGAACTCGCCTCCACGGTGTGCGCCAAGCGCGCCGATGCGCGGCCGGGCGTCGGTCTGCCGCTGAGCGGCCGCGAGATCAAACTGGTGGACGAGGAGGTCTGGATCCGCGCCGACAGCCTGGCGCTCGGCTACTGGTGTCATGGCCATGTGCGGCCGCTGGCCGATGAGCAGGGCTGGTTCGCGACCCGCGATCGCGGCGTGATGGCCGAAGGGGAGCTGCGCATTCTCGGCCGGCTGGACAACCTGTTTTTCAGCGGCGGCGAAGGGGTGCAACCGGAAGATATCGAACGCGTGCTGGCGGCGCATCCGCAGATCACGCAGGCGTTTGTGGTGCCGGTGGCGGATGCCGAATTCGGCCAGCGGCCGGTGGCGGTGATCGACGGCGACCTGTCGTTGTCGCTGGCGGCATTGCTCGCCTGGTCGCAGGATAAGCTGGCTAATTTCCAGCGTCCGATGGCGCTGTTTGCCTTGCCCGACGAGCTGAAAAGCGGCGGCATCAAGATTTCGCGCCGTCAGCTGCAGCAGTGGGTAGCGCAGCGTTTCTCTCAGGCATAAAAAAGCCGCCCGACAGGGCGGCTGAGTTGATGACGGCAGGGGGTTACTTCAGCCCCAACGCCTTGGCGACGCCGGCGCCGTAGTCCGGGTGCACCTTGCTGAACAGCTCGACCTGCCGGCGCTGAATCTGTTCCGGCACCTGCGACAGCTCGCCGGCGATGCGGGTGAACATGCGCTGGTGCTCTTCGGCGCTCAGCAGGTTGAACAGCGCGCGCGGCTGGCTGTAGTAATCGTCGTCTTCACGATGATTCCAGTGGTCGGCCGCCCCTTCAATGCTCAACGGCGGTTCGCTGAAGTCCGGCTGCTCCTGGAACAGACCGAAGCTGTTCGGCTCGTAGGTGGCGCCGTTGCCGCTGTTGCCGTCCACGCGCATCGCACCGTCGCGATGATAGTTGTGGAACGGGCATTTGGCGCCGTTCACCGGGATCTGGTGGTGGTTGACGCCCAGGCGATAGCGGTGTGCATCCCCATACGAGAACAGGCGGCCCTGCAGCATTTTATCCGGTGAGAAGCTGATGCCCGGCACCACGTTGGCGGGGTTCATCGCCACCTGCTCGACCTCGGAGAAGTAGTTGTCGGGGTTGCGGTTGAGCTCGAAATAGCCGACGTCGATCAGCGGATAGTCGCCGTGCGGCCATACCTTGGTCAGATCGAACGGGTTATAGGGCGTCTGCGAGGCTTCATGTTCCGGCATGATCTGAATTTGCAGCTTCCAGCGCGGGAAGTCGCCGCGCTTGATCGCTTCGAACAGATCGCGCTGTGAGCTTTCGCGATCCTTGGCGATGATCGCTTCCGCCTCTTCATCCATCAGGTTTTCAATGCCTTGTTCGCAGCGGAAGTGGAATTTCACCCAGAAGCGCTCGTTGGCGGCATTGATAAAACTGAAGGTGTGGCTGCCGAAGCCGTGCATGTGGCGGTAGGACTTCGGAATGCCGCGATCGCTGAAGTCGATGGTCAGCTGATGCAGCGATTCAGGCAGGTGAGAGAAGAAGTCCCATTTGTACACCGGGTTGCGCAGGTTGGTATGCGGATCGCGTTTCACCACGTGGTTGAGATCGGGGAATTTCAGCGGATCGCGCAGATAGAACACCGGCGTATCGTTGCCCACCAAATCCCAGTTGCCTTCTTCGGTATAAAACTTCATGGCGAAGCCGCGAATATCGCGCTCGGCGTCGGCGGCGCCGCGTTCACCGGCGACGGTGGAGAAGCGGATAAACATGTCGGTCTGTTTGCCGACCTCGGAGAAGATCTTGGCGCGGGTGTAGCGGGTAATGTCGTGGGTGACGGTAAAGGTGCCGTAGGCGCCCGATCCCTTGGCGTGCATGCGGCGCTCGGGGATGACCTCGCGGTCGAAGTGGGCCAGTTTTTCCAGGAACCACACGTCCTGCAACAACATCGGGCCGCGTTTGCCTGCGGTGATCACGTTATTGTTATCGACAACCGGGGCGCCGGCTGCGGTGGTCAGTCCTTTCTTGCTCATCACTTGCTCCTTATCGTAGTGCATTTAAGTAAAGACTCGGGCGGTTTAAGCGTTCATCAGCATAGTCCTTTGGCGGGGCTTTTTCCCCTGACCTTGGTCAAAGCCACTACTAGTTGTAGCCCTATTGCCGAGCGGCGGCAAATAGGTCTCGGTTATCGTTGGCATCGCCTTGACGAATATAGAGTGTTGTTTGCAAATATTTACATTTATTTGATTAATGAAGAATTTTTTCGCTTTTATCCCTTAAATCCTCATTGTGCTTTGGTATAGACTCGTGACGTTATTATTATGCGTTGATTCGATCATTCGGTACGGATGACAAACCAGAGGGAAAGATGATGAAAAAGACTTGGGTCGCGTGCGCGGCAGGATTGCTGTTTGTGACCGGCGCAGCGAACGCCATCAGCGTGTCGGGTGAGGCCGGGCAGCACTATACCAACCTGGGCTTCGGCATGAGCACCGGCTCTTCAGGTCTGGGCCTGACCGGCAACTGGGCGCGCAGCGACCACGACGGCAACGTCGGCAGCCTGGGCTTGAACTTCGGCGTGCCGCTGGGGCCGTTGACGGCGACCGTGGGCGGCAAAGCGCTGTACCTCAGCCCGAAAGACGGCAAGAGCGGCGGCGCGTTGGCGCTGGGCGGCGGCCTGGAGTGGGAAATCAACCGTTACTTCAGCCTGCACGGCGAAGGTTACTTTGCTCCTGAATCCTTCACCAGCGGCGTGAAGGCCTATAACGAAGCCAGCGGCGGCCTGCGCTGGAAGTTCCGTCCGTTGAGCGTGGACGTAGGCTACCGCTACATGAAGATGGAAGGCAAAGACGGGCGTCGTGACAACACCCTGGCCGATGGCCCTTATGTCGGTGTTGGTCTGAGCTTCTGACGTTCAGCAAAAAGGGGCCGTTGCGGCCCCTTTCTCTATTATCGCTTTGCTTTTCGTCACTTACCCTACCGCCGGCAGCATGCCGCTGGCGATGCCCAATTGGATGGCGATCACCGTAATCCCGCAGATAAACACCAACGCCAAGGCCGGAGTGCCGCCCCAGACGCGATACTGCGCCTGATGTTTCTGCCGCGTTTTCCACACCAGCAGCGAAGGCAGCAGTAACGCCAGTACCGACAGGGCGATGGCGGCGAACCCCAGCGCCAGCACGAAGCCGCGCGGATAGAACAGCGCGAAGGCCAGCGGCGGCAGGAAGGTGATGGCGCCGGTTTGCAGACGGCCGCGCACGTTGTCTTGCCGTTTGAACAGGTCGGCCAGGAAATCGAACAGCCCGAGCGCCACACCGAGGAACGAGGTCGCCAATGCCAGATCGGCGAACAGGTGCACCGCCAGTTCAACGTGCGGCGAAGCGACCGCATCGCGCACCGCCTGTAACAGACCGTTCAACCCGGCTTGCTGCGCCAGAATGCCGACGAAAGTGTCGGAGCTGATGCTGCCCAGCGTCGCCAACTGCCAGAAGATATAGGCGATCAGCGGAATGGCGCTGCCGATGATGAACACCCAGCGCAGTTTGCGAATGTTGCCGCCCATGTAGTTGACGATGCTCGGCACGCTGCCGTGGAAGCCGAATGAGGTGAAGATCACCGGAATGGCCGACAGCGCCAGGCCTTGCTCCAGCGGCAACGTCAGCAGGTTGGTCTGGTGGATATTCGGCAACATCAGGCCGAGCATCACCACCAGGAACACCACCTTGGCGCTGAACAGGATGCGGTTGAACAAATCGACCGAGTGGGTGCCGATGCACACCACGCCGCCAGCCACCAGGGTGAACAGCAGGACGCCGAGCGACACCGGGAAGTCCTGCGACGTCCATTGACTGATGCTGGTGGCGAGCAGTTCGCCGGCGCCGCTGATATAGGCGGCGGTGAGCGCGTACATCAGGAACATCATGCTGAAGCTGGTCAGCCACTGGCCGCCGCCGCCGAGATAACGTTTGGCGAGCGTGCCGAGACCGGTATCCGCTTGCTCATGCTGGTAAACCTCCACCAGCAACAGCGCGGTGTAACACATCAACAGCCACAGCCCGACCAGTAAGGCCAGCGTGACGCCAAAGCCGACGCCGGCCGCCGCCAGCGGCATCGCCAGCATCCCGGCGCCAATGGTGGTGCCCGCCACGATAAAAACACTGCCAAGAGTGCGATTCTTCACGTTTTTTCTCTACCAGCCGAAAGATTTTGAAAATTATAGGTAACGATTTATGAGGATGGCAGGATAGTGGAAGCCCTAATTTGTGTCAAACCGGCGTTACGCGTGATGTAAATTAATATTTACATCAGGGAGGGCGGCACGGCGCATGAAGAACAGAACGATGGCTGAAATTATCCGCCGACGGTTAGTGAAAAGTTATTTACGGGCTTCTATAGTGGAATGACCAAAAAATGTGGGAGAGATCAATGTTAAGGGTGGAGATGCTCAGCACCGGCGATGAGGTGCTGCACGGGCAAATTATTGATACCAACGCCGCCTGGCTGGCGGACTACCTGTTCCAGCAGGGCGTGCCGATGAGCGGGCGTGAAACGGTAGGGGACAGCCTCTCTGCTTTGATCGAGATCCTGCAGGAACGGAGTCATATCGCCGATGTGCTGATCGTCAATGGTGGCCTGGGGCCGACCAGCGACGATCTCAGCGCGTTGGCCGCCGCGAAAGCCTGTGGCGTAGAACTGGTTGAACGGGCCGACTGGGTGGCGCGCATGGAGGCCTATTTCGCCGGGCGTGGGCGGCCAATGGCCCCTTCCAACCGCAAGCAGGCGCAGATCCCGGCCAATGCGGAAATGTTGGACAATCCGGTGGGTACTGCCTGCGGCTTTGCGCTGCAGCTCAACCAATGTCTGATGTTCTTCACGCCTGGCGTGCCGTCGGAATTCAAAGTGATGGTTGAACAGCAGATCGTGCCGCGCCTGCATCAGCGCTTTACCTTGCCGGCGCCGCCGCTGTGCCTGCGCCTGACCACCTTCGGCACCTCCGAAAGCGATCTGGCCGCCGAGCTGGACGGCATGCCGCTGCCGCCGGACGTGGTGTTGGGTTATCGTTCATCCAGCCCGATCATCGAGTTGAAGTTGACCGGGCCTGAAAGCCGGCGTGCGGAAATGGAACAGGCCTGGCGACGCGTGCGCGAGGTGGCGGGGGACAACTGCATTTTTGAAGGCACCGCCGGTTTGCCGGCGACGCTGACGCAGCGCCTGAATCAGCAAGGATTGACGCTGGCGTTGAGCGAGCAATTCAGCGGCGGGTTGATCAATCTGCAGCTGCAGAGCGAAGGTGCGCCGCTGGCGGGGGGAGAGCTGTTGCCGGCGCATTGCATCGAAACGTTGGAAACAACGCTGGCGCGCGCCCGCTCGCTGGCGGAGTTGACCGGCGCGCCGTTGGCGTTGGCGGTCAGCGCCATGCGCGATGAGCAGGTCAGCATTGCGCTGCACACGCCACGCGGCGGCATTGGCCAGACCGTGCGTTATCGCGCGTCGCGCCACGGCCTGCGGCTGCGTCAGGAGTCGGTGGCGATGTTGGCGTTGGATATGCTGCGTCGTTGGCTGAACGGAGGCCAGGCGTGCGGCCAAAACGCCTGGCTGGAGGTCGTGGAAATTATCGAGTGACGGTCACGGCGAGTTGCCGATTTCGCTGCTTTGCAGCAGCCGCTCGGACGCCAGACGTGACAGACGTATCGCCGCCGCGCCCCGCACTTGCAGCCCCTGGCTATAGTCCCTGAGCGCCTGCGCGGCGCTGTCGGCCTGCGCCAGATGCATCGCCAGGCTGGCGGCGTCCGCCAGCGCGCTGTTGGCGCCGAGCCCACCCGCCGGGCTCATGGCGTGCACGGCGTCGCCGAGAAAGGCGATGCGTTCGCTGTGCCACACCGGTATCGCCTTCGTGACCTGCACCGCCCGCACGCTGAGCGACTGGGGCTCCGTCAGCGCTAACGCCGTTTGCAAGGCGGGCGCCCATCCCTGCGAAATATGCCGTACGCGCGCCTGCAGCGCTGCGGCCCCCTCCGCCCGTGCCGGCCCGCCGAGCCGTTCAGCCGATCCGATACAGGCCCAATAAAGATAGTCGTCGACCGGCGTGAGGCGGCAATCGGGCGCGTAGCCGGCCGCCAGCTGCGCCATGGGTGCCTGAAAGCGCATCGGTTCAATCACCAGCGACAAGCCGTCGGCGAAGACAACCGACACGCCGCGCAACAATTCGGGGGCCAATTGGGCCCGGGTCGCCGCGTCGAGCGGCGTTTTGCCGTAGAGGGTGACCGCGCCGCTGTCTTCGGGCCCCGATTCGGGCAGGCAACGCCGCCGCACCAGCGAGTTGACGCCGTCGGCGGCGATCAGCACATCGACCCGCACTTGCTCGCCGTTGGCGAATTGAAGTTCCACACCCTGTGACGTTTGTGCAAACTCACGCAGGGTATAGCCGAAGCGCACTCGATCTTGCAGACCGGCGAGCAGGATTTCGCGCAGCGTTTGCCGATGAACGCCGAGATCGCCGTTTGGTTCTTGCATGGGCTGCTGGCTGGAAGGCAGCCAGTGTTTGGGGCGGCGATCGTTAAGCGGAGCAAGCTGCGGATCCCACAGATTGCTCTCGCCGCTGTTTTGCGCGCTGCTGGCGCAGAGCAACCGATAGTGCGCCGGCGGCAGGCAGGCGGCCAGCGCCTGCTGGCCCGAAGGATCGATACGCAGCCGGTACCCCTGATCGCGCGCCTGCGGTGTGGTGTCGCGTTCAAACACCGTGGCGTGGATGCCGTAGCGGCGCAGCCCCTGAGCCAGACACAGCCCGCCGGGCCCGGCGCCGATAATGCCAATGTTGAGTGTAGTCATCCTGTTCCCTCGTGAGTCAGTGGCCGTAGACGGTAGCGGCCGGAAGCATTTCATTATGTCGGTGCGGGAAAAGGTTGATATAACGGTATCTGGACTAAAAATAGTGATGAGTGGCCAATATGAACGATAACCCTCATTTTACCGACGCGGACTGCAGCGAATGGCCGGCGGGCCCCTGGCTGATCGCCCTTGGCGGCCGCGATGCGGCGGGCCGGGAGTATCGGTTGGGCACGCGTGAATACGACTGGCATCAGCATGTCCGCGGTCAGCTGCTGTGCGTTGAAAGCGGTTTGCTGCATGTGCGAACGGCGCAAGGCGATTGGGTGCTGCCGCCGGGGCGGGCGGGTTGGATCCCGCCGGCGACGGAGCACCGGGTGCAGGTCTGCGGTGCGCTGAGCGGCTGGAGCCTGTTGCTGGCGCCGGAGGCCTGCACCGATTTGGCGAATAAACCCTGCGTTATCGGCATCAGCGCCGTGCTGCAGGCGCTGGCTCAGCGGGCGGAAGGCTGGGACAAGCGCAGCCTGCTGACCCAGGAGCAGGATCGCATGGCGCAGGTGATGCGGGACGAGATACGTCTGGCGCCGACGGAGCCGCTGCATTTGCCGATGTCGTCTCATCCGCGCCTGGCCGGCGTTCTGCAGGCCTTGCTGGCGCAGCCGGGGAGCGAGCGCACGCTGGAGGCATGGGCCGAATGGGGCGCGATGTCGCCGCGCACCCTGCGGCGGCTGATGATCGGCGAAACGGGATTGAGTTTTGCCCAGTGGCGTCAGCAGGCCCGGTTGTCATATGCATTGGCGAAGCTGGCCGAAGGCGAAACGGTGTTGCAGATCGCGGAAGCGCTGGGGTATGCCTCGCCGAGCAACTTTATCGCCATGTTTCGCAAAGCCTTCGGCGACTCTCCGGCGCGTTATTTTTCCGCATCGGCAGGAAAGAGGCGCTTAGCGGACGCTAGAAGAACAGGAATACCTTGAGGATGGTTATATATCCCTGATTAATCATAATCTTATAGGGGATATTCGCGGTGAGGGAATGCTGTTACTCTCTTGGCGGGTGCTTGAGACTGTTCGTCTTGGGCATTGTGTGACAAGGCGGATAGATGAAAGCCCCAGACTGACTCTCAATCAGAATGGGGCTGCACATACCGCCTAGACACCGGTATGGTAGCCCCTTCGCAGCAAGGAGGCAAGCATGCGCTTAAGGCATATGTTTCACTCGCTAACCGTTGTATGTATTACGGTTTTGTTATTTATCTGGATGATAAGAGACTCGCTGTGCGAGCTGAAAATTTACCAGGAAAATATCACTATCCTGATCAGGTTGGCGTGTGAGGTGAAGCGGTAATCATAGGGCGGGGGCAACCCCGCCTTCTGGTCTCCAGGCGCGGTTTCCGGCACCCGACTTTAAATTTCCAGCTCAATATCCGTCAGCGGCATACAGCAGCAGGGCAGGATCTCGCCGGCGTTGATAAACGCCAACGGCTGCTGGCGGTAGGCCACTTCGCCTTTCACCAGTTTCAGGCGGCAGGCACCGCAATAACCGGAGCGGCATTGGTACTCCACCTGCACGTCGTGCAGTTCCAGCACGTCGAGCAGGCAGTTTTCACTGTTGGGGCAGGAAAGCTGCGTGCCGGCGGCGCGCAGCGTTACGGTTGGCGTCGCCATCGCTTACAGTTCGAAGTCGCTCAGGTCGTCGGCGTTGATCTCCGAGTCGATCTGGCCAACCAGGTAGGAGCTCACTTCCACTTCCTGCGGCGCTACCTGCACGTTGTCGGACACCAACCAGGCATTGATCCACGGGATCGGGTTGGAGCGGGTTTCGAACGGCAGGCCGAGGCCGACCGCCTGCATGCGGATATTGGTGATGTATTCCACATACTGGCACAGGATGTCTTTGTTCAGGCCGATCATCGAGCCGTCGCGGAACAGGTATTCCGCCCACTCTTTCTCCTGCTGGGCAGCCAGCACGAACAGATCGTAGCACTGTTGCTGACATTCCTCGGCGATCTCCGCCATTTCAGGATCGTCGGCGCCGGAACGCATCAGGTTCAGCATGTGCTGGGTGCCGGTCAGGTGCAGCGCTTCGTCGCGGGCGATCAGCTTGATGATTTTGGCGTTGCCTTCCATCAGTTCGCGCTCGGCGAAAGCGAAGGAGCAGGCGAAGCTGACGTAGAAGCGGATCGCTTCCAGCGCGTTCACGCTCATCAGGCACAGGTACAGCTGCTTCTTCAGCGCGCGCAGATTGACGGTGACGGTTTTACCGTTCACCTGATGGGTGCCTTCACCCAGCAGGTGATAGTAGCTGGTCATCTCGATCAGATCGTCGTAGTAACCGGAAATGTCTTTCGCGCGCTTCTTGATCTCTTCGTTGGTGACGATGTCGTCGAACACCAGCGCCGGATCGTTGACGATGTTGCGGATGATGTGAGTGTAGGAGCGCGAGTGGATGGTCTCGGAGAACGACCAGGTTTCCACCCAGGTTTCCAGCTCAGGGATCGAGATCAGCGGCAGCAGGGCGACGTTCGGGCTGCGGCCCTGAATGGAGTCCAGCAGGGTCTGATACTTCAGGTTGCTGATGAAGATGTGCTTCTCGTGCTCCGGCAGCGCCTGGTAATCGATGCGATCGCGCGAGACGTCAACCTCTTCCGGGCGCCAGAAGAAGGAGAGCTGTTTTTCGATCAGTTTTTCGAAGATTTCATGCTTTTGCTGGTCGAAACGCGCAACGTTTACCGACTGGCCGAAGAACATCGGCTCTTGCAGCTGGTCGTTTTTGGTCTGAGAAAAAGTGGTGTAAGCCATAAGCCTGAATCCATCGTAACGTGGCTAAATGAAGGGGCCGGAAAATTCCGGCCCGCTAGGTCAAACTTTAGATCTTGCAGGCGCCGCTTTCGCAGTCGTCATCGCCGGCCTTGGCAGGCTGCAAATCTTCCTGGGCGTCTTCCGCACCGTCGCGGGTGTTCTGGTAGTACAGCGTTTTCACACCGAACTTGTAGGTGGTGAGCAGGTCTTTCAACAGCTGCTTCATCGGCACCTTGCCGCCTGGGAAGCGGGTCGGATCGTAGTTGGTGTTGGCCGAAATCGACTGGTCGATGAATTTCTGCATCAGACCTACCAGCTGCAGGTAGCCGTCGTTGCTCGGCATTTCCCACAGCAGCTCATAGTTGTCTTTCAGACGCTCATACTCCGGCACCACCTGGCGCAGGATGCCGTCTTTCGAGGCCTTGATGCTGATGTGGCCGCGCGGCGGCTCGATGCCGTTGGTGGCGTTGGAAATCTGCGAAGAGGTTTCCGATGGCATCAGGGCGGACAGCGTCGAGTTGCGCAGGCCGGTTTCCTGGATCTCTTTACGCAGGGTTTCCCAGTCGTAATGCAGTGGCTCGTTGCAGACCGCATCCAGGTCTTTCTTGTAGGTGTCGATCGGCAGGATGCCCTGCGAATAGGTGGTCTCTTTGAACCACGGGCAAGCGCCTTGTTCCTGAGCCAGACGGTTGGAGGCTTTCAGCAGGTAGTACTGAATGGCTTCGAACGTTTTGTGGGTCAGGTTGTTGGCGCTGCCGTCGGAGTAGCGCACGCCGTTCTTCGCCAGATAATAGGCGAAGTTGATCACGCCGATGCCCAGGGTGCGGCGACCCATCGCGCCACGGTGCGCTGCCTTGATCGGATAATCCTGGTAATCCAGCAGGGCGTCGAGTGAACGCACCGCCAGGGTCGCCAGCTCTTCCAGATCGTCCAGGCTGTCGATCGCGCCCAGGTTGAAGGCGGACAGGGTGCACAGCGCAATTTCGCCGTTCTCGTCGTTGACGTCTTCCAGCGGCTTGGTCGGCAGGGCGATTTCCAGGCACAGGTTGGACTGACGCACCGGCGCGATCTGCGGATCGAACGGGCTGTGGGTGTTGCAGTGGTCGACGTTCTGAATGTAGATGCGGCCGGTAGAGGCGCGCTCTTGCATCATCAGCGAGAACAGCTCAACCGCTTTCACGCGCTTCTGGCGAATGCTGTCGTCTTTCTCGTACTGGGTGTACAGGCGCTCGAATTCGTCCTGATCGGCGAAGAACGCGTCATACAGCCCCGGCACGTCGGACGGGCTGAACAGGGTGATGTCTTCGCCCTTGATCAGACGCTGGTACATCAGGCGGTTCAGCTGCACGCCGTAGTCCATGTGACGCACGCGGTTGCCTTCAACGCCGCGGTTGTTTTTCAACACCAGCAGGCTTTCCACTTCCAGGTGCCACATCGGGTAGAACAGCGTTGCCGCGCCA
Source organism: Serratia sp. LTN-2 (assembly GCF_059740205.1). Classification (NCBI taxonomy): domain Bacteria; kingdom Pseudomonadati; phylum Pseudomonadota; class Gammaproteobacteria; order Enterobacterales; family Yersiniaceae; genus Serratia; species Serratia sp. LTN-2. The sequence continues at coordinate 401,088 of NZ_JCAXDO010000003.1, read as the reverse complement.
CCGCGCACGCCGCCCTGCGAGCAGGATTTAACGGCGGTCTGGAAATGTTTGTAGAACGGGATGCAGCCGGTATGGAAGGCTTCACCGCCACGGATCGGGCTACCCAGCGCGCGGATGCGGCCGGCGTTGATGCCGATGCCGGCGCGTTGCGAAACGTATTTCACAATGGCGCTGGAGGTGGCGTTGATGGAATCCAGGCTGTCGCCGCACTCGATCAGCACGCAGGAGCTGAACTGGCGGGTTGGGGTGCGCACGCCGGACATGATCGGCGTAGGCAGCGAAATCTTGAAGGTGGAAATCGCGTCGTAGAAACGTTTGACGTAATCCAGACGGGTTTCACGCGGGTAGTTGGAGAACAGGCAGGCGGACACCAGCATGTACAGGAACTGGGCGCTTTCGTAGATCTCGCCGCTGACGCGGTTCTGCACCAGATACTTGCCTTCCAGCTGCTTGACGGCGGCATAAGAGAAGTTCATGTCGCGCCAGTGATCGATAAAGGAGTCCATCTGCTCGAACTCTTCAGCGCTGTAGTCTTCCAGCAGATGTTTATCGTATTTGCCCATCTCAACCATGCGAATCACGTGAGCGTGCAGCTTCGGCGGCTCGAACTGGCCGTAAGCCTTTTTACGCAGGTGGAAGATCGCCAGGCGAGCGGCCAGATACTGATAGTCCGGCGCATCGCGGGAGATCAGGTCGGCAGCGGCTTTGATGATGGTTTCATGAATGTCGGCGGTTTTGATGCCGTCATAAAACTGAATGTGCGAACGCAACTCTACTTGAGAAACCGAGACGTTGTGCAATCCTTCTGCGGCCCAATCGATGACCCGGTGGATTTTGTCGAGGTTGATGCGCTCTTTACGGCCATCGCGTTTAGTTACAAGCAGACTTTGGTTCATGTGGTGTTTTACCTGTCCGTATGGTGCCCCTAAGCAGAAGTGTAGTCGCTCTGCTCAGTATGTAAACACTATATATAGGGGTTGTATGTCGGTGAGGTAACAAGATAGTGAGAAAAAACGGCCTTTGCAAGTGAACAAAATCGGCCTAATTTGTGGATAACTTGGGGGTGAAATGTAACTTGCCGCGCGAAGCGCGCGCCGTGACTGGCGCGACAAGCTTGTCAATAAGCGTGATCAGATTTTCCTTAAAAACTGAAAAAACCGATCGTTTGACGCTTTATTAAACGTTAGAAAAAAACGGCATATTGATCTGATTTAATATTCTAAAAACCTGTTTACAACGGCGATTTTGATCGAAGTCGTGGAAATTAGGTATTTTTCTTAATACGCCGCTGGCGCCGTACCCCGGTAACGCAGGGCCGGCGCGGCATACGGCGCTCAACCTTCGTGCTGGGTGTGCACCATGTAGTTCACGTCAACGTTGCGGCCAAGCTTGAAATGATCGGTGATCGGGTTGTAATGCAGGCCGATCATATGCTTTTCGCGCAGCGGCGTGCCGTCGACCCAACCGATCAGTTCGGAGGGGCGAATGAACTTCTTATGATCGTGGGTGCCCTGCGGCACCATCTTCAGCACGTACTCTGCGCCGATCACCGCCATCAGCCAGGCTTTGGTGTTGCGGTTGATCGTGGAGAAGAACACGTGGCCGCCCGGTTTCACCAACTGGGCGCAGGCCCGCACTACCGAGGCCGGATCCGGCACGTGCTCCAGCATCTCCATGCAGGTGACCACGTCGTAGCGCTGTGGGTTGACCTGAGCATGGCTTTCCACTGTCTCCTGCACGTAAGTCACGTTTACGCCGCTTTCCAGCGCATGCAGACGAGCGACCTGCAGCGGTTCCGCGCCCATGTCCAGGCCGGTCACCTGCGCGCCTTCGCGCGCCATGCTTTCCGCCAGAATGCCGCCGCCGCAGCCCACGTCGAGCACCTGCTTGTCAAAAATGCCGCCGGCGCGCTGCATGATGTAGTTCAGGCGCAGCGGGTTGATGCGGTGCAGCGGTTTGAACTCGCCTTCCAGATCCCACCAGCGGGAGGCGACGGCCTCGAACTTGGCGATTTCCTGGTGGTCAACGTTTTGCGCGTGGCTGGATGATTCTGCGTTCATGGGCTTGTCTGGCTCCTTGTTCTCGTTGCGCGGATTATACATGTTCCGACGCGGCATCGTCTGCGCCGATGCGTTTTTCGCGCACGAATCTGCACAATTTCCGTGAAACAGCGGCGGTTATTTTCCCGTAAAGCGCGCTTTGTGATATAGTTTTACACCTTTGCCACTATGGCAGCGGGCAGATGAATCATTAGTAGAGGGATAGCAGCTCCATGAGCGACCTTGCCAGAGAAATCACACCGGTAAACATCGAAGACGAGTTGAAAAACTCGTATCTGGACTACGCGATGTCCGTTATTGTCGGACGCGCGCTGCCAGATGTTCGTGATGGTCTGAAGCCGGTTCACCGCCGCGTTCTGTACGCGATGAGCGTACTGGGTAACGACTGGAATAAACCATACAAGAAATCGGCCCGTGTCGTCGGGGACGTGATCGGTAAATATCACCCACACGGTGACAGCGCGGTTTACGACACTATCGTGCGTATGGCTCAGCCGTTTTCACTGCGCTACATGCTGGTGGACGGTCAGGGTAACTTCGGTTCCGTCGACGGCGACTCCGCCGCGGCGATGCGTTATACCGAAGTGCGCATGTCCAAGATTGCTCACGAACTGTTGGCGGATCTGGAAAAAGAAACCGTCGACTTCGTGCCTAACTATGATGGCACCGAGCAGATCCCGGCCGTCATGCCGACCAAGATCCCGAACCTGCTGGTCAACGGCTCGTCGGGCATCGCCGTGGGTATGGCCACCAATATTCCACCGCACAACCTGACTGAAGTCGTCAACGGCTGCCTGGCCTATATCGATGATGAAAACATCAGCATCGAAGGGCTGATGGAACACATTCCGGGGCCGGACTTCCCGACGGCGGCGATTATCAACGGCCGTCGCGGCATTGAAGAGGCCTACCGCACCGGGCGCGGCAAAGTCTACCTGCGCGCGCGCGCGGAAGTGGAAGCCGACGCCAAGACCGGCCGCGAAACCATCATCGTTCATGAGATCCCGTATCAGGTGAACAAGGCGCGTCTGATCGAGAAGATCGCCGAGCTGGTGAAAGAGAAACGCGTCGAAGGCATCAGCGCGCTGCGCGACGAGTCCGATAAAGACGGCATGCGTATCGTGATCGAAGTCAAACGCGACGCGGTCGGCGAAGTGGTGCTGAACAACCTGTATGCGCTGACGCAACTGCAGGTTACCTTCGGCATCAACATGGTGGCATTGCATCAGGGCCAGCCTAAGCTGCTGAACCTGAAAGACATCCTCGAAGCCTTCGTGCGCCATCGCCGCGAAGTGGTCACCCGCCGCACCATCTTCGAACTGCGTAAGGCCCGCGACCGCGCCCATATCCTGGAAGCGCTGGCCATCGCGTTGGCCAACATCGATCCGATCATCGAGTTGATTCGCCGTGCGCCGACGCCGGCGGAAGCAAAAGCCGCGTTGGTGGCGCAGCCGTGGGATCTGGGCAACGTCAGCGCCATGCTGGAGCGCGCCGGTGACGACGCCGCCCGCCCTGAGTGGCTGGAGCCGGAGTTCGGTATCCGCGACGGCAAGTACTACCTGACCGAGCAGCAGGCTCAGGCGATTCTGGATCTGCGTCTGCAGAAACTGACCGGTCTGGAGCATGAAAAGCTGCTGGACGAATACAAAGAGCTGCTCAACTTTATCGCCGAGCTGATCTTCATTCTGGAAAGCCCAGAACGTCTGATGGAAGTGATCCGCGAAGAGCTGGTGGCGGTCAAAGAGCTGTACAACGACGGCCGTCGCACCGAGATCACCGCCAATACTTCCGACATCAACATCGAAGACCTGATCAACCAGGAAGATGTGGTGGTGACCCTGTCTCACCAGGGGTACGTGAAGTATCAGCCGCTGTCCGACTATGAAGCTCAGCGCCGCGGCGGCAAAGGCAAGTCCGCCGCGCGTATTAAAGAAGAAGACTTTATCGATCGCCTGCTGGTGGCCAACACCCACGATACGATCCTGTGCTTCTCCAGCCGTGGCCGCCTGTACTGGATGAAGGTGTATCAACTGCCTGAAGCCAGCCGTGGCGCGCGCGGTCGCCCAATCGTCAACCTGCTGCCGCTGGAAGCCGATGAGCGTATCACCGCCATCCTGCCGGTGCGCGAGTATGAAGAAGGGCGTCACGTGTTCATGGCTACCGCCAGCGGTACCGTGAAGAAAACCGCGCTGACCGAGTTCAGCCGTCCGCGCAGCGCCGGCATCATCGCCGTCAACCTCAACGAGGGCGACGAGCTGATCGGTGTCGATCTGACCGACGGCAGCAACGAAGTGATGCTGTTCTCCGCCAACGGTAAAGTGGTGCGCTTCCCGGAAACGCAGGTGCGTTCGATGGGCCGTACCGCCACCGGCGTGCGCGGCATCAACCTCGGCGAAGGCGACAGTGTGATCTCCCTGATCGTGCCGCGCGGCGAAGGCGATATCCTGACCGTCACGCAAAACGGCTTCGGTAAACGTACCGCCGTGACCGAATACCCGACCAAGTCACGCGCCACCCAGGGGGTTATCTCCATCAAGGTGAGCGAGCGTAATGGCCAGGTGGTCGGCGCCGTGCAGGTGGAAACCAGCGACCAGATCATGATGATCACCGATGCCGGCACGCTGGTGCGTACCCGCGTTTCGGAAGTCAGCGTGGTGGGCCGTAACACCCAGGGCGTGACGCTGATCCGCACGGCGGAAGACGAAAACGTCGTCGGCCTGCAGCGCGTGGCCGAGCCGGTGGAAGACGAAGAGCTGGACAGCCTGGAGCCGGGCGCGGAAGCGGTGGAAGAAGACAGCACGCCGCTGGACGATGGCGACGACGCGGCTGAGCCGATGGACGACGACAACGTTTAAGCAAGGTGAAGGCGTCGGCATGCCGACACCGTAATGCACTAAGACAAAAGGGCCTGGCAGCGATGCTAGGCCCTTTTTCAGTTATATGGTTTAATTGGGCACCGAGCCGCCGGCCGCCGCGCCGGCGACAACGCGCGCCCTCACTGACTTTCGTATGGTACCCGATTGAAATACTTAGCCTCTTTTCGAACTACGCTGAAGATATCCCGCTATCTGTTTCGGGTGCTGGCGATTTTGCTGTGGTCGTTGGGAGCGCTGCTCACCACCTTTTATATTCTGAATATTCTGCATCAGAAAGAGTCGGACATCCGGCAGGAATACAACCTCAATTTCGATCAGGCGCAGGGCTACATCCGCCATTCCGCCGATATCATCCGCGACATCAAGTATATGGCGGAGAACCGCCTCAACGGTTCGGTCAGCAGCCTGGACATGTTCAGCGGGGTGTTTCCCGGCAAGGGCAGCCCACCGCAATTCTTCCCGCTGTACCCGGAGTCCAACTGCGCGCTGAGCACCACCTACCGCAGTTCGCTCGATTCGCTGAGCGGCCTGATCCAGTATTGGAAAGAGAACTTCGTGGCGGCCTACGATCTTAACCGGGTGTTCTTCATCGGCGGCGACAGCCTGTGCATGGCGGAGTTCGGCGGCGGCAATGCGGTCGCCAACCGGGAAAACGTGCTCAAGTCGCTGCATGAGCGCATTCTAAAATACCGCAACGCCAAGAATCTGGACAAAGACAACAACCTGTATTGGATCAGCCCCAGCGCGCAGCGGCCGGACGTCGGTTATCTGTATGTGTTGACGCCGATTTATATCGGCAACAAGCTGGAAGCGCTGCTGGGCATCGAGCAAACCGTTCGACTGGAGGACTTCGTCACCGCCGGCAACCTGCCGATCGGCGTCACGCTGCTGGATGAGAACAACGAGCCGGTGCTGCGCCTGGCGGATGGCGATCGCTATGCCGCTTCGCTCAACAGCTATCCCGCAGAGCACGCCTACTTTGGCTATGTCGACAATTACCGCGACCTGATCCTGAAGAAAGCGCTGCCGCCTTCTTCGCTGAGCATCGTCTATGCGCTGCCGGTGAAAAGCGTGGTGGAACGCTTCAAGATGCTGATCCTCAACGCGTTGCTGCTGAACCTGCTGTCGGCCATCGTGCTGTTCACGCTGGCGTGGCTGTTTGAGCGCAAGATGTTCCTGCCGGCGGAGGACAACGCCTTCCGGTTGGAAGAACACGAACAGTTCAACCGTAAGATCGTCGCCTCAGCGCCGGTGGGCATCTGTATCCTGCGCATCAGCGATGGCACCAATATCCTGAGCAACGAGCTGGCGCACAACTACATCAATCTGTTGACCCACGAAGATCGCGATCGCATTACGCGCATCATTTGCGAACAGCAGGCGAATTTCGTCGATGTGATGACCAGCAACAACAACAACCTGCAGATCAGCTTTGTTCACTCGCGTTACCGTAATGAAGAGGTGGCGATCTGCGTGCTGGTGGACGTCAGCGCGCGCGTGAAGATGGAAGAGTCGCTGCAGGAGATGGCGGCGGCGGCGGAGCAGGCCAGCCAGTCGAAATCGATGTTCCTGGCCACCGTCAGCCATGAGCTGCGCACGCCGCTGTACGGCATTATCGGTAACCTCGATCTGTTGCAAACCAAGGCGTTGCCGCAAGGGGTAGACCGGCTGGTCAACGCGATGAACAATTCGTCCGGCCTGCTGCTGAAGATCATCAGCGATATCCTAGACTTCTCCAAGATCGAGTCCGAACAGCTGAAGATCGAGCCGCGCGAGTTCTCCTGTCTGGAGGTGATCACTCATATCGCCGGCAACTACTTGCCGCTGGTGGTGAAAAAACGTCTGGGGCTGTACTGCTTTATCGAACAGAACGTGCCGGAGCGCATCTTCGGCGATCCGGTGCGCTTGCAGCAGGTGCTGTCCAACCTGGTGAACAACGCCATCAAGTTCACCGATACCGGCTGCATCGTGCTGCAGGTCTGCACTCGCGGCAGCTATCTGGAGTTCAGCGTGCGCGATACCGGCGTCGGCATCCCGGAGAAGGAAATCTCGCGCTTGTTCGATCCGTTCTTCCAGGTCGGCACCGGCGTGCAGCGCCATTTCCAGGGAACCGGTCTGGGGTTGGCGATCTGTGAAAAACTGATCAACCTGATGGACGGCGATATCGCCGTCGAGTCCGAACCGGGGCTGGGCAGTCTGTTCAGCATCCGCATTCCGCTGTTCAACGCCCAGTTCCCCATCCCGCAGGCCAGTGATACCTGGCAAGGCCGTCGGCTGTGGCTGGATATCCGCAATCAGCGGCTGGAAAGCTACCTGATGGCGATCCTGGGCGGGTACGGCGCCGATATCCAGCGCTATGACGGCCAGGAGACCGCCGCCGGCGAGGTGATGCTCAGCGATCATCCGCTGATGCTGGATACACCGCTGCTGGCTCAGATCCAGTTCTCTACCGAGCATATCGGCCCATCGCTGGAAACCCGACCAGGCTATTGGATGCACAGTACGTCCACGCCGCGCGAAACGCTGACCTTGCTCAACCGGTTGTTCGGCGTCGGCGTCGGCGGCGGCGCGGCAGAGGGGCTGGTGCAGCTGCCGGTGCCCGCCAAGGCCAGCGCGGCGGACAACGGCGATATTCATCTGCTGGTGGTCGATGATCATCCGATCAACCGTCGCCTGCTGTCCGATCAGCTGGGATCGCTGGGATATCAGGTGGTGACCGCCAACGACGGCGTGGATGCGCTCGGCGTACTGAAACAGCACCGCGTCGATATTGTGCTGACCGACGTCAATATGCCGAATATGGACGGCTATCGCCTGACGCAAGAGCTACGGCAGATGCAGTTCAGCGCGCCGGTGATCGGCGTGACGGCGAACGCGCTGGCGGAAGAGAGGCAGCGCTGCCTCGAGGCGGGCATGGATAATTGCCTGTCGAAACCGGTCACGCTGGAGACGCTGGAGCAGACGCTGGCGTATTACAGCCAACAGGTACGCTACAACCGCAGCGAGGCCTGAAAAGCAAACAGGCACGGCGAATGCCGTGCCTGTTTGGCGTTAACCTGCCGTGAGGCGAGGGTTACTCTTTGTCCAGCGGCGTCATGCTGACGGAGGAGAGGTAGTTGAGCAGGGCGATGTCGTTTTCGACGCCCAGCTTCATCATCGCCGATTTCTTCTGGCTGCTGATGGTTTTGATGCTGCGGTTGAGTTTCTTGGCGATTTCGGTCACCAGGAAACCTTCGGCGAACAGACGCAACACTTCGCTCTCTTTCGGCGACAGACGTTTGTCGCCATAGCCGCTGGCGCTGATTTTCTCCAGCAGTTTAGAGACGCTTTCCGGCGTGAATTTCTTGCCTTTCTGCAGGGCGGCCAGCGCCTTCGGCAGATCGGTCGGCGCGCCTTGTTTCAGCACGATGCCTTCGATATCCAGATCCAGTACCGCGCTCAGGATCGCTGGGTTGTTGTTCATGGTCAGTACGATGATCGACAACTGCGGATAGTGGCGCTTGATGTACTTAATCAGCGTGATGCCGTCGCCATACTTGTCACCCGGCATCGACAGATCGGTGATCAGCACGTTGGCGTCCAGCTTGGACAGATTGTTGATCAGTGCGGTTGAGTCTTCGAACTCCCCAACGACATTCACCCATTCAATTTGCTCAAGCGACTTCCGGATGCCAAACAGTACGATAGGATGGTCATCAGCAATAATTACGTTCAGGTTATTCATGTTGTTGGCTACCTTGCTTCAGCAGTCTGCTGACGAAAAAATCAATCTGACTGATGTTATTCTCGATCTCGGGCGCATCACCTTCTGCGATGCGCTGTTCTAACGATTCGCACAGCTGCTTGCCGGGAAGCAGATTTAACATGGCAAACACGCCTTTCAGGCGGTGTGCGGTTTGTGACAGCGCATTGAAATCACTGCTGCCCGCCTCAGTATACAGTTTTTTGACATCGTCGGGTACTGTATCGACAAACAGCCCATAGTAATCACTTGATTTCAATTGTTTTTCATAGAGTTGGATATCTTCTGAGCTCAATGACAGCGGACTTTCTTCCTGCTCCAGCGCGGCCATTTGCTGTTCGATCAGCATCAGCACGGCGTCGATTAAAGCGCCGTTCAGGTTGTAGTTCACCCGAATGTAGCGCTTGTCCAATGCTTGCCAGCCCGGTTCATCGCTCGCCAGCAACAGCGTGTAATCATCGGCGCGCTGCGGGTTATCGGTCAGTAATACGTCATAATCGCGATTGACCGCCCGATCTTCGGCGACGATACAGTCGGCGCCGTAGGCTTGCAGCAAGCGGGTCACGATGCCGCGCACTTCATCCGACGTGACGTCCAGCAGGGCGGTGACGCCGTCGAGCAGCTTTTCCTGATCCTGCGGCTCTTTTTTCTCCATCTCCATAGCGACGCGAATGGTATAGCGGGTGCCGATATCCACTTTGCTGCGAATGTCCAACTGGCCGTTAAGCTTCTTGCACAGCTGATTGCACAAGAAGAAGGTGAGACCGGAACCGTGATTGAAGCGGTCCACCAGCGTCTGGCTGAGGAACGGGTAGTTGAGGTTGCTGATCTCTTCGTTGGAGATGCCGGAGCCGGTGTCGTTGATCTGAAAAATCAGGCGGTCCGGGTGTTCGGGCTCATGGTCGACCACCAGGGAAATCTTGCCGCAGGCGGTGGTGATAATGGCGTATTGCACCAGCAGCGAGATCACTTTGCGCAACGCGTTGGCGTCGCCGATGTAGTTTTGTTCGACGTCCAGCTGGAAATGCTTGAACAGCGCCAATCCCTTCTGGTTGAGGGCGGGCAGGGCCTCCAGCAGCAGCTCATCGACCATTGCCGCAGGGGAGAACGGTTCGCGCGTGGGTTGCCAGTCCTGGGTTTCCAGCCGGGTCAGCAGGGTGATGTTATCGATCAATCCCAGCACCGAAGCCGACTCCGCCGCCAGCTGGCCCAACAGTGCCTGCTGTTGATCTTCACCCGACGAGATGCGCAGGCGATCGACCAGATCGTGCATCTGGCGCACCGGCTGGTTCAGCTCGATGCCCAGGTTGTGCAACATCAGCTTACGCGCCTGAACGTTCTTGTCGTATTCGCGCCGCGCCTGCTGCAGCCGCTTGTTCACCATCACCTCTTTATCCTGATCGTGCATCAGGAACAGGTAAGTGTCCGGCGATAGCTGGCTGCGGAAAATGCGAATTTCATACACCTCGTTGTTGACCGTAGCCTGGATCACCCCGTGATGCTGTTCGGCCATGTGGGCGATTTTTTGCAGGCTGAGGTGCGGCAGCAGATGTTCGGCGATTTTGTTGCTGGCGATCACCGTATTGTTGGCGAAGCTGTAAACCAGCAGGCCGGAGGGCAGGCTGGCGATGATCTCTTGATTCAGCGCGCGCTCGGCCTCAAGCTCCACCGCCATATTTTCGCTCGGACGAATGTACTGGCGGCGGATAAAGTAGATGCTCAACATCGACAGCCCCAGCAGCAACAGATTGACCGCGATCAGCCAGATGTTGTTGCGCAGCAGATCGATGGCCAGATTGATGGCCGAAACGCGATACACCACCTTCAGCGGCGCATTGGGCAAGGCGGCGCTGAACTCGACCCAGCCACCGCTCATCGTCGTATGGGAGCCGAGTGCGGTTTCCGTCGGAATCGCGTTGTCGTCAAGATCGGCATTGTCTGGCAGCAACAGGAAATTGGCGCGGGCCAGATTGGCAGGAATGATATCGTTGATCGGCATATCGAAGGCGATCACCGTCGCCAGATGTCCCGGCTGATTGAACGTGGTGCGAATCGAGAACGAATAGGCGTTCTGGAAGCGTTGCTTGCGCAGATCGGAAAAGCTCTCGCGTTCGTCGAGCATATTGGCCTGCTGCAGCATCTCGGCGCGGCGTTCGTCCGCAGAGGTGGTCAGGTAGCTTTCCCGAAAGCGCGAAGCCAGCTCTTTGAGCGGCTGGGTGGTGATCAGACTGAGGCTGTTGTCCTGGCCATTGAGATAATACATGGCGTAGTTCTCGGTCTTGGCGCCCCAGCGGGTGTCGAGGTAGTCCGAGATATTGGCGATCATCGCCAGCGTGTTCTCGTCATGACTGCCGAAGATCACCGCATCGGTTTTCTTATGCTGCTTTTCCACATAATAAACGTCGGGCCGCAGGCGCGTCTCCTGCAAGCCGGGATCGGCATTCTGCGCCGGCGCATTGCCGAATTTGTCGTAGACCTGGTAAGTCATGTAACGGTAGGTGTCGATGCGTTTTTGCAGCGAACCGGCGATGCTGTTCAGCGTGTATTTCTTTTCCGCCAACCAGGCGTTGGTGTAGTTGTAGCCATACAGACCGATGCCGATCGTCAGCAGCACGATAAACAGCAGGAAGCAGCGGGTGATATTGCTGGAGCTAATGGTCAGTTGCTTATTTTGCATAGTGGCTGCGCATTCCTGAATCAGCGAGTGACGGCCCTGGCGCTGGCGGTGACCGCCAACAGCAGAACGGCTACGCAGGCGAAAGCCGCCGTCAGGCTGGAAAACTGAGCGATAAAACCGATCAGCGCCGGGCCGGCCAGAATACCGGCATAGCCGACGGTGGTGACGGAGGCGATCGCCAGATTGGCCGGCATGTCGCGCTGGTTGCCTGCGGCACTGAACAGGATCGGCACGACGTTCGAGGCGCCCAGGCCGACCAGCATGAAGCCGACCAGCGAAACGGTGGCGTGATTGAAGGCGATGGCCAGGCTCAGACCGAGAGCGGCGCACAGGCTGCCCAGCAGCAGCACCCGGTAGCGGCCTAGCGAGTTCACCACCCGATCGCCATTGAGCCGGCCGAGCGTCATGGTGATGGAGAACAGCGCATAGCCCAGGCCGGCCTGACTGTGTTCGACGCCGCGCAAGGTGGTGAGAAACAGCGCGCTCCAGTCGAGCATCGACCCTTCCGCCAGAAACATGATAAAGCACAAAATGCCGATAAACATCACCCAGCCGCGCGGCAAGACGAACATCGGCCCGCCGTCGTCGGCGCCGCTCTCACGCAGCAGATGGCGGCTGGCGAACGCCAGCAGCACTATCACCGCCAGCACGGTGAGCAGGGTGGATTGCAGCGGCGTCAGCCCCAGCCACAGCAGCGCGCTGACGCCGCCGGCGCCGGCAATGCCGCCGATGCTGAAAAAGCCGTGAAAGCCGGACATCATCGCTTTGCCGCTGGCGCGCTCGACGATCACCGCCTGTACGTTCATCGCCACGTCGATCATGCCGATCGCCGCACCGAACAGCAGCAGCGCCACGGCCATGCCGCCGAGGGAATCCATCAGCGCCAGCAACGGCAGATCGATGCACAGCCCCAGCCCCGCCATCAGGATCACCGCGCGGCAGCCCAATTTTCCGGTCAGGAAGCCGGTCAGCGGCATCGCCAGCATGGAGCCGGCGCCGATGCACAACAGCAACAGGCCGAGCGAACCGTCATCGATGCCGATACGTGCTTTGGCGAAGGGCACCAGCGGCGCCCAGGCGGCCATGCCGAGGCCGGCGACGAAAAAGGCCAGGCGGGTGGCGATCTGTTGAGGAACGCCGGGCGTTTGCTGTTCATTACACAAGGTGGCTGTCATGTAAGCGTCAGGATCTTGGATCAAAAGAGTGGCGAAAGTTACTGACAGTTTTTATCACAATCCGCGATCCGGGTCGAAAAGATTCGCGTCTGGCTCCTCTCTGGCGCCGCCGCTGCGCACCAGCCACAGCGCGATCGCCTGGACAATATAGTCTTTTTGCCGATCGTCCAGTGCGACGCCCTGCGGTATGCCGTGCCATTTTTCCAGACAGCCGCGGCAGCAGGTGGCGGTGGCGTGTTGGGCGACGAACACCGGATGGCCGCGCATCGGCGTCTGCCTGCCATCGTTTTTGGGGTGAGAGGCGGCCAGGCGGCGATCGATAAAATCACGGGCATGGCTGAGGATCAGCGGCAAGCCTTTGTCATCGAGATAGGCTTGATCCTTGGTATTTAAACGGAAGCGGGCGCGGAAAGACGAGCTTTGCAGCCGTCGCCACAGCGCGTCGGGTTGAAATGGCTTCATTATCTATATCTATTTGCTCGCAGCAAGGGCGGTTTTTTCAGGCTACCAGAAGTGAAACTCCGCGGCTAATTATGCCTGCGGTGGAAAATAATGGGCGGGATAAGGCACGAAATGAAAAGCAAGTTCAATTTGTAGACTAAAATAAGGAAAAAGATTAGCAATTAGTGCGGAAGTAAATTAGTGAAACTATATCATGGGGTTATTTATTTGCTTGCTATTTGTGCGGATCGAAATTGTGAGGAGAGTGTGAAGAAAAATAAAAAACCGGCCAGAAGCCGGTTAAAGGAATGCAGAAATTATCTTCGGGTAATGAAGGTAATAATGAAAATAATGATGATAGCGAGGTGATTATAGCGGCTGCGTGCGGACAGCGTTTTGGCACAATGTGCTTATTGCCCGGTTCAATTGTATGGTTGGCTTTTTTTTCTTAAAGATATGTATAACTACATGATTTTTTATCAATTAATCTATTCTTTGTCTTTAAGTGCTTTATTTTGTTTGTCTGTAAGGTTTTGTGAAAGTTCGCGCGTATTTACATTTTGAAACCTTTATTAATTACAATGAAACACTATCGGATACTTGGTATCATTTTCTTTCTGGATTAATATAACCCTTGTTACCAGAATGGTAATGCACAGTCGTGCTAATAATGCTCGAAAAGGGCAGTGGCCGTAGCTCGACATAATTAACGAGGATAATAACGATGAAACTTCGAGTACTCTCTCTGATGGTACCCGCACTGCTGGTTGCAGGCACAGCAGGCGCGGCGGAAATCTACAACAAAGACGGTAATAAACTGGATTTGTACGGTAAAGTCGACGGTCTTCACTATTTCTCCAGCAACAACGGTGCGGACGGCGATCAGTCTTATATGCGTTTTGGCCTGCGCGGCGAAACGCAGATCAGCGATCAGCTGACCGGTTACGGCCAGTGGGAATATCAGGCCAACCTGAACCACGCTGAAAACCAGGACAACAAGAACTTCACCCGTTACGGCTTCGCCGGTCTGAAATTCGGCGACTACGGCTCCTTCGACTACGGCCGTAACACCGGCGTGCTGTACGACGTGGCGGCTTACACCGATTTGCAGCCTGAGTTCGACGGCTCGACCTACGGCGCCGACCAGTTCATGTTCCAACGCTCCAGCGGCCTGGCGACCTACCGTAACAACGGCTTCTTCGGTTTGGTTGACGGCCTGAACTTCGCCCTGCAGTACCAGGGTAAAAACGGCAGCGCTGAAGAGACCAACAACGGTCGTGACGTTCTGGGTCAGAACGGCGAAGGCTACGGCATGTCCATGAGCTATGACATGGGCTACGGCATCAGTGCTGCCGGTGCCTTCTTCAACTCCCGTCGTACCAGCGAGCAGAACGGCGGTGGCAACTACCAGAACATCATGGGCCGCGGCGATAAAGCAGAAGGGTATTCCGGCGGTCTGAAATATGACGCCAACGATACCTACCTGGCTGTGATGTTCACCCAGTCTTACAACGCGGCGCGTTTCGGTAGCTCTACCAGCGATGCTTTCGGTTACGCCAACAAGGCGCAGAGCTTCGAAGCCTACGCACACTACCAGTTCGACTTCGGTCTGCGTCCGTTCGTGGGCTATAACCAGACCAAAGGTAAAGACCTGGGCCGCGCCGGCAACGGCAAGGACTACGGTGATGAAGATCTGGTCAAATTCGTCGACCTGGGCGCGACCTACTTCTTCAACAAAAACATGTCCACCTATGTTGACTACAAAATCAACCTGTTGGACAACAACGACTTCACCCAAGCTGCCGGTATCAACACCGACAACGTGGTTGCCGTGGGCCTGGTTTACCAGTTCTAAGCCTCTGCATGTGAATGTCATCGCGCGGCCTTCGGGCCGCGCTTTTTTTTGCCTGTGAAGAAGCACGGATTGATCCGTGAGCGGCACGGGAAGCGCTTTGGGTTTCCGCCACTCGGCCTACGCTGTGAATACAGCAAACAGAGCGGAGGTGATATGGAGCTCAAGATCGATAAAGTGATCGAGACGGTGTTGTACGTTAGCGATATTGAGCGCGCGGACGCTTTCTATCGAGAGGTGCTGCAGCTGCCGGTGATGGTCGCCAACGAGCGATTTTGCGCCTATAACGTCGGCGATCGGAGCGTATTGCTGCTGTTTGTCGAGGGCGACTCGCTGCGCGGGGCGCAGTATCCGACCGGCTTTATTCCCGCTCACGATGGCGTGGGGCCGGCGCATATCGGGCTGGCGGTGGCGAAAGAACAGCTGCTGCATTGGGAACGGCATCTGATGGCCAACGGCGTGGAGATTGAGGGACGAATGCGTTGGGAGCAGGGCGGCGAGAGCATTTATTTTCGCGATCCCGACGCCCACCTGTTGGAGCTGGTGACGCCGGGCATCTGGGCCAATTACTGATCGAAGCCGCCTTGCGCCAGTATTGTCAGCGTGGCATCCAGCACCTGCAGCGCTGCCTGTGGTTGCCGCTCTATCTGCACCCTGACAATGGCGCCGTCGATCAACATCGCCAGCATCGCTGCGTGCTGTTCCCGCTGTGGGCCGGCGGGCAGGTGGCGCGCCAACTCATCCGTCATCTGCCGCTTATGCTGGCTGGCGATGTGCAGGCTTTCCGGCAGCAGGTCGGCGATCTCCACCGCCGTATTGATAAATGCGCAGCCGCGAAAGCGCGGATCGTCGAACCATTCCGCCAGGCAGGGGGCCAGCGCCGGCAGCAGCCCGCCGGCCTGCGCCACATGGCGCGCCAACGATGCGCTGAACCAGTCCAGCCACTGCTGATGGCGATAGGCCAAAAACGCCGTAATCAGGTCGTTCTTGCTGGGAAAGTGGCGGTAGAACGTCACCTTGGTCACCCCTGATTCCTTGATGATGCGATCGATGCCGGTGGCGCGGATCCCCTCCTGATAAAACAGATCGTGCGCCGTCAGCAAAATGCGCTGGCGGGCGGGCAAGGCGTTGAGATCGGCGGTCATCATTTTCTCCCGGGCTATTTTCGGGTGATTGTAGACAACTCTGTCTACATGCGCTAGCGTAATGTTGTAGACAGAGTTGTCTACATACCTTCACCCAGGAGATGAACATGAGCATTAAACCCCCATTGCCGCCTTTTACCCGCGGCTCGGCCATCGAAAAAGTGCGGCTGGCGGAGGATGCGTGGAACAGCCGCGAGCCTGAGCGGGTGTCGCAGGTATATTCGCTCGATACCCACTGGCGGAATCGCGCGGAATTTGTCGACGGCCGCGCGGCGGTGGTCGGTTTTTTGCAACGCAAGTGGGCGAAAGAGCTGGAGTATCGGCTGATTAAGGAACTGTGGGCGTTTGACGGCGCGCGCATTGCGGTGCGTTTCGCTTATGAATGGCGCGATGATTCCGGCAACTGGTATCGCAGCTTCGGTAACGAAAACTGGGAGTTCAATCAGGATGGGTTAATGATCAATCGTCATGCCTGCATTAACGACATGCCGATCCGCGAGCAGGATCGGCGTTTCCATTGGCCGCTCGGCCGGCGCCCGGACGATGTCCCGGCGCTGAGCGATTTCGGTTTTTGAGCCCGATTACTGGTAATAATGGCGCAGCCCGGCGTGAATGGCGGAAATCAGCCGTTTTCGCCACTCAGGCTCGCCTTTTCGGTATTGAGAAAACAAGTGGCCAATTGCCAGGTTGTCGCCGATAGGCAGGGCGTTTAACCCTTGCTTGTCGGGCTGGGCAGTGAACCACGGCTGCGGCACAACCGCCAGCAACGGCGCCCGGCGCAGCACCGGCGGCAGCTGCGCGTAGTCGGCGCAGCTCAGGGCGATGCGGCGCTGCAATCCCTGACGTTCGAGCTGACGATCCAGCTCGTTTTCCGCCTGCGGCCACGGATGGCAATAATAGTGCGGATAATCCGCCAGTTCGCTGAAAGCCAGCTCGCGCTTGTCGTGCAGCGCATGCTGCAGCGGCGGGCCATACAGCGCGATCAGGCGCGTACGGCCAATCGATTCATAATGCAGCGCGCTGGTGCGTTGTTGATGATCGCCCACCGCCAGCACCAGATCGACGCTGCCCTCCAGAAGCTCATCGCGCCAGGCTCGGCGCTCAAAGTTTTGGCAATGAATCTCGGCCTGGCTGGCGGTGCCTTTTTCCGCCAGCAGCGGCAGCAGAATGGGATGCAGAGCGGGGGGCGCCACTAACGAGAAGCGGCGCGGCGCCTGCGGTTGCTGACCGAACATTTCGCTGTCCAGCGATGAAAACAGCGGCGTTAGCTTGTCTTTCAGCGACAGTGCGAACAGGGTGGGCACCTGGCGATGCCCTTCGCGGCGAAACAGCGGCTCATCCAGTACTTCTCGCAGGCGGGCCAACGCATGGCTGACGGCGGAGGTGCTGATGCCCAACCGGTCTGCGGTTTTACGGCTGGATCCCGTTACCATCAGCAGGTACAGCACTTTCAGCAGGTTCATGTCCATTTGTAGAATATTCATCAAATTCCCTTTATTTAATTGAACACTGCTCAATATTGCGCCGAGTATACTCCAGTCCGGTTTCCTCTGACAGACGAGAATAATGAAAAAAAGCATGTGTTATCTGATGGCTATGGCCTTTTCCCTGAGTTTCTCCTCGCAGGCGCAGTTAGATCCGGCACAGCCATTGTCCAGTGCGCCGCCATACTCGCTGTTTGAAGAGTGGGCCCGGCCGATGACGCCGTTCCCGATCTTCCCGCAGGTGTATTACGTCGGCATGAGCAATCTGTCCTCGATCTTGCTGAGCACGCCGCAGGGATTGATCCTGATCGATGCGGGGCTGGACGCCAGCGCGCCGATCATCAAAGCGAATATTGAACGGCTGGGATTCAACATGAGGGATCTGAAATTCATCCTGAACAGCCATGCACGGCTCGACCAGGCCGGCGGCATCGCGCGGCTCAAACGCTGGAGCGGCGCCAAAGTGGTGGCCAGTGCGGCCAATGCGCGCCAGCTGGCGCTGGGTGGGCGGCAGGACTTTGCGCTGGGGGATGCGCTCAGCTTCCCTGCGGTGCAAACGGATATCGTGGTTGGCGATGGCGACAGCATCATGCTAGGTGGCCTGACGCTGACCGCCATGATGACGCCCGGTCATTTACCGGGCGCCACATCATGGCTGACCACGCTGCAACATAAGGGTAAACCTTACCGCTTCATCTACGCCGACAGCCTGGCTACGCCGGATTATTACCTGCTCGGCAACAAGAATTACCCTCAGCTGGTCGAGGATATTCGCGGCAGTTTCGCCCGTCTGGCGCGGGTACAGGCAGATATTTTTATCGCCAATAAAGGCACACGCTTTGATCTGACCGCGAAATGGCGGCGTTTACAGGCCGGCGACACGCAGGCGTTTATCGATCCTGCCGGGTTGCAGCGTTATGTACAGGAGTCGCAGCAGGGATTCGAAGAACAGCTGAAGCGGCAGCAGTAGGCCAAACGATGAGCGGTTAATGAAAAGCGCACCGATCGACAAAGGGGAATTTGTAGAAAAGCCTTTCCGCTTCTAGACTTAGGGGACAACAAACGCACTCCAAGAGGACAAGCTATGACGAAGAAGTTGGTGTTGGCCGTCGGCACTGCGGCGGTATTTTCCATTCTTGCCGGCTGTACCGCCTATGACCGGGCGACCAGTTATGTCAACGAGCCGGTGGTCAGCGATGTCAAAGTAGGGATGACCAAGCAGCAGGTGCGGGCGATTGCCGGTCCGCCGTCGACGACCGCCACGTTGGTTCACGCGCAGGGTACCTGCGACACTTATGCGGTGGCGCCGCGCGACGGCAAGGTGCAGACGTATTTTGTCAGCTACAACGATACGGGCCACGTTATGAACAAAGGCTATCAAACCTGTTCAGACTACGATTCGCAGCCGAAATAACCGCGTTTCTGCCGAACAAAAAAGCCTCGTTTTCACGAGGCTTTTCATTTTTTAAGCGTTTAAGGCCTGAAGTTTAGGCAACTGTACCGCCGATACGATTTTTTTGCATGAAAACGATAGACATTTCATAACGGTATCGCTAATATCAGCGCCCATTGGAAGGATGGCCGAGTGGTTTAAGGCAACGGTCTTGAAAACCGTCGAGTGTAACAGCTCCCAGAGTTCGAATCTCTGTCCTTCCGCCAAATTCAGCCGGCTTAGCTCAGTAGGTAGAGCAACTGACTTGTAATCAGTAGGTCACCAGTTCGATTCCGGTAGCCGGCACCATGACAGAAGCCCCAGCAGCGATGCTGGGGCTTTTTGTTGCATGCTTATCTCCGGGGGAGAACGGAACTGTTCCTATAATGGGACGATAGTACGCAGTAAATTCATGTGAAAACTCTCTGCCAGACACCTGCGATGATGCAAAAATACCGTAAGGTTTTTGCTTGGTAATGTAACCAAGATCAGCATTAAGAGATGGCGTGAAATGTTTTAGCCCTTTTGAGTGAGCTGTGTTAAAGCCACCCGCTTAGCAGGTGGCTTTTTGGTATGACTTTGGTTCTGAGAGTGCCACGGGAATGAACTCCTCACATGGCGTAAAAGCACATCGATAAACTGTCGTCGGAATCCGTGTCAACAGACAATTACGGCTGAACGATGGCTTTCGTTTGGCTGCGACTGATAAGCATTTTGCCGAACTTAATGCCCGGTTTCTCAATAAAGTGATACAGCAACGTTGCGATACCATAGGTGATCGGGATAATAATCCCTGATGCGATAATAAACCGCATTACTGAAGTAAGCTCGGCAAAGGATGTGTTTGAAAGCAAATAAGCGACCACTGGTAGAACTATCAATAGGTGGAGCAGATAGACTGAGTATGAGACATCACCAAGGAATACGCTGAGACGGTTTGTCAGGAACCAACGCGGCATGCGCAACGCGCGTGCCCATTTGCTATCTTCACTACGCGTCCAAAGTATCGTGACCAGCATTAAGATCAGGCCAACCTGAGCGAGCAGGTGGTATTTATTAAATTCATTTGGTAAATACATGCTACCCAATACAGTCAGCAAAGCAAAACCTACATATAGAACGCTCTTTCTACGGATTGACTCAGCTATCAACATACCTGCGATAAATAAGTTTAGTTTTATTAGGATCATGGAGGGCATGGGGAACGCAGAAAAGTAGCCAGGTACTAAAAATTTGGCGAGTCCACACAGCAGAACAGCGGCGAGACAAGTTCGGGCAAAGCCCAGTTTCAAAACGGCCAACATAATGAATGGGAAAAGAAAATAGAACTGCATTTCCAATCCAATGCTCCAGTCGGGTAAAACTGTATTGAATGAAAAATCAGGCAGGAAGCCAAACATAAAGGTGACGTGTGTAAATACGTTTGTAAATGAATGGTCGCTATAGCGCGAGCTGTTGGTTTGCGTTTCGCTGTAGAAGTGGCCGATGATGTCTCTAGCCTCACCAAAGTAGTTACCGAATACGATCGCTAAAACCAATAAGACATAGTAAAGCGGTGCGATGCGAAAGAATCGACGAGTCCAAAATTTTTTAAAAGTCGAAGAATCGGTCCAAGGTTCTTGTTCCTTGCGTTCAACATAATTTTTGGCCATCAGGTAGCCAGAAAGCAGGATAAACAGATCTACCCCGACTGCTGGATCAGAAAGAATGGGGGGGCGGAAACGAGTTAAAATGCAGATATGGCCTAAAACAACCCAGAGTGATGCCAGGCCGCGTAATCCTTCGAGTTCCTGTGACCACTTTTTAGCAGGTTGCATAAGGAGAAACCCCTAAATAAATTTTCATCAATAATTCCAATGAGTTGATAGGGTTTTCGTCATTATAGCATGAGATATGTTGTGAGGTTAGCTGGCAAATTCTGAATATAAACCACACTGAGCATAGGTTTGGAAATTCTTCAATTATGCGAGCGAAAGCCGACGGCGGCATAATGATAATTGTGTATACGGTTGTAAGCCGTGATTTTAGAAAGTCGTTATTTCTAGAGGGAGCCGACAGGTAAGATGTTGGCCTGCTGCCTGCTCATATAAAAATTCTGCTGGTGCCAGACTCAGGTTTGATTATTCTTAGGAGCCAACGGTTGATGCTGCTTGTTAACTATCCATAACCAGCCACTGATCCGCTTCTTCGAACATCTCTTCCAACATCCGGTTCAGCTTTTCGCGATCGCTTTTGCTGGCGTCGGAGTTCAGGCCGTTGGCCTGCATCGGCTTCACGCGCACTTCCGCTTCCGGGAACAGCGCATGCACGCGTTTCTCCAGTTCGCTGCGAATAATCTCGGCGGCGTTGGGCAGCCCAGCGACGTTGCGTTTGTCGTACACCAATTCTACAAACATGACCCACCTGTAAATACTGATTTAATGTACAGTATTTTGGCCTGAGGAGTGCGAGTTGGCAAGAGGGGATGCGGAATTTTGCATGGGCATTCATCTTTACATGCCGGGCGGCAGAATTTGCCGTTGAGCCGGCCAGGCCGATGGTCCGCATTTTTCCCCACCCGTAATCGCCTGTCGAATCTTCAGAAGATTATCGCCATTACCCGCTGAGCGCATTTCTCTCTCATTCAATACATAAGGTGGTGGCGTCGGACTGGCGCTCCCTGGTGTTGGAGGCCCGACGCCACCTTTCTGGTCGCCGTTTTTGGTGTTTCCCTCGTCTGCCGTGGCGTAAATACGGTGAAGAGGCTTCTTGCGTTTTAACAGCACTGCTAATGTTTGATGCGTTGGTATGTGAGTTATTGGCGTCACGCTTGCAAAACGCTCGTCGCAGTATGGGATGCAGACTAGATAAAGCGGTTACATAAGGAATTTGAATTATTGTTGTGGTGGCCTATCTTGCTTCTGTAAGAACGCTTATTTAATAAATGATTTACATTACAAATAATTATTTTTTAATTTGCATGTAATTCGACCTGTACCATTGTCATCACGTCCCTTGGAGTGGTTTAATATTTTAAATTAACTTTAACAACGCTAAAGTATAGGTTTAAAACATTATAATGCAACAAAACAACATTAAAATATCAGAAGAAAGTGGTATGTCATTGAAAATGATAGGGGAAAACCTAACTTATCTCATGCGCATGCATGGGATTGACGCCAGCAGACTGAGTATCGAAACAGGGATCGGTATTGCCACTATCAACAACCTGAGAAAGGGCATCGGGAATCCGACGATCTCTACGCTCTCGTCAATTGGTGAATTTTTCAGCGTGAAAGTTGGGGAGCTGACTGACAAGGACTTACGAGTCTCGGGAGAGGCCAATCACAACGTTAGATCGCTACCGCTCATTAGCTACAGCGATATAGAGCGTTTCCTGGATCAGGCGATAACAACATCAGATACCTACACGACAGAAGTGGATGACATTACGGACGATTCGCTGTTTGTGGTGGAGATAACGAATAACTCGTTGTCACCTGAATGGGATCGTGGAACCTATTGTGTCATCTCCCTTCAGGAACCATTTTGTGATGGGGATATCGTCCTGGTTAAGCTAAAAAACTACCCAATATGCTTAAGAAGGGTCTTTGTTTCTCATGACGACTTGCAGTTTACAAACATCTCATTAGATTCAGACAGCAGTGTGAAGTCCTACAGCGATTACGCGATTATCGGTGTTTTATTGAAAACGATAAAGAGGCTGAAATAAATGGATTTGTTTAAAATAGTCCGCAAGTTAAGGAGAATATACTCTCCCAGTTATCTGTACACTTTAGATCGCAGCGTGACGCGAACCGCCGAGGGGTATTGGCTTTTCAAAGAGTTTGGCACCCATACCTTCGTGAAAAAAAACTGGGGGCAGCTTGTTGAGGGCGACTTTCTAAGGCATGTTAACCCTAAAGACATTGCTTTCATCGCCGAAACGGAGTCTAAAATAAAAATTGCCTCAGCCAAACTGTCGATTCATGAAGAGAAAAGGAACTGTATGTGGACGTTGAAAAACGGTGCTGATTCAATATCCATATCAGGAAAGGATTTTTTAAGAAATCGTGAGCTGGTCGATAAAACCGAGTCTTTAGATGCGACAAAAATAGCATTTTATGCCGGAGTGAAAGAAGGCAGAGAAATCTCCGCCTCCTTGCAAAACGCAAAGCAAAGTGACAAGCCTAAAAAAACGATACTGACGTTGATTAAATGAACCATGGCTCGACGTGAATATGCTCATCGAACGTAATCACGCTGAAAGCCGTATTGTCTATGCTGCTGACTTCGCTTGTGCCGTTTTTCCATTGCGAGCAAATTGCAGGGGAAACCGAGACCAGGGTGTCTCCCATTTTCCGTTGAAATAGCGTATGCGCATGGCCTGAACCAATAAATTTAACGTTTAATCGATGGCAGAGGCTCAAAAGTTCGCCGGCATTGTTTAACATACAACTATCGACAATGGGGGTGCCGACAGGAAGCGGGTGATGGTGCAAGAAAATAGCTATCTTTTTATTTTTACTGGATATTATGGCTTCTTCAAGCGTTTCTAACGCTTGTTTCGACACCCAGCCAAAATCTTCATTGTCAACAACCGAGTCGATGCTAAGCATGCGCCACTCGTCATCTTCAAAAGAATTTATATCATAGTTACCGCCCTGTTGGCGGGCTACATCACTCAGATTTTTTTTACTGTCGTGGTTGCCTGGGAATAAATAAAAAGGTAATGAAACGCGGCTCATTACGTTAAAGAAACGCTCATATGAGGGAATGTCACCATCATGAGAGATATCACCTGTTACAATGATCAAGTCTGCCTTTATTTGATCGGCATTGGCATTAATAAAATCAATGGCCTTTTCGAAATTAGCCAGGTGCTTAGAGGCCAGCGCGCTTTCATTAGGCATAATGTGTATGTCACTAATCTGAATTACTTTCATGCTCTACCTTACTGAAATTATTTAAAAGGATTGTATGATGCGCCCCAATCATAATGATCGGTGTTTTCTATTTTCTTAACCCATTCTACCAGGATGATAGCGAGCGGCAGCAATACAATGGAGACGACCACCTTATAAGACCAGGTGGTGCTTATGATATTAACCAGTTCCATAAAGGTGTATTTGCCCGAAAGACTAATCGGATAGGCCGTCAGCAACAGCGCGGCCTGCGTAGACATGGAGCCTGCAATGTAGCGAATGAAGAAGTATTTGCCGGAGAAGATAATTTTCATCTTTGAAATGATGAAGCCATTAACAAAATATGAGACGGGAACGGATACCCAGGTGCCTATCATGACGCGCCAAAATTCATGGTATAAAGCGTTATAGTGAGTCGCTATAGCGTTATTTTCTGGCTGGACGACAGCGGAGAGGTTAAGTATGATGACATATAAACTTTGGCAGAACACCATGATCCATATTGCTCTTACCGATAATTTATAGCCGTAAACCTCGGTAAGCAACGTAGATATCAGAAAACACAGGGAGAATACAATGCCGCTAGCGGTTATTTTAAAACCATAGATATCAAAAACTTTATAAACCAGGGTGTCGCAGGTGATCATTATGGTTACGGTCAGGCCCACAAAAAGACCATAGAGTTTGAGATTTCCTTGCATCTTTGTTCCTTATTCAGTCCATATTTTTTGTTATTAACTATCCATACTGGTTGCCGCGTACACGAGCCGACCCGACAGTGGCGTCATCGGTACAGGCGATGTCATATGCCCGCATTTCTCTTCATTCGAAATATAAAACGTCCTCTTTACCTCTCAGGTTCCCAGAAGGCAAAAGCGCCACGCGGGGGTTGTGCAGGGGCATTGATGGCCCGTTCGTCGGACTGGGGCGATCTGGCTACAATTCATTAATTATCTTAATGAATATATTGCCTGGCTCGCGCTGTGTCAATCAGGTGCGGAGGGACTCAGGGCTAGTTTTATGCGGGGCTTCTGCGTTTATTCTTGAATCGTGAGCGGTAAAGTTTGCAGCTGAATCACCAATTCTGCCAGGCTGGCTGCCTGCATTTTCTCCATCACTTTTGCGCGATGGACCTCCACGGTGCGCAGCGCGATATTCAGCTGTTCCGCCATTTCCCGGTTCATCATGCCGCGCACCACCAGATGCGCGATCTCACGCTCTTTCGGCGTGAGCGTGCGGTAGCGGCCAAAAGTTTCATGGCGCTGTTGGGTTTCGGCGGAGACCTGCTGCGCCCGTGCTAGGGCGGCGATCAACGGCTCTGCGGCGATCGGTTTTTGCAGGAAGTCCACTGCGCCGTACTTCATCTGTTCTACCGCCATCGGTACGTCGCCATGGCCGGACAGGAACACCACCGCCAGCGTGCTGCCGCGGCGGCGCAGTTCAGCGTAGGTCTGGTGACCGTCGAGCTTCGGCATTCGCATATCCAGCAACACGATTCCGGTCTGCAACAGGTCAGCCTGCGCCAAAAAGTCGGTGCTGTCATTCCAGCAGTGGACGCAATGGCCGAGGTTGGTCAATAAAAAATGGCAGGCGTCGGTGACGGCGACGTCATCATCTACCAGATGAATTAGCGACATGGTTTTCCTCATCGTTAAATAGGAAATGCAGGGTGACGCACAGCCCATTGCGGCTGTCGGGAGCGGGGCGGTTAGCTAACAGGATCTCGCCGCCGCCATAGCGGGCCAGGCGGCGGCAAATAGCCAGCCCCAGCCCCATGCCGCCGGCTTTGGTGGTGTTGAAGGGCCGGAAAGCCTGCTCCAGCCCGGCTGCGCTCATCCCGCCCGCGTTGTCCTGCAAATGCAAATCGAGCGCCTGGTCGTTCTCGTCGGCGGAAAGCCAGATGGCGTTGGCGCCGGCCTGCGCCGCATTCAGCAGCAGGTTCGCCAGCAGCTGTTCCAGTAGCGCCGGCGGCAGAGTTAGCGTCAGCGAAGGCGCCACGTTAATGAACAACTTCAGGTCGGGATAGCGCTGCGTCAGGCGCAGCAGCGCCCACACCCGCTCGGCGGTTTCATTCACCGCGATGGGGCGCCAGTTCGCCTTGTCTGCCGTCTCGGTGGGGGGCTGCACCCACTGGCGCAGGTTATGGATCGTTTCGCCACCGCGCTGCGCCTGCCGGTCGATATTTTCCAGCGGTGCCAGCAGCGGATGGCCGGCGTCCGTTTTGCGCAGTTGGATGAGGCAGCCCTGCGCATAGTGGCGAATGGCCGCCAGCGGCTGGTTGAGCTCATGCGCAAAGCCGGAGGCCATCTCCCCCAGCACGTTCAGCTGTCTGGCATGTTCCAGTGCCTGTTCCTGTCGGCGCAGTTGCTCTCCGGCATGAAGCAATTGTCGCCCGCGGCGGCGTACCAGCAGCGCTATCCAGATATGGTTGACGATCAATAGTGCCAGCACCGTGAGCGACAGGCCGACGGCCGTCTGATGCTGGATCAGCCAGCTCTTGATATCCAGCCACAGCCGCCGCTGTTCCGGGTGTTGATTGACGGCGCGCAACAAGGCTTCCACCTCGCTGGTCGAGGCCGGCGCCCCCCACAGGAAGGGAGACTGCGGCGGCGCGGTCAGCAAGGCTCTCGCCACCGCATCCACCAGCGGGTTATCCAGGCTGGGCAGGGCGGCGAACGACCAGTTGGGGTAAAGCGGCGTGCTGGTGACGCAGTGAACTGACGTGGCCTGTTGCAGCAGCGGGCGAAAATCCGCCAGGTTGAGCAGGCCTTCCCGATCCATTTTCTCCAGCAGGCAAACCGGAACGATGGCGGCCTGAATGGCGCGTTCGCGCAGCAGATAGAGCAGGGCATCGGCAGGGAAGCCGGTAAAACGCAGGTGGAAATCGCGCTCGGGCCGCATGCCGGCATCGCTGAGCGCCTTATAACCGGTCAGATAGCCGCCGAAGGCCTGCGGATCGATGGCGCCCACCGTTTTGCCCATCAGCGCCTGCGGCGTCGTGACGTCACTGTCGCGCCGCACCAGAATCACGCTGCCGATGATGTTGCCCGTTTCCCGATCGCCGTTGGCGGCGCGCAACGACGCCAGCCAGCGCAGATGATAGTGGCTGTTCAATTGCACGAACTGCGCCGGATTGGTGACCACGAACTGCACGCTGCCCTGATTGACCGCCTCGCGCATCTGCGCCAGATCGAGCGGCTGCAGGCGGAAGCGCTCACCGCTGACGCTGTCGTTGAGCTGGTCGATCAGCGGTTGCCAGTCGCGCACGGTCGCCGCATCGCCTCGCATCGCCAGCACGCCGACCGACCATTCCTTCGCCTGCGCCGCTGCCCCCCAGACGAGACAAAACAGCAATAATAACACGACCCTCACGGCCCCTCCTGATGGCGATTTATCTGCCGCCACTTGTTTTAGATCAACGTTGGGTCCGGTATGTGGTTAACCACAATAGAGCGCCTTCGATGCCATTTTTACACTGTAAATCATCGACATTGTTTATTCATCTAACGGGCGTCAATAGCGTGATCGGGGTGACGCCCTGGGCGTGGGAGAAACGGATGGACTTCAGTAAACGGCAGTTTTTGCAACGGCTGGGCGTATATTGACGGCGGGGGCTTCGCTGGTCCCCGTGGCGGAGGCCGGGCTGACGTTGGCGCCGACGCGGCGCGAGGGGGATGCTCGCCGCCGCTACGCGATGCTGATCGATCTGCGGCGCTGCGTCGGGTGCCAGGCCTGTACCGTCAGCTGCGCCATTGAAAACCAGACGCCGCACGGCGAGTTCCGCACCACGGTAAACCAGTACCAGGTCAGCCTCGAAGGGGAAGAAGTGGCGACCAACGTGCTGCTGCCCAGGCTGTGCAACCACTGCGACAACCCGCCCTGCGTGCCGGTATGCCCGGTACAGGCCACCTTCCAGCGCGAGGACGGGATCGTGGTTGTCGACAACACACGCTGCGTGGGATGCGCCTATTGCGTGCAGGCCTGTCCGTACGACGCCCGCTTTATCAATCACGCCACCCAAACGGCGGACAAATGTACCTTCTGCGTGCACCGGCTGGAGGCGGGATTGTTGCCGGCGTGCGTGGAGTCATGCGTGGGGGGCGCGCGGATCATCGGCGACATGCACGATCCGCACAGCACGTTGAGCAAGATGCTGCGGCGCCATGAGGCCGAGATCAAAGTTCTCAAACCGGAAAACCACACCGCGCCCCACGTGTTTTATCTGGGGCTGGATGAAGCCTTCGTTACGCCGCTGCCGGGGCGGGCGCAGGTCGCCTTATGGGGAGAGAGACGATGAGTCGCCAACTGACGATCGCAGAAGTGTTGAGCCAACCGCAGGCGGTTAGCTGGCTGCCGTGGGCCGTGCAATATTTCTTCTTTATCGGCATCGCCGCCTGCGCCGCGCTGCTGGCCTGCGCATGGCGCTGGCGCGGTGGAGAGAACGCCGCACACCTGGAGCGCGTGGCGCTGTTTATCGGGCTGACGTGCGCCATCACCGCGCCGTTGGCGCTGACCGCAGACCTGCATCAAACCGCCCGCTTCTGGCATTTCTATGCCTATCCGACGCCCTGGTCGTGGATGCCGTGGGGCGCGCTGTTTTTGCCGCTGTTTACCCTGCTGATCGGCCTGTGGTTTCTCGCGCTCGAATTCACGCGGCTGACGGGCCGACCGGTTGCGCTGCTGCGCGGGATTGCGCCCGCCTGCGCGCTGGTGGCTATCGGCCTGCTGCTGTACACCGGGCGAGAGGTTTCCGTCGTGCGCGCCCGCCCGATCTGGTTCAGCTACGGATTTCCTATCGTCATGTTGCTCAGTGCGCTGCAGGCGCTCTTGGCCTTGTTGTTGCTGGCGATACGCGAACGGCCCGGTCTGCAGGCGCCGCTGGCGCGCGGAATGCTGCTGACGCTGTTGCTGCTCGGCGGGGCGATTCTGTTGTGGGTGTGCGGCGATACGTTATCCGGCGCGGCGGTACGTCATTGGCTGCGGACGCAGGCGATAGCGCGCCATTATGCCGCTGGATGGATCGCGTTATGGGGGCTGACGCTGGCGTGCGCCGCCTGGGGCGCCTATCGGCGCTTGCCGCGCGGCGGTGCGCCGCTGCTGGTGGCCGGTGCTCTGGGGCTGAGTTGGCTGATGCGCTGGACGCTGTTGATCGAGGTGCAAACCATCCCGAAATACAACGCGTCTTCTTCCCCCTACAGCCTGCCGCTGGGCACCGATGGCTTGCTGGCGATCGTCGGCACCTTTGGGTTGTGGCTGGCGTTAATGATCATGGTGCGTGAAGCACAGGCGTTTTTACTGCGGAGAAAACAACATGGCTAAACTCACCCGGCGTCAGTGGTTGAAAGTGGGCCTGGCCTTCGGCGGGTTGTCCGCCTTTGGCTTGAGCTATCGCGAGGTCGCCAAACGGGCGATCGACGGCTTGATCCACGGCACCTCTGGGCGCGTGACGCGGGATCGCATCAACGGCAACTCTCTGCCGCCCGAAGGGCGGGCGGCGCCGGAATGGCAAAGCAATCCGCAGCAGGTCATCTCGATGACCCAATGTTTCGGCTGCTGGACGCAGTGCGGCGTGCGGGCGAGGGTGGATCGGCAGACCGACCGGGTGCTGCGCATTGCCGGCAACCCTTATCATCCGCTGTCTCAGGAGCGGCACGTCGATTCCGTCTTGCCGCTGCAGGAAGCGCTGGCGCAGCTGGGTGGCGAAAGCGGTCTCGATGCCCGTTCCACCGCCTGTGCGCGCGGAGCCACGCTGCTGGAGGGCCTTTACAGCCCGCTGCGCGTAC
Organism: Serratia sp. LTN-2; assembly: GCF_059740205.1. Taxonomy (NCBI): domain Bacteria; kingdom Pseudomonadati; phylum Pseudomonadota; class Gammaproteobacteria; order Enterobacterales; family Yersiniaceae; genus Serratia; species Serratia sp. LTN-2. The sequence goes on along the minus strand of NZ_JCAXDO010000003.1, from coordinate 371,517 downwards.
TGGAGCCGATGAAGCGCGTCGGCAAACGCGGCGAAGGCAAGTGGCAGCGCATCAGTTTTGAGCAGCTGATCGAGGAAGTGGTGGAGGGCGGCGATCTGTTCGGCGAAGGACCGGTGGACGGTCTGCGGGCGATCCGCGATCTGGAAACGCCGATCGACGCCCGGCAGCCGGGGCTGGGGCCGAAAGCCAATCAGCTGCTGGTGACCAACGCCGGTGACGACGGGCGCGACAGCTTCCTGCGGCGCTTCGCCCTGAACAGTTTCGGCAGCAAGAATTTCGGCGCGCACGGCGCTTACTGCGGGCTGGCCTACCGCGCCGGCTCCGGTGCGTTGATGAACGATCTGGATAAGAACCCGCACGTGAAACCAGACTGGGAACAGGTCGAATTCGCGTTGTTTATGGGCACCTCACCGGCGCAGTCCGGCAACCCTTTCAAGCGGCAGGCCCGACAACTGGCTAGCGCCAGGCTGCGCAGCGAGTTCCGCTATGCGGTGGTGGCGCCGGCGCTGCCGCTGACCACTACGTTGGCGGACGATCATGGTCATTGGATCCCGGTGTTGCCGGGCACCGACTCGGCGCTGGCGATGGCGATGATCCGTTGGATCCTCGATAACCGGCGCTATCAAGCCGACTATCTCGCCATCCCGTCAGAGGCTGCCATGCAACGGGCCGGCGAGAAGAGCTGGACCAACGCCACGCATCTGGTGATCGCCGAGAGCGAGCACCCGTTGGCGGGCCAACATCTGACGCTCGCCCATCTGAACGGCGCAGGGTCGGCATCGCCGCTGGTGGTCAACGGTGCGGGCGAGCTGGTGGCGGCCGAGACGTGCGACAGCGCCGAGCTGTGGGTCACGCGCAGGGTGACGCTGCACGACGGTGCGCAGGTGGCGGTGAAGAGCGGCTTTCAGTGTTTGAAAGAGGCTGCCGACAAGCTTTCGCCAGAGGCGTACAGCCGAGAATGCGGCGTGCCGGTGGCGCGCATTGCGGCGCTGGCCGAGGCTTTTACCGCCCATGGGCGCAAGGCGGCGGTGATCGCTCATGGCGGGATGATGGCGGCAAACGGGTTTTATAATACCTGGTCGGTGATGATGCTCAATGTGCTGATCGGCAATCTGAGCCTGGCGGGCGGGGTGTTCGTCGGCGGCGGTAAATTTAACGGCTTCGCCGAAGGGCCACGCTATAACCTGGCTGAGTTTCCCGGTCTGGTGAAACCAAAGGGGCTGAATATCGCGCGCAGCAAGGCTGCCTATGAAGCCTCGGACGAATACCGCGAAAAAGTGGCGGCGGGCATTTCGCCCTGGCCGGCCAAAGCGCCCTGGTATCCGTTCGTCGCCGGGCAGTTGACCGAGCTGCTGACCTCGGCGTTGGCGGGGTATCCCTACGGGCTGAAAGCCTGGATCTCGAACATGACCAATCCCTTGTACGGTATCGCCGGTTTGCGCGGCGTGGCGGAGGAACGGCTCAAAGATCCGGCGCGTTTGCCGCTGTTTATCGCTATCGATGCGTTTATCAATGAAACGACGGCGTTGGCCGACTATATCATCCCGGATACCCATAACTTTGAGAGTTGGGGATTTAGCGCTCCCTGGGGCGGCGTCGCCAGCAAGGCCACCACCGCGCGCTGGCCGATAGTGACGCCGGCGACCGCTAAAACGGCGCAAGGGCAACCGATCTCCATGGAGGCGTTTTGCATCGCCGTCGCCAAACGCCTGGCGTTGCCGGGCTTCGGCGATCGGGCGATCGGCGACGGCCAGGGGGGGCTGCTGCCGCTCAACCGCACCGAGGATTATTATCTGCGCGCCGCCGCCAACGTCGCGTTTGCCGGCAAGGCGCCGGTGCCGGCTGCGAGGGCGGAAGAGCTGGCGCTAAGCGGCGTCGATCGCTTGTTGCCGCAGCTGGCGCAGACGCTGCGCCCCGATGAAATCGACCGCGTAGCGTTTATCTACAGCCGCGGCGGCCGGTTCGCCGCTCATGACAGCGGCCGCCGCGACGGCAGCGTGGGCAATCGCTGGGAGAAACCGCTGCAGATCTGGAACGCGGAAGTGGCGAAGCACCGGCATGCGATCACCGGCGAACGTTTCAGCGGTTGCCCAACCTGCTATCCGGCGCGTTTGTCGGATGGCCGCGCTGTGGAAGAACTCTACCCGCAACGGCAGTGGCCGCTGCGCCTGATGTCCTTCAAATCCAATGTGATGAGCAGCTCCACTGCGGTGATCCGGCGCCTGCACGACGTGAAACCGGTGAACCTGGTGGCGTTAAACCCGGCGGATGGGGCGCGTTTCGGCATTCAACACGGCGACCGGGTGCGCATCAGCACGCCGGGCGGCAGCCGGGAGGCGCAGATCAGTTTACTGGCGGGCGTGATGCCCGGCGTGATTGCGGTGGAACACGGCTACGGCCACCGCGAGATGGGGGCCAGCCAGCACTATCTGGACGGTGAGCCGCTGGCGATGGATGAGCGCATCGCCGCCGGCATCAACCTCAACGATCTGGGGTTTGCCGATCCGACGCGCGAAGTGCCGAACACCTGGCTGGATTGGGTGACCGGCGCGGCGGTGCGGCAGGGCATCCCGGCGGCGATCGTTAAACTGCCCGCGTAAACGGCAGGCGAAAAACTGAATTAGCGAGGGTTAATTTATAGTTAATTCTATTCTTTAACCCAAAACTGAACGTCATGCCTGTGTTATGGCTTTTTTATGGGGTTTGTTTTTTAAGTTTTCTATAAATACTTAATGCGGCGTAAACAAAGGAGCAGTAGGTGACAACGATAATCACAAGTTTTGACAAATTCTCGGGTGCAGAAAACCACGGTTGGTAACCTATTACCCCAGCGCCACTCAGAAAAAAAGAACCGGCCAGGATGGATAAAAAGACAATTAATGAACTGATAATCTTTGTCACCGTTTTAGTCCTGTCTGATATTGTAATGTTATGCTCTTGAAGGTAAAGTCAAACCTTACAAGAACCGCCTATTGAATTCTTGCAGTTTTTTACTGCCAGAATGACTATTCTACCTGTCGTTGTCAACACGGCTGCCGCCATTATTGCCACGGCCACCAGCAATGTAATCCAGCATTGAAGAATCAATGGTTTTCATAAATAACTCCTTTTGATTATTTGATTGATACTATGTAAGCCTTCGTAAGGCTCTTTATAATTAGCTCTTTTCCACAATCGAATCAATGTTTATATTAATGACTGTTTACTCTGTTATGTGACATATTAAAATGTTTTGGAATAGGGACATCCCATGAAGAAAACTTTTTGGATAAAAGCTTGGTTCTCTGGGGCTACGACTTACACATGCCTCGATCTCAGCAAGCATATAGGGGACGATTTCCTTTGTGGCGCAATTTGGCCGTAGTTGGTAGGTATTGTATTCATATTTATCATTTGCTTCAGCGCGCGTACAAAAATGAATGAATCAAGTTAGGCAACCGCCTTAAAGGGAGGCTTAAAAGTAACAAAAGGGAATTCGCACTCATTATGCTACGGAGGGGCCTCGCGCTCTGTCTACGCTCGGCTCAAACCTCCTTCGGAGATTCTCATCCTCTCAGCGTGCAGACGAAAAAAAACCTGCTGTAACAGCAGGTTTTCTTGAATTTGGTCGGCATGAGAGGATTATGCGCATCTTCGATGCTTGCCCTGCGGGCCGTTGCTAAAGCAACGTGGTCTCACTACGCTCGGCTCAAACCTCCTTCGGAGATTCTCATCCTCTCAATTCGCAGGCGAAAAAAAACCTGCTGTAACAGCAGGTTTTCTTAAATTTGGTCGGCATGAGAGGATTCGAACCTCCGACCCCCGACACCCCATGACGGTGCGCTACCAGGCTGCGCTACATGCCGACGCTATGAAAAATCATACTACCGATTCCCGATGTTAATGCAAGCGCCTCGCCACTTGATTGCTTTAGTTTTAAGCAGTTAGTTGGCGATAAAGCGTTTTACATCGGTCAGCACCTGCAGCAGCAGAGCAAGCTGCGGTTTCTCGTCTTTTATTTCCTCGCCGTTCTGATCGTAGACGCGATAGTTGCCGCTGTTGTCCAGCATCAGCGTCTGCGTCGGCGTGGTGATCACCAGCTGGTTGTTGTCACCGGTGGCAATCCAGTTGTTGCGGCGCTGGGCGGTGAACAGATCCTCGCCCTGCGAATAGTCTTTTGGCGTGGTCTTCACGTGCAGCAACCGTTGCATCAGGGTACGCATCACGTCGTTATGGCCGGTCAGCTTGTTGATTGTCTGCGCCGGCGTACCCGGCCAGTGGATCACCAGCGGCACCTGCAGCTGCGCTTGATTGAAGGCGGTGCCGGCGCCCCATTGCCCTTTGCCGCTGTCGTTGAACTCGACGCCGTGCTCGGCGGTGATCACCACCACGGTTTTATCCAGCAGGCCGCGTTGTTTCAGGGTGTCCAGAACCTGGGCTATCTGAGCGTCCACGTCTTGCGCGCCGGTGCGATAGCGCTGGATAAAGTCGGCCGGCGCCGGAGTTTTGTCGCCTTCGGCCGGCTCAGCGCCGCTGAAGTTGATATAAGAGAACCATGGCTCTTTATCGCCCTGATCCGTCAGCCAACGTTGCCACTGCTGCGTGGTCTGCGCGTCGCTTTGCGGCGCCGGCGTCGGCAGCGAGAAGTCGGTCAACAGAGCCTGACGGTACAGGCTGGCGTTGAAGCCGTCGGACGAGAACAGCCCCAGTTGGTAGCCCTGATCGCCGAGCGCGTTGATCAGCGCCGACGGTTTGCGGCCGGCGAGCACGCTGTCCAGATAGGTCGGAGAAATGCCGTAGAACAGGCCGAACAGCCCGGTGTCGGCGTGGTTGCCCGAGCTATAGTGATCGCTGAAACGCACGTTTTCCTGGGCGAAACGCGTCAACGTTGGCATGTCCTGCGCCACGTCTTTGGCGCGAATGCCGTCCACCACGATCATCAGCAGGTTATAGCCGCTGCCCTTATCGCTGTAGCTGAGATCGCTGAGCGGATACTCGACCGCCACCGCTTCCGGATTGCCCTGTTGCACCAGGCGGCGCTCATATTCTTGCTGGTCGAGCAGGCCGTGTTTCTCGAGGAATTTGCGCGCGGTCATCGGGTACGAGAGCGGCAGGTTGGCCCGCTGCATGGTGATCGGGCGATAGAAGTTGGCGTCGGCCCAGATGTAAATCAGGTGCGAAGCGAAAAAGGCGCTGATAAACAGCGCCGCCAGCGGCTTGCCGAATCGGCGTCGGTTCAGGCTGCGCAGCTTCTGCCAGCTCCAGGTGCCGAACAGCATCTCCACCAGGAAGATCACCGGCACGCAGATAAACATCAGCTGCCAATCGCGCGACAGCTCGCTTTGGTCCGGGTTGACCACCAGATCCCACACCACCGGATTGAGGTGCAGGTGGAAATGAGAGAACACCTCGCTGTCGACCAGCAACAGCGTGAGCCCGGCGGTGGCCAACGCGGCGGAAATAAATCGCAACAGCCGCTGCGACATCACCACGAAGGTGAGCGGGAAGATCACCAGCAAATAGCCGGCGAACACGATAAAGCTGAAATGCCCCAGCAGGCTGACCAGAGCATAGACCCGGCCCAGCAGGGAAGCGGGCCAGTCGGTGACAAACAGGTAGCGGCTGCCCAACCCAAGGGCGAGCAGGATGTTGAATAAGGCGAACCAGTGCCCCCAGCTGATCATCTGGGAGACTTTTTCACGATAACGCTGACGGTTTGTCACCATAAGTCAATATTAATGCGCTTTATCTTCACGGACAGAAGCCTGCAGGGCTTCCGCGAACGATCTCGCCAGGGTTTTCCGCTGCGCGGGGGCAACGCTGGTGTTGATCAAATTAGTGACCATGTTGCCCAGCACCATCAGGGAAAGATCGGTGGGGGTATGGTGTTTTTCCAGAACATTGACCAGCTCTGAGAGCAGTTGTTCAACGTGTTCGTCACTGTAACGGGATGATTGTGGCATAAAATTGCGCTTAGTAATCTGCAAAGTGCTCTATCTTACCGTATAGGACAGTGATTTTCCGCTCTTTTATCACTTCCTGTCATTCGGATCCGCGATAGTCGGCGGCGAGGCGGCCCATCGCCGCGCCTTTCCGGTTTGCCGCGGTTTTTAGTATTGCAGGGCGGGGCCTTCAGTGTTTGAATACGCGCCTAAAGAACAGGAGGATTTACCATGAGTCTGGATATCGACCAGATCGCTCTGCATCAATTGGTGAAACGCGACGAGCAAACGCTGGACGTGGTGCTGCGCGATTCCTTGCTGCCCAACAACGCGGCGGTGGAAGAAATGATGGCGGAACTGCATCGCGTTTACAGCGCCAAGAGCAAGGCTTTAGGCCTGTTCAACGAAGGCAGCGAGCTGGCGGAGGCGCTGCGCACCTGCCGCAAGGACGATAAGGACTTTCTGGCCTTCAGCCGTGCGGCAACCGGTCGCCTGCGCGACGAACTGGCGAAGTATCCGTTCGCTGAAGGCGGCGTGGTGCTGTTCGGTCAATACCGTTATCTGGCGGTGGAGTATCTGCTGATCGCGGTGCTGAACAGCCGCAACAGCATGCGCGTCAACGAAGAGCTGGATATCAACACCACGCACTATCTGGATATCAACAACGCCGATATCGTCGCGCGCATCGATCTGACCGAGTGGGAAACCAACCCGGAATCGACCCGCTATCTGACCTTCCTGCGCGGGCGCGTGGGCCGCAAGGTCGCCGACTTCTTTATGGATTTCCTGGCGGCGTCCGAAGGGTTGGACACCAAGGCGCAAAACCGCGGGCTGCTGCAGGCGGTAGACGACTACTGCGCCGATGCGCAACTGGACAAGAATGAGCGCCAGTCGGTGCGCCAGCAAGTTTACAGCTACTGCAACGAACAGCTGCAGGCGGGCGAAGAGATCGAACTGCAGGCGCTGTCGCAGGAACTGTCGCCGGTCGGCGAGAAAGACTTCATGCAGTTCTCCAGCGAGCAAGGGTATGAGCTGGAAGAGAGCTTCCCGGCGGATCGCGGCACTTTGCGTCAGCTGACCAAATTCGCCGGCAGCGGCGGCGGCATCAGCCTGAACTTCGACGCCATGCTGCTTGGCGAGCGCATTTTCTGGGATGCGGCTACCGACACGCTGACCATCAAAGGCACGCCGCCGAACCTGCGCGATCAGCTGCAGCGCCGGACCGGCAGCGGCAAGTAAGCTTGCCGAATCGCAGACAATAAAAAACGCCGCAATTGCGGCGTTCTTTATTTCGGCGTCCCGAAAGGTTCGAAAACGTAGCGATTAAACGCGAACGAAGTCGATGTGAGCCAGTTTTGGCTTGAACGGGTGACGCTGTACAGCCTGAACCTTAACTTTGGTTTCTTTACCGTCGATAACCAGAGTTACTGCTTCGCTGTAGAATTCTGGTTTAGCTTCCATGTTCTTAACGGAATCATGGTCCAATTCGATGGAAACTGCAGCTTCTTTGCCACCGTAAACGATAGCTGGGAATTTGTTTGCTGCACGCAGGCGGCGGCTCGCACCTTTACCCTGGTCTTTACGTACTTCTGCATTGATAGTGAACATTGTTTTTTCTCTTAAAAGAAAATTTACCCTGCTACAGGCGACCCAAGTAGCAAGTTCGGAAACCCGCTTTAACGCTGGGCAGGCCCAGGTAAAGCGCGCGGCATTTTAACGGAAAGCCATCCGCAGGGCAATGAAAACCTGCCCAGATTGAGGGCCGTTCGCTCAGGCCAATTGATTGGCGCGGCGAAAACGGCCTTGATAATCGAACACTTTCTCGCGCACCTGCCAAAACTGCCCGCGTTTGCGCGCCACCACGAAATCCGGATGGCGCAGCGCCTGTTGTTGCGCCAGCACGTCGGCGGCGGTGTGCCAGGCGAACGGCACGCCCGGCGCGCGCTGGTGCGGGCGCAGGAACAGCATCTCGAACGCTTTGCGCTGCGCCGGCGTCTGCAGGCGGAAGCGCTCGCTGGTGCTGGTGCCGTCCTCATCGTAATAGGTGGCCTTCAGCCATTCGCCCTTGTCGTCGCGGCCGCTCTGTAGCTCCATACCGCCGCAGCGCAGCACCAGCGCGTCTTTCAGCTTCAGCGCCGCTTTCAGCATATCGTCGGGATCGACCAACACTTCCTGGCACTGATGGCAGCGGCGCGCGGCGATGTCGTTCTCCGCGCCGCAGTGCGGGCAGCTCTTGAACCGAAAGCGGTAGTCGCACTGCTCGCGGCGGCCGTCGTCGTCCTCCAGCCAGCCCTGACAGCGGCGGCCGTAGTGCTCGATGATGTCGCCGTTTTCGGTGCACTTGCCCCAGAACAGGTTGGCGAAGCCGCAGGCCGGGCAGAACACCTGCACCGGTTGGCTGTCGCCGTGCGGCTTGCTGACGCCGACCTCCGGCGTGAACAGGTCGTGCGGGTTGCCGGCATAGTCGAGGATCAGACAATCCTCTTTGCCGGGCGCCAAACGCAGCCCGCGTCCGACGATCTGCTGGTACAGGCTGACGGACTCGGTCGGGCGCAGGATGGCGATCAGATCGACGTGCGGCGCATCGAAGCCGGTGGTCAACACCGCCACGTTGACCAGGTAGCGCAGCTGCTGCTGTTTGAACGCCTCGATCAGCGCATCGCGCTCGGCGGGCGGCGTTTCGGCGCTGACCAGCGCGGCTTCGCCGTTCGGCAACAGGCCGTGGATCTCGCGGGCGTGCTCGACGGTGGCGGCGAAGATCATCACCCCTTTACGATCTTCGGCGTACTCCACGATCTGGCTGATGATGTGCGGCGTGACGCGGTTTTGCCGCTTCAACTCGCGGTTCAGGTCCGCTTCGCTGAACAGGCCGTTGCTCCTGGCCTCCAGCCGGCTGAAATCGTACTGCACGATCGGCATGTCCAGCCGCTCCGGCGGCACCAGAAAGCCGTGTTTAATCATATAGCGCAGCGGCAGCTCGTAGATGCAGTCGCGAAACAGGCTGGCGCCGTCGCCGCGGGTGAAACCGTGGTAGTGATATTGGTAAATCCAGCCCTTGCCCAGCCGGTAGGGGGTGGCGGTCAGCCCCAGCAACCGCAATTGCGGGTTGGTTTTCTGCAAGTGCTGAATGATTTGCTGGTACTGGCTGTCGTCGTCGTCGCTGATGCGATGGCATTCATCGACAATCAGCAGCGAAAAGGCGCCGTCGAACAACGGCAGGTTGCGCGCCACCGACTGCACGCTGCCGAACACCACCTTGCCGGCGCTCTCTTTTTGCTGCAGGCCGGCGGCGAAGATGTCCGCCTCCAGGCCGTAGGCGCAGTATTTGGCGTGGTTTTGCGCCACCAGCTCCTTGACGTGCGCCAACACCAGCACCCGCCCGCGGGCGCGCTTCGCCAGCTCGGCGATCACCAGGCTTTTGCCGGCGCCGGTCGGCAGCACGATCAGCGCCGGTTCGGGATGCCGCCGGAAATGGTTAATGGTGGCTTCGACCGCTTCCAGTTGGTAGGGGCGTAGGGTAAAGGCCATAAATGAACGCCGTAGGTTGGAATGGGCCGCCGGGTGCCGGTTTTGTCACCGCTGTTCCCACAGAAATCGTGACATTTTACGCGCTGGGCGGCCGAAAAATTTCTATTATTATGCCTTCCCGGCGCGCGCGGTGCGAGAGGCGTGAAAATTACCCCTGTCGGGCAACGCGTTGTGTCGCTATACTCGTGCGACAGCAATCGCTGTTCCCCCACGCGATTTCCCCCTTGAACCTGCCATTTGCACCCGGTGCAACGGCGGGGGCGTCATATTTTGGCAATACGATCAATGCGATCATAACAACGACAGGCAAAGCAGATCCCATGCGACTGGACAAGTTTTTATCTCAGCAGTTAGGCATCAGCCGTGCGCTGGTAGCGCGCGAACTTCGGGCTAAACGCGTTACCGTGGACGGTGAAATAGCGAAGAGCGGGGCGCTCAAACTGACCCCGGAGCAAGAGGTGGCGTTCGATGGCAACCCGCTGCAGCAGCAGAACGGCCCGCGCTATTTCATGCTCAACAAACCGCAGGGCTACGTTTGCTCCACCGACGATCCCGATCATCCGACGGTGCTGTACTTCCTCGATGAGCCGGTCGCGTACAAACTGCACGCCGCCGGGCGGCTGGACATCGATACCACCGGGCTGGTGCTGATGACCGACGACGGCCAGTGGTCGCACCGCGTCACGTCGCCGCGTCACCACTGCGAGAAAACCTATCTGGTGACGCTGGAGCACCCGCTGGCGGAAGACACCGCGCAACGTTTCGCCGAAGGGGTGCAACTGCACAACGAGAAAGATCTGACGCGGCCGGCGACGCTGGAGCAGGTTGACGAGCATGTGGTGCGTCTGATCATCAGTGAAGGGCGCTACCATCAGGTGAAGCGGATGTTCGCCGCCGTCGGCAACCGGGTGATCGAGTTGCACCGCGAGCGCATCGGCGGCATCGTGCTGGATGACGACCTGGCGCCGGGGGAATACCGCCCTCTGACCGAAGAAGAGATCGCCAGCGTGGGCGCGCCGCACCTGCAGGGCGGATAAACGATCATTGATTGCGGCCGATTAAGGAGTCGTAGAACGTGCAACAGAACCGAACCTCTCATCTCGGTTTGATTTTCATTCTGGGCCTGTTGTCCATGTTGATGCCGTTGGCCATCGACATGTACCTGCCCAGTATGCCGGTGATCGCCGCCCAGTTTGGCGTCGAGTCTGGCAGCGTGCAGATGACGCTCAGCGCTTATATGCTCGGCTTCGCCTTCGGTCAGCTGTTCTATGGGCCGATGTCGGACAGCATCGGCCGCAAACCGGTGATCCTGTGGGGGACGCTGATCTTCGCCATCGCCGGTTGCGCCTGCGCCATGGCGCAGTCGATCGATCAGCTGATCGGGCTGCGTTTCCTGCACGGCCTGGCCGCCGCCGCCGCCAGCGTGGTGATCAACGCCTTGATGCGCGACATGTTCACCAAGGACGAGTTTTCGCGCATGATGTCGTTCGTCATTCTGGTGATGACCATCGCGCCGCTGCTGGCACCGATGATCGGTGGTGCGCTGCTGCTGTGGTTCAGCTGGCACGCCATCTTCTGGACCATGGGCGCCGCGGCGTTGATCGGTTCACTGCTGGTGGCCTTGTTCATCAAGGAGACGTTGCCGAAAGAGCGGCGACAGCGCTTCCACCTGCGCACCACGCTGGGCAACTTCGGTTCGCTGTTCCGGCACAAGCGGGTGCTGAGCTACATGCTGGCCAGCGCCTTCTCGTTCGCCGGCATGTTCTCGTTCCTCAGCGCCGGGCCGTTCGTCTACATTGAACTGAACCACGTTTCGCCGCAGCACTTCGGTTACTACTTTGCGCTGAACATCGTCTTCCTGTTCCTGACGACGCTGATCAACAGCCGCAACGTGCGGCGATTCGGCGCGGTCAAGATGTTCAAACTGGGGCTGTTGGTGCAGCTGGCGATGGGGCTGTGGCTGCTGGCGGTGAGCGCCATCGGGCTGGGTTTCTGGGCGCTGGTGATCGGCGTTGCGGTCTATCTGGGGTGCATCGCGATGATCTCGTCCAACGCCATGGCGGTGATCCTGGACGATTTTCCGCATATGGCGGGCACCGCCTCTTCCCTGGCCGGCACGCTGCGTTTCAGCATCGGCGCGCTGGTGGGCGCGGTGCTGTCGATGGCGCCAGGCAAAAGCGCCTGGCCTATGGTCACTTCGATGGCGCTGTGCAGCATTGTGGCGGTGCTGTTCTACCTGTACGCCAGCCGGCCGCGCGATCGCGCGGTCTGACGTTCTCCGGGAGCGGGGCGCGCAGCCCCGTTTCATCATGAGGTTGCGCCCTGCCATTTCATCGTGCAACCGGCAATGAAAATTTTGTTGCTAAATATACGCTCGCTAATCAATTGGCCATTTTCTCACCTGTGTGCTTTTTGTTAAAAATAACCGCTGCCGCGCCGCCCGATATCGGCCGGGCGGCGCGGCGTTCTACCGGCTGGCTGAAGTGGGTGATTTGTATTAGGAGCAATGTAAATCAACCTATTAGCGCCATGGCGTGCGCTAATTAGACAGGGGAAATGTTTCCTCAATGTAAAAATATGGCGACGAAAAAGTAGTCGCATTGCAAGAAAAAAGAGTTGAGATCGCGGCGGGAAAGGGTTACATATAACGCAAAAATGCGAGCTGAGTCGCAAAATGCCGTGAAATAACACCGCACGGCGCGCCAGAAAATGGAACGGCATCGGCTCGCACGGGGTAATGTTAATGGCTTGCGTCAAAATTTACATTTAAATAACATTTGTGCGCGGCAGAGTCGGGAGTCAACGGCTATAACTTAGTTACCCTGTCAGGTAAACGTGTTTCACCTTTTCAAACTAGGGATTTCATGTGGAGAGTATCCAACTTTCGGTAGTGCATCGCTTGCCGCAAAGTTATCGTTGGCTATCCGGTTTCACCGGCGTGAAGGTCGAACCGCTTCCGTTTAACGGAATAGACGAGGATAACAACCTGATTGGGCTGAAGTTGCTCAGCCATGAAGGCGCCGAGGCCTGGCAGGTGATGCAACAGCTTAATCTGTCGTTGCAGGAGATTCAGGTCGACTGCGCGATCGTCGAATGGGAAGGGGAACCTTGCCTGTTCGTACAGCGCAGCGACGAGAGCGCGACGATGTGCCGCCTGAAAAACGTCGGCGCCGCCATCGCCGAACCGCTTAGCGCACAATACCCCTTCTGACTTCGCCGCTAATCCGCCAACTGCAGCAGTTGTCGGGTATAGTCGGCTGCAGGCGCCGCGAAAATGGCCCGGCAGTCCCCTTGCTCAACCACTTCCCCCTGTCGCAGCACGATGACCTGGTGGCACAGCGAACGCACCACCTGCAGGTCATGGCTGATGAACAGATAAGCCAGCCGGTGGCGTTGCTGCAGCGATTTCAGCAGCGTCAGGATCTGCGCCTGCACCGATTTATCCAGTGAAGAGGTCGGCTCGTCGAGGATCAGCAGCTGCGGCTGCAGGATCAGCGCGCGCGCGATGGCGATACGCTGGCGCTGACCGCCGGAAAACTCGGTAGGGTAACGATGGCGCAGCTGCGGATCCAGGCCGACCTCCTGCAACACCTCGATCACGCGCTGCTCCCGCTGCTCGGCGCTAAGCCGCTGGTGCACTTCCAACCCTTCGGCGATGATCTGCTGCACGTTCAGGCGCGGGTTCAGGGCGGAGTAGGGATCCTGGAAGACGATTTGCATCCGGCTGCGGTAGGGCAGCATCTGCTTCATCGTGAGCGGGTGCAACGGTTCGCCGTCGAACCAGATGGCGCCCTGCGAGGCCAGCAGACGCAATAGCGCCAACCCGGTGGTGCTTTTACCCGATCCTGATTCCCCCACCAGCCCCACGCTTTCCCCGGCGCGCAACTCGAAGCTCAACGATTTCAGCGCATAGTGATAATCCACCGTGCGGCGCAGCAGGCCGCGCCGGATGGGGAAGCGTACCTGCAGACCTTCCACCTTGAGCAGCGGCCGCTCGTCGCCGGGGCGCGCGGTGGGCAGCAGCAGCGGTTCGCCGACGTCTTCGGCGGCCAGCAGCTGCTGCGTGTAGGGATGCTGCGGCCGGCTGAACAGCTGTGCGCGGCCGTTTTGCTCCACGCAGCGCCCCTGGCGCATCACCGCTACGTTGTCCGCCAGGCGGCGCACGATATTCAGGTTATGAGTGATGAACAGCAGCCCCATGCCCATCTCTTGTTTCAATTCTTGCAGCAGCGTCAGGATCTGCGCCTGGATAGTCACGTCGAGCGCGGTGGTGGGCTCGTCGGCAATCAGCAGTTTCGGGCGGGTCAATACCGCCATGGCGATCATCACCCGCTGGCGTTCGCCGCCGGACAGCTGATGCGGGTAGTCCTGCAACCGGCTCTTGGCCTGGCGGATGCCGACGCGCTCCAGACACTCGACGATCTCGGCGCGCGCGGCTTCGCGCCGCAGGCCGCGGTGCAGCATCAGCACTTCCGCGAGTTGTTTTTCGATGGTGTGCAGCGGGTTGAGCGACACCATCGGCTCCTGAAAGATCATCGCGATCTGGTTGCCGCGTACCTTGCGCAGCGCCGCTTCCGGCGCATGCAGCAACGAGTCGCCGTTAAACAGGATATCGCCGGCAGGATAGACCACCGGCGGCGCGGGCAGCAGGCGCAGTATCGACAGGGCGGTGACGCTTTTGCCGGAGCCGGATTCTCCCACCAACGCCAGCGTTTCCGCCGGCGCTATTTGCAGCGACAGTTCATTGACTACCGGCGTGACGCTGTCGCCCTGGCGGAAGGCGATGCTGAGATCCTGGATAGCGAGCAGAGGAGTGGCCATATCAATGCGCCTTGCTGGGGTCAAAGGCGTCGCGCACCGCTTCGCCGATAAAGATTAATAACGACAGCAGTACCGCCAATACCAGGAAGGCGGTGATGCCGAGCCACGGCGCCTGCAGATTGTTTTTGCCTTGCAGCAGCAGTTCGCCGAGCGACGGCGAACCTATCGGCAGGCCGAAGCCGAGAAAATCGAGCGACGTCAGGGTGGTGATCGAGCCGCAGAGGATAAACGGCAGGAAGGTCAGCGTTGCCACCATGGCGTTGGGCAGCATATGGCGGGACATGATGACCCGATCCGGCACGCCCATGGCGCGCGCGGCGCGGATATAGTCATAGTTGCGGGTGCGCAGAAACTCGGCGCGCACCACGCCCACCAGGCTCATCCAGCCGAACAGGATAGTGATGCCGAGCAGCCACCAGAAATTGGGCTGAACGATGCTCGACAGCAGAATGATCAGAAACAGCGTCGGCATGCCCGACCACACTTCGATAAAGCGTTGCCCCCACAGATCGAAGCGCCCGCCGTAATATCCCTGCGTCGCGCCGACGCACACGCCGATCAGGCTGGAAAACAGCGTCAGCGCCAGGCCGAACAGCATCGAAATGCGAAAACCGTACAGCACACGAGCGAGCACGTCGCCGCCGTTGCTGTCGGTGCCGAGCAGATTGTGGCGCGAAGGCGGCGAGGGGAAGGGCACCTCGGTGGCGAAATTGATGGTGTCGTAACTGAAGCGGATCGGAGCCCAAACCGCCCAGCCGTGCCGTTCGATCTGCCGCTGCACGAACGGATCCTGATAGTCGGCTTCGGTACTCAGCTCGCCGCCGAACGCGGTTTCGCTGTAGTTGATCATAAACGGCAGATACAGCCGGCCTTCATAACGCACCAACAGCGGTTTGTCGTTGGCGATCAGATCGGCGGCCAGGCTGAGGGTGAACAGCACCAAGAAGATCCACAGCGACCAGTAACCGCGGCGGTTGCGGCGAAAACGCGCCCAGCGTGCCTGGTTGATCGGGCTAAGGCGGCTCATTGGCGGGCCTCGAAGTCAATGCGCGGATCGACCAGGGTGTAGGTGATATCGCTGAGGATATTCAACAGCAGGCCGATCAGGGTGAAGATATACAGCGTGCCGAACATCACCGGGTAGTCGCGCTGCAGTGTGGCATCGTAGCCCAGCAGCCCCAGGCCGTTGAGCGAGAACATCACTTCGATCAGCAGCGAGCCGGTGAAGAACATGCTGATAAAGGTGGCCGGAAAACCGGCGATCACCAGCAGCATGGCGTTGCGGAACACGTGGCGGTAGAGGATTTTTTTCTCGTCCAGCCCCTTGGCACGGGCGGTGGTGACGTATTGTTTACGGATCTCGTCGAGGAATGAGTTCTTGGTCAGCATGGTCAGGGTGGCGAAACCGCCGATCACCGTCGCCAGCACCGGCAGCGTGATGTGCCACAGGTAGTCGGCGATCTTCGCCGGCCACGAGAGGGTGTCGAAGTTGCTCGACACCAGGCCGCGCAGCGGGAACCAGTCCAGGTAGCTGCCGCCGGCGAACAGCACGATCATCAGAATGGCGAACAGAAAAGCCGGAATGGCGTAGCCGATGATAATCAGCGTGCTGCTCCAGGTATCGAACGCGCTGCCGTTGTGGACGGCCTTGCGGATGCCGAGCGGGATCGACACCAGATAGATGATCAGCGTGCTCCACAGGCCCAGCGTGATGGAGACCGGCAGGCTCTGGCCGATCAATTGCATCACCGAAGCGCCGCGAAACAGGCTGTCGCCGAAGTCGAAGCGCATATAGTTCCACAGCATGGTGAAGTAGCGCTCGTGCAGCGGTTTGTCGAAGCCGTAACGCTTAGTGATCTCGGCGATCACCTCCGGATCCAAGCCGCGCGAACCGCGATATTGGCCTTCAGTTGCGGCGGGAACGCCGGCCCGAGCATGGCCCAGGCCTTCATTCACGCCGCCGCTGCCAAAACCGCTGCCCTGACCCAGTTCGATGGCGGCGATGGCCTGATCGACCGGGCCGCCGGGGGCGATTTGCACGATAAAAAAGTTGATGGTGATGATCGCCCACAGCGTGGGGATCACCAGTAACAGTCTGCGTATCAGATAGGCTGCCATTCCGACTCCTTATTGCCGTTGAGCCGGTAAACGTGCCGCCTTGTTGACGTCGTACCACCAGTTGTCGAATCCGATCGCATAGGCCGGGCGGATCGGCGGCGTGGAGAACTTGTCCCAATAGGCGTAGCGATCGTGGCTGGAGTACCACATTGGCAGCATATAGCGATTCCAGGTCAGCACCCGATCCAGCGCGCGACCGAGCGGCAGCAGGGCTTTTTCGTCGCCCTGATGGGCGGCGATTTGCCTGACCAGGCTGTCGACCGCCGGATCCTTGACGCCGGGACTGTTGTAACTTGAGTTGACGTACTCTGAGTCCCAAATGATGCGCAAGTCGGCAGTGGGGAACGGCATCGCCTGATACACCGTCGGCATCATGTCGAAATCGCGCTCGCGCATGCGGCGGGTGTACTGCGAAGCGTCGATTTCGCGGATTTGCATCTCGATGCCCAGCCGCTGCAAGTTATGGCGGAACGGCAGCACGTACTGGAAGTTGCTGCCGCTCAGCAGCATCAGTTCAAAGGTGAACGGCTGGCCGGTTTTGACGTTGACCAGCTTTTGATTTTTGACCACCCAGCCGGCCTCTTTCAGCAGTTGGGTCGCCTTCAGCAGATTTTGCCGGTCGTTACCGCTGCCGTCGGAAGAGGGCGGTTGGTAGATGTTGGTAAACACTTCCGGCGGCACCTGGCCCTTAAGCGGCGCCAGCAAGGCCAATTCGTCGGCGTCCGGATAGCCGCGGGCGGCGTAGGCAGTGTTTTGGAAATAGCTGTCGGTGCGCTGATAGGCGTTGTAATACAGCGCCTTGTTCATCCAGCTAAAGTCGAAAGCCAGAGTGATCGCTTCACGCACGCGCGGATCGGCGAACAGCGGCTTTTGGACGTTGAACGCCAGCCAGCGGGTATTCTGCGCCGCCTGATTCACTTCATCCTGCTTGATGATGTAGTTGCGTGCAAAGTTGCCGCCCTGATATTGGGTGGCCCAGCTCTTGGGCGACGGCTCGATGCGGAAATCGTAAGCGCCGGCCTTGAAGGCTTCCAGCGCCACTTTATCGTCCAGATAATAATCGTAGCGAATGCTGTCGAAGTTGTAACGGCCACGGTTCACCGGCAGATTAGCGGCCCAGTAGTCGCGCACCCGTTGGTAGGTGATGTACTGGCCGAGGCGGTAATCGCTGATTTTATACGGGCCGCTGGCGAGTGGCGGGGTGTTGAGCGGTTCATTGAGCTTATGCTGTTGCCAAAAGGCCGCCGGCAGGATCGGCAGACTGCCGAATAGCGACAGCATCGCCTCTTTGTTCGGCTGTGGGAACTCCATGCGCACCGTCAAGCGCGAGATGGCCTTGACCGTGACGCCTTTGTAGAAAGCACGAAACTGGGGTACACCCTCGGTCATGAATTTGTTGAAGGTGAAGGCCACGTCGGCGGCGGTGATCGGGCTGCCGTCGTGGAAACGGGCGCGGGCGTTGATATCCACTTCGACCCAGCGCAGATCGCCGGGATAACGGGCCGATTCGGCAATCAACGGGTAATAGCTGCCGGGTTCGTCGTCGGACGTTGCGAACAGGGTATCGTAGAGTTGGTCGGTACGCGCACCGGGCACGCCGCGGGTGGCGAAGCGGTTGAAATTGTCGTAGGTGCCGATGGCCGCCAGCCGCACGTCGCCGCCTTTGGGCGCTGCCGGATTGACGTAGTCGAAATGGCTGAAGTCGGTGGCGTATTTCGGTTCACCGAGAAGGGCGAAAGCGTAGCTTTCATTGAGGGCCTCGGCCTGCAGACCGAAGCTCAGTGTCGAAAGCACCAAAGCTGCGAAAATGCGCACGGACATCAGACGGTAAGCTCCTGCTGTGGAATGAAGTACAACCTGCGCCCAGCATAACATTCTTCGGGGAGGCGCAGGGTAAAGATGCTTAAAGATTAACTATTTTTTTCCTGATAATCAAAGACCTGATGCGCCTTACAGTAAGCGACGAAATTGTCGAGGCTCAAGGGCCTGCTGAAGTAATAACCCTGCATGAAGTTGACGCCGTGTTCCTGCAGGAACTGCATTTGCTCGGCGGTTTCCACGCCTTCGGCCACCGTCAGCATTTTCAGCTTTCTCGCCAGCGAAATCACGGCATCCAGCACCGGTGCAGTGACCGTATCCTGGCCGATGGTATTGACGAAGCCGCGATCGATCTTTAGGTAATCCATGGTGAAACGTTCAAGATAAATAAGCGCGCTGTGGCCGGTGCCGAAGTCGTCTACCGCGATCTCGATGCCCTGCTTATGCAACCAGTCGAATTCCGCCAGCGCACTCTCTTCTTCCACCATGCCGCGTTCGGTAATTTCAAACACCAGCGTAAAGTAGTTGCACGGCAACTGCGCCAGCAGTTCATACACGTCCTGGTGGAAGGATGGCGCGCTGAGGTGGGAAGGGGAGATATTGAGGCCGAGCTTGCCGCCTTGCGGTAAGGCTTTGGCCAGCTGCGGCGCATCTTCGGCGATCAGTCTGAACAGGTGGCGGGTGAGCGGCACGATCAGCCCGTTGCTTTCGGCATAAGGGATAAAGATATCCGGCGGAATGCGCCCTTCGATAGGATGCTGCCAGCGAATCAGCGCTTCCAGCCCGCCGATGCTGTTGCTGCCGGTATGAAACACCGGCTGGTATTCGACAAAGAACTCATTGCGCTTGATGCCGCGCAGCAGCGCGCGCTCCGGGCTTTGCCGCAGCAGCAGCATGTAATAGCAGAGCACGCCGATCATCAGCGACAGCACCAGGCTGCCCAGCAGCGTCAGGCGGATGTCGTTAGGCGTCAATTTTTCGTTGTAGAACATAATGGTCAGCGGCAGATTGGGCAGCGTCAGGTAATCCGCCTTGCCTTTCGGCAGCTGATCGACCGGCATCAGGTTCGGGCTGAAAGTGGTCAGGGCGCGCTGGCCCATCACGATGGCGATGCCCGGCGCCTGTTCGTCATGCGAGGTGAACAGCAGATAAGGCATCAGATCGATGTCCAGCGTCGCGAGAATACCGGTAGCCGGCTCGCCGGGATGCCGCAGCCAAACCGCCACCGCCGGTTTGTTCGGCACAATCGGCGTGCCCTGCTGCAATTTCATATCCAGAGGCAGAGTCCAGTCGATATCCTGATACAGGTTTTTCATCGGCAACATCATGTCGCCGGTGGCGGATGAGCAATAGGCGTAACCTTCCTTTACTAACAGGAAGGTGCGCACGCCGCTGGTGAAGGCCGCCTGATAGGTAATGTCCGACTGGCTGGAGAGGCAAGGCTTGTCCAGCAGCGGCATCATTTTTTGCATGACCGCCGTCAGGTGCGAAATATAATCCAGCGAGAACTGCCTGGTGCGAGCTTCAACCTTATGCTGATATTGCGTGCGTTGGTGGTTGATCAAAGAAAGCGTGACCGCGGTAAATAGCGTAAAAAAGACCAGGGCGGCGACGCAGCTCTTAGCCAGACTGCGCTGCCGAAGCGACACGCTGCGGGCGAAAGCCCTTTTCAAGCCCATAATCGAGTCCTCTGCATCAGGGCGTCAGGGTTATTGCGCAGCCATTTAATGGATTGTGCCAACGGCTTTTTTTTCATTTTTGCCTTTCTATCCTGTACCCAGCCGACGGCGCCGTTTAAATGCGAAGCGTCGCTGATAAATATATTGCGCATATTTTAAGCGGTAACGTTTTAAATAACGCCGGGGCGCCGTTGCCGTCATCTGACGATAATAGGCGAGTTTCTCCTCGCCGGCGCGATTTCCTGCCAACAGTTTATCAAAATAATGGTGGGTGGCGGCGGCTTGGCGGGGAAGGTAACGATAATACCCGGCCAAACCCCGGTGATTCGGCGGTTCGACAGCCAATAAAAACGCCGCCCGTAGGCGGCGCTTATCGCTCGTTTGGTCTTCAGAAACTTCAAGGCATGGCGCCGTCAGCCGCTGGTCAGCACCCGACGCGCTTCTCGATAACGTTTGTCCCAGTAGTTATCGGTCAGCTTGGAAATCATGACACCACTGCTGGTGGAGGCGTGAACGAACTGGTCGTTGCCTAAATAGATGCCGACATGGCGCCCGGTGGAACCGGCGCGGAACAGCACCAAATCGCCGGCGCGCAGCTTGGTGCGCTGGATTTTCTTGCCGAGATCTTCCTGTTCATAGGTCGAACGCGGTAAATCCATGCCGAACTGTTCGCGGAAGGTGCGCTGTACAAACGCCGAGCAATCGATGCCGCGCTTGGTGTCACCGCCTAAGCGGTAGCGAACGCCTTTCCAGTCCGCGTACTGATCCATAATCTTTGACTTGACGTCAACGTTGCGGACCATCGCTTCGAATTCATCCTGAGAGGCTTGCAGTAAAAGACCGTCTTTGTCATTAACTGCACGCATCTCAGTTTGTGCGTTATTCAAGTTCGAAGTGTGAGTCGAGCTGCACGCTGATAGCATAACCGCAGCGGCAATTGCAGGGATCGCCCGCAAAAAATATCTCAGAAACGGTTGAGATTTGACCATTGTTGTTGTTTTCCCTTGAAGTCCTTAACGACGAAAGTCGCTACCTGAAAAATGCCAAACGGAACGAGCCTAATCTGCACCTGCTGCATCGACAATCAGTTACCGCTGAAAACGTGCGGGAACGCACATTTTTACCGGATTCCATACTGATTCAACTTAAACCAGGCACAAACGCATCCGAGATTACCGGAACAGATAGGGGATTGCGAGCCTTTTTCCCGTCTTTTTTATATGAATTTGTGATGTAACATAATGTAAATCTTCATATAAAAAACGCCAATTGTCCGATGTATGAATCTGGCGTGAAATCAGGTTGCAAAAGCGTTAACGGGCGGCGGTGAAATTTTGCGCGCTGCGCGGGGGGAGAGCACGGGAGGCGTGGGCCTCCCGGCATGAGTCATAGACGCAAGTTATGGTTGGCCGGGGCGGTGTTTGCCGGGCAACAGGCGATTTAACCGATCGATAATCCAGTCGCTGCAAGGCGTCATCAACACCCAGCTGGCGCCAACCAGCACCACGGAGAGCGAACCGACGGCGATGTCGGTAAACCAGTGGGCGCCAATCATCACGCGCGGCAATGAAAAGACCAGCGTAATCAGCAAGGCGATGGCAAAGGCGCTGCGGCCGAAATAGCGCAGTATAAAGCAGGAAAAAATAATCAGCATCATGCCGTGGTCGCCGGGGAAACTGTCGCCGGAAGCGTCCTTGGTGGGGATACCGGTCAGCTCGCTAACGCGATTGATATTGTCGAAGGTCAGGGTTGGGCTCGGATGTTTCACCGGCAGCAGGTGACCCAGTTGGTTCAGCACCACGGCGGTCAGCAGCATCACCACGCCGGTGATCACCAGGCGGCGGCGGCCGGCGGCGTCCTGCTTCAGGTAGAAGTACAGGTACAGCAGGCCCATGGCGAGCAGCGAAATCACATCGAACGCCCGGTTATTGGTGATGGCGACCAAGTGCAAAAATGACGGGTCGGTGGCCAGATGGCGGTTAAAGAAGAAGAAGATCGCCGAGTCCAGGGTAAACCAGCTGCCGTGGTTGGCCGGCAGGAACCAGGACAGAAACAGCGCAACGCCCAGTAAGTTGAAGAAGAGAATGAAGGGTAAATTGCGGCGTGTCATGACATAACCTGTTGAAAAAATGAAAATGAAACAAAACCCGGCTGCCCTGCGACAACCGGGGGGCAACGGTACGAGATTTAACTTAAACGAATCTTAAACAAGGCGGATTGCAGGGCGTTCCAATCGGCATTTTCGCTGTGGATCAGCTCAATGCGGCTATCGAGCGGGGCGGCCGGACGAGTTTCGATGTTGAGATCCTGGCCCTGGCGGTTGATCAACAGTGTGCCTTCGGGGATGCGCACCACGCCTTTGGCGCGTTCGACCGGCGCCAGCCGCACCCACTCCATAAAACCGACGGTGTCGAACCGGGTTTCGCCGTCAAAAATCCAGCCGCAGCTGGTGAAGCCTTGCCCTTCGTTCAACGCCCGCCGCCAGCGGGCGTTTTCCGGTAGCCGCAGCGCCGCCAATCCCTGCGTTTTCGCCTGCCCATGATGATGCTGCGCGTCCGGCAATTCTGTACGATTCGTGCGCGGAAGTGACAACAGCGCGACATCCGCCTCGCCTTGCGCGATAGCGTAGCAGGGCCGCTGCAGCGGATCCTGCGCCGTCCAGGCTGTTAGCGCCAGCCGATCTTCTGCCTGATAGGTATCGCTTTTGCTGGCCAAAATAATGTCGGCTGCGGCCAGCTGATCGCGGAAGTTTTCGTTGTCGCGGTAGCGCGGTTGGCTGAGCTGGCGCGCGTCCAGCAGGCACAGCGTCGCCTGCAGATCGATCCAGCCGGCATAGCTCTCCTGGGTCAGCAGCGACAGGATTTGTTTCGGATGCCCAAGCCCGGTTGGCTCGATCAGCAGCCGGTCCGGTTTGGCCTGCTGCAACAACATATTCAAACCCACCTGCATCGGCAGGCCGTTGACGCAGCACATACAGCCGCCGGGGATCTCTTTGAGCACCGCGCCGCTGTCCGCCAGCAGCGCGCCGTCGATGCCGATTTCGCCGAATTCATTGACCAATACCGCCCAGCGCTCATGCTCGGGTTTATGAGCCAGCAAATGGCGGATGGTGGTGGTTTTACCGCTGCCGAGGAAGCCGGTAATCAGATTGGTTTTGGTCATTAATAATTCCAGGTGCAAAAATTAACTTGCTTAATAAATGAGTTACGCTGCCGGATTGGCAAGGCCGCTGCGATTTAATTTGTGCTCTATCTCTCAAATTTTGCACGTCACCCTGCGCTTTTCAACCGACAAAATCCACTTTTCAGAACAAGAAAGTTCTTAGATAAAACCCTGTATTAGATGCGGTTAACTTTTGTTAGTAGCTTGTTTTTACATTGTTAATGACGCGATTAACGATCAAATCCTGCCCCTTTCCTTGCGATTATTCCTAACAAGATCCTCTATGGTTAAATTGGCTTAACTAGAAATGAGGTTGCCATGAATATCTTTCGGTTATTTTTGATCGTAGGAATGTTGTTTTCATGGACGGCAGTGAGTCATGCAGGAGTGGCCGGCGGGGTAATTCGCTTCGTCGGTTCTATCGTTGAAAGTCCTTGCACGGTCAATATTGCAGATTCTAAGGCGAATACGCAATGTTACCGCAACGGCCAGCATTATCAGGCCCAGCAAGCGTTGTCAGGTTTTGATACTACACGCAAAGAACTTCCGCTAAATCTAGGCACAACCGAAATGAAGTGGGTAGACCAACAGAAGAAACTCGCTGTTATGACGGTCGTTTATCGTTAAGTCGTTCCGCCATGCCGGCGTAACGTTACGCCGGCATGGTTATTCTCGGCTCTGCAGGCTCCTCACCGCATCACCCACTCCTTCACCGTTTCACGCGCACCGCGATCGCGCAGCGATAAATAGGCTTGCGTCACCGCTTCGCTAAACGCCGCATGCGCCGCCAGCGTTTCGCCGAATACCGATTTCAACGCCAACAGCGCCGCTACGCGCCGTCGATCGTCCGGCGTTGCGGCAACCGTCTGCAGCAGCATGTCTGCCAGCGGATCGCGAATGTCGATCGGCTCACCGGCGTCATCGACGCCGCCGACGTAACGCATCCAGCCCGCCACGCCCAACGCCAGCCCGCTATAGTCGCCGCCGTGCCGCAGATGCCAGCGCACGGCATCCAGCAGGCGCTGCGGCAGCTTCTGCGTGCCGTCCATGGCGATCTGCCAGGTGAGGTGTTGCAGCGCCGGATTGCTGAAACGCGCGATAAGCTGTGCGGCATAGTCGGGCAGGCTGATGCCGGTGACGCTCAGCGTTGGCGCCTGTTCATCCAGCATCAACCGCAGGGCGGCGCGGCGGTAGTGCTCATCCGCCATGCACTCGTTGATATAGCGATAGCCGCCCAGGTAGCCTAGGTAAGCCAGGAACGAGTGGCTGCCGTTCAGCATGCGCAGCTTCATGTGTTCAAACGGCAGCACATCGCTGACCAACTGGGCGCCGGCCAACTCCCACGCCGGGCGTCCGGCGGCGAAGTGGTCTTCCACCACCCATTGAATGAAGGGCTCGCAGGCGATGGCGCATTCGTCGCGCACGCCGCCCAGCGCGGCGGCGATCTCATCCAGCGTGGTCGGCGTGGCGGCCGGCACGATGCGATCCACCATGGTGCAGGGGAAGGTAGCGGCGCTGGCGATCCAATCGGCGAGCGACGGATCCCGCGCCTGCGCCAGATCGAGCACCGCCCGGCGCAGCACATGGCCGTTCTCCGGAATATTGTCGCAGGAGAGCAGGGAGAAGGCGGGCAGGCCGCGTTCGCGCCGCAGCCGCAGCGCTTCCACCAAAATGCCGGGCACGGTCTGCGGCTGATGCGGCCACGCCAGATCGGCGACGATCCCCGGATGCTGTCGATCCAGTCGCCCGCTGCCGGGTTCGATGCAGTAGCCTTTTTCGGTAATGGTCATCGAGACGATCGCCACCTGCGGTTCGGCCAGCTTCTCCAGCACCGCGGCGATGCCCTCCAGCTTGCGGTGCAGGCTCTCACGCACCGCGCCGATCACGATGGCCTGATGGCCGTCCGCGCCTTTCTCCAGCACGCTGTACAGATGATCCTGCTGTCGCAGCGCCTCAAACAGCGGCACGCCGCCGGACAGACTGATCTCGCAAATGCCCCAGTCACCGCCTTGGGCGTTCAGCACCCGATCGGTCAGCAGCGCCTGATGCGCGCGGTGGAACGCACCGAAACCAAGGTGCACGATGCGGCTGCGCAGGGCTCGGCGGTCATAGCTCGGTTGCCGGACGGCGCCCGGCAGCGGGGTGTTGGCGATCGTTTTCATCTCATCTCCAAAGCCTGTAAGACAGCTGGTTGGCCCCTTGCGTCAAGTTAGCGGACCAGTTTGTCGCCCTATCAACAAGGGCGCGCTGACGATATAAAACTGCGGCCAGTGTAGAGCTGTCAGCCAGTCAAATAAATTGGCCTGTCCAAAATAAGCCAGATTCGTGAAGTGGATCAACCAATCAAGGGTTCGGTTTTGACAGTGGAGGGCGAAAGAGTAAGGTAAAGATAGCTGACATCTAAATTAAACTGGTATAACAGCATTGCGGTGCGAGACAGGCATAAGGATAAAACATGGAACAAACATGGCGTTGGTATGGCCCGAACGATCCGGTCTCTTTGGACGACGTACGTCAGGCCGGGGCGACCGGGGTGGTGACGGCGCTGCACCATATCGCGAACGGCGAGGTCTGGCCGATCGACGAGATCCGCGCGCGGCAGGCGCTGCTGGCGGAAAAGGGGCTGGTGTGGTCGGTGGTGGAAAGCGTACCGGTGCATGAGGAGATCAAAACCCACAGCGGCGACTGGCGGCGGCATATCGCCAACTATCAACAGACGCTGCGCAACCTGGCGGCCTGCGGCATCGACACCGTCTGCTACAACTTCATGCCGATCCTCGACTGGACGCGCACCGATCTGGCCTATCCGCTGCCGGACGGTTCCAAAGCGCTGCGTTTCGATCAGACCGCCTTCGCCGCGTTCGAGCTGCATATCCTGCAGCGCACCGGCGCCGAGGCGGACTATACGTCAGAGGAGCGCAGTCAGGCGGCGGCCTATTTCGCCGCCATGAGCGAGGAGGAAAAAAACCGGCTGACCGGCAACATTATCGCCGGGCTGCCGGGAGCGGAAGAAGGTTATACGTTGGAGCAGTTTCGCCGGCGGTTGGCGGAATATGACGGCATCGACAAGGCGCGGCTGCGCGAGAACATGGCGGTCTTTCTGCGCGCCATCGTGCCGGTGGCGGAAGAGGCCGGCATCCGGCTGGCGGTGCACCCCGACGATCCGCCGCGGCCGATCCTCGGCCTGCCGCGCATCGTTTCCACCCTAGAAGACATGCAGTGGCTGAAACAGACCGTCGACAGCCTTCATAACGGTTTCACGATGTGCACCGGTTCATACGGCGTGCGCGCCGACAACGATCTGGTGCGGATGATTGAAACCTTCGGCGATCGCATTCATTTCACCCATCTGCGCGCCACCTGCCGCGAGGAAAACCCGAAAAGCTTCCATGAAGGGGCGCACCTGCAGGGCGATGTGGACATGGTGGCGGTGATCGAAGCGATCCTGACCGAAGAGTTGCGGCGGCAACGGGCGGGCGATCGGCGGCCGATCCCGATGCGCCCCGATCATGGGCATCAGATGCTGGACGATTTGAAAAAGAAAACCAATCCGGGCTATTCGGCCATCGGGCGGTTGAAAGGGCTGGCGGAGCTGCGCGGCGTCGAGCTGGCGCTCAAGCGGCGCTTTTTCCCGGAATTGCCGTAGCGGAAAGTGACACGGGGCCGAGCATCGGCCCCGTAGGCGCGACTAGTCGGCGCGGCTCATATAGCGGCGTTCGGCGATATGAATGCGGATCTTGTCGCCGGCGCTGAGGTATTCCGGCACGTGGATCACCAGACCGGTCGCCATGGTGGCCGGTTTGTTGCGGGCGCTGGCGGAGGCGCCTTTGATGCCCGGCGCGGTCTCGACAATTTCCATATCCACGGTTTGCGGCAGCTCCAGCGCCAGCACCTGGCCATCCAGCGTCAGCACCTGCATGCCCGGCAGGCCGCCTTCCGGAATGAACAGCAGTTCATCTTCGATCTGGTCTTTCTTGAAGATGTACGGCGTGTAATCTTCGTCGTCCATGAACACGTATTCTTCACCGTCGATATAGGAGAAGTTCACCTTGCGGCGCGACAGGGAAATGGTGTCCAGGATATCGTCGCCCTTGAAGCGTTCTTCCACTTTCAGGCCGGTGCGCACGTCGGAGAAGCGCATTTTGTACAGGGTGCTGGCGCCGCGGGCGCTCGGGCTCTGCACGTCGATATCTTTTACCAGCAGCAGTTTGCCGTTGTAGCTGATCGCCATGCCGCGCTTAATTTCGTTAGCTCTTGCCATTTCAATTCATCCGCAATGAAGAGTATTAGAGAAGTTGCGACAAGGTACTCGCGCCGCCGATTTCAGGCAAGAGCCCGGCGTAAAAACAGTGCAGGAAAGGGAGAGCAGGCGCTCTCCCTTCAAGGATTACTGGAAGACCGGCAGCAGGCCGAACAGCGACAGGATATGCGCGGCGGCGTTGATCAGCCCGAACAGGATGACGAACAGAATCACGGCGCGGCCGCCCGGTGCGCGGTAACCCGCCTGCGGGTAGCGGCGGCGGCTGGCGCGCGCCATCAGCGCCGGCACGATCACCGCCCAGATGGTGGCCGCCAGCCCGGCGAAGCCGATGGCGTACAGGAAGCCGTTCGGGAACAGCAGCGCGGCCAGGGTCGGCGGCACGAAGGTCACCAGGGCGGTCTTGCTGCGCCCGACGGCGTCGTCCTTGAACTTGCAGAAGTCCGCCAGATAATCGAACAGGCCCAGCGACACGCCGAGGAACGAGCTGGCCAGCGCCATATAGGAGAAGGCGTTCAGCAGTTGACTGACGGTCTGGCTGCTGGAGACGTTGCCCATTTGCTTGAGCAGGCTGCCGATATTGCCGCCTTCGGCGATCACTTGTTTAAAGGCGTCGCGCGCGATATTGCCCTGAATCACATACTGCCACAGGATGTAGATAGCCAATGCCAGCAGGGTGCCGTACACCAGGCTGCGCACCACGGAGCCGCTGTCCTTGTGGTAGTACTTCACCAGCCCGGGAATGTTGCCGTGGTAGCCGAACGAGGTCAGCAGGTAAGGCAACGCCGCCAGGGCATAAGGCAGGTAGCTGGCCCGATCGTCGCCGCTGTTGAACAGCACCGCAGGCTGCACGTGGGTGAACATGTCGCCCACCGACATCACGAAGGTGATCACCATGCCGCCGATCAGAATGGTGCTGAGGCGATCGACCGCGCGGGTGGAGAGCCAGACGATAAATGCCACCACCAGTGCGAACACCAGGCCGGCGGTAGTCTGGCCGACGCCGACGATGCCTTCCAGCGTGTGGGCGATGATCGAGCCGCCGGCGGAGATATAGGCGTAGGTCAGGATGTACAGCACGAATGCCACCGACAGGCCATTCACGGCGTTCCAGCCTTTACCCAGCAGATCCTTGACCATGGTGTTGAAGCTGGCGCCGCTCGGGTAGTGCAGCGTGGCTTCGAGGATCATCAGGCCGGACAGCAACATGCAGGCCCAGGTATACACCAGCAGCGCGACGGAGCCGCTGAACCAGACACCGGAAGTGACGATCGGAATGGAAAACATGCCGGCGCCAACGGCGGTACCGGCAATGATCATCGCGCCGCCGAGGACGGAAGGGCGGGCCAGCTTCTGGATGGTGTCCGTAGACATGTGTGCTCCTGAAAGAGGTTCTTTTGTACTAGCTCAATGGTACATGGGTGTATGACGCATGTAAAGCAGGGGGATTGCACGTTTCACGCGTTTTTATCTTTAAAATGAGATGTTTTGGGCGTTTATTCGCCACGTGGCTAAATAAACCGGCGCCAAGCCGCCGCGAGAAGTGTGTAAAGATCGCCGAGCCGCAGGGATTCTGCTGGCAGCCGCCGCGCGCGGCTGCTATTGTCGCGCTTCTTTTCCCCAGCCCACCAGGAGTAGCGCTGATGGACTGTCGCAGCGACTGCGGCGCCTGCTGTATCGCGCCGTCAATATCCAGCCCGATCCCCGGCATGCCGAACGGCAAGCCCGCCAATACCCGCTGCATTCATTTGGATGAACAGCTGCGCTGCGGCCTGTTTCACTCGCCGCTGCGGCCGAAGGTGTGCGGCAGCCTGCAGCCGAGCCGCGACATGTGCCACGATCACCGCGATCAGGCGTTGATCTATCTCGCCAGGCTGGAAGCGGACACTGCGCCCTAAGCCTCCTTCAGCTTCCACAGACACAGCGTCGCCCCTGCCGCCATCGCCAGCGCGGCGTAAAACACCGCATGATAGCGCCAGATTTCCGCCACCGCGCCGGCGAGGGCGCCGGCAATGATCCAGCCCACCCGGATGGTATTGGTGAACAACGTGGTGGCGGTGCCGGCCTGACCGGGCATCAAATCCTGGAAATAGAGCATGCCGATCCCCGCCAGCACGCCGATAAACGCCGCATTCAGCAGCTGCAGAGCGATCAGTTGCCCGCTGCCGGTGATAAACAGCAGGCCAGCGTAGAACAGCACGCCGGCGACCACCGCCACGCGCATCAGGAAACGCTTGCCGCAGCGTTTCGCCGCCAGCCCGGCGAGCAGCATGATGGGGATCTCCAGCCCGGCGGCGGCGCCCATCAGTATCCCGGCCAGCCGTTCCGGCAGCCGCAATTCGTGCACCACATACAGCGGCATCGTGATCAGGTACATGCTGTTGGCGGTCCACATCAGGGTGCAGGCGGCGAACAGCAGCAGCGAATCGCGGCGATGTTGGCGCGGCGCGGCCAGCGGGGCGCCCGCCGCCACGGCCTTCGGCATCGAAGGCAACCGCTGCCACACCAGCAGGCCACACAGTACAAAGACCGCCGCGCCCGCCAGATACAGGGTTTTGAAGCCGAATCCCAGCGCCAGCGCAAAGGCGATCGGCGGACCGATCACCCAGGCGAGGGAGACCTGGGCGCGCATGATGGAGGTGAACATCACCGCCTCGCGTCCGGAGCGATCGGCGTGCTCGCGCGCCAGCGCAAACATCTGCGGGTTAGCGGTGGAACCGAAGCTGGTGAGCAGTACGCCGACGAGCAGCAGCAGGTAATAGTTGCGGCTCCAGGCGAACAGCGTGAACCCCAGCGCGCCCAGCATGCAGCAGAGGAAAATCAGTGATTTGCGGTCGCCTTTTTTATCCGAACGGCCGGCGAGAAACTGGCTGACCAAAATGCCGATCACCGCGCTTCCGGTAAAGAACAGCCCGACCAGCGCCGGCCGCACCTTAACCTCGGTTTCCAGAAACAGACTCAGCGTCGGGGTTTGCAAAGCGCCGGCGATGCCGGTCAGGAACGCCACCGCCAAAAAGGCCAGCGAAGTGAGGTCGGGCGCGCGTCGCGTTACTGCGGATGAAGTCGGCATGGCGGTTGAGAATTCGTCGAAAAAGGGAGGTCGCGCGCATCATACGCCCGTTGAAAAGAAACGCAAACCGCTATCCAGCGGCGTAGGGTAAGCGAATATTTCGCGCGGCGACGAGAAAAAAGGGGCGCACCGCGCCCCGGATACTTGCCGATAAATCAGGCGCCTTGTGGCACCGCGTGCGCGGTGTTTTTCAGCGCCGGCCCCTGATACTTCTCGATCTGCAGCTGTGCCATCTGCCCGCAGTTGCCCTGCGCCAGGCTGGAAGAGCCGATGTCGAAGGTCAGGCAGTTGACGTTGCCGTTCTTGCACAGCGAGCCGGGCTGCGCCGGATCGGCCGGATCGAACCAGGCGCCTTCGCTGATGCGCACCACGCCGGGCCGCACGTCTTCACTGACCACCGCGCCCACCAGGATCTGGCCGCGATCGTTGAACGCCCGCACCAGATCGCCGCCGCTGATGCCGCGCGGCTGCGCGTCCTGCGGGTGGATCAGGATCGCTTCACGGTCCGCCACCGCGTATTTCTCGCGCAGTGGCGTGTTGTCGAGCTGGGAATGCAGCCGGTTGGTCGGGTGCGCGGTATTGAGCGACAGCGGATATTTGGCCGCTTCCGGCCCGCGGTACCACTCGTGCGGCGGCATCCAGGTCGGGATGCCGGGGCAATCCGCATAATGCATTTTGGCGATGGCGTCGGAGTAGATCTCGATCTTGCCCGACGGCGTGCCCAGCGGGTTCAGCAACGGGTTGTCGCGATAGTCGGCAAAGCGCACCCACTGCGTGTTGGCCTCCGGCACCGGGAAACGCACGTAGTTATTGGATTGCCAGAACATGTCGAACGGCGGCAGCGCCACCCGCGCGGCGCGCGCCTGGTTCTTCATGTCGTCGTACATGCCTTTCAGCCACTGGGTTTCATCCTTGCCCTCGGTGAAGGCATCCTGCACGCCCAGCCTGGCCGCCATCGCCGAGAAGATGTCGAAGTCGCTGCGCGACTCGTGCTGCGGCGGCACGCATTGATGCATCGGGAACACGTAGAGCTGCGAATAGTCGCCGCCCATCTCCAGATCGTTGCGCTCGTAGCTGGTGGTGGCCGGCAGCACGATGTCGGCATGCTTGGCGGTGGCGGTCCAGTAAGGCTCGTTGACCACGATGGTGTCCGGCCGCTGCCAGGCTTTGACCAGGTTATTGGTGTCCTGATGCTGGTGGAAGGTGTTGCCGCCCGCCACATACACCATTTTCACCTCGGGGTAGGTGACCTTGGCGCCGTTGAAGTCGATGGTTTTGCCCGGATTGCTCAGGCATTCGGCGATGCGCGCCACCGGGATCGGCGCCGGCGAGTTCTTCGGCGCGTTGCCGGCGGAGATGCCGGCGATGATGCCGCCTTTGGCGGTCGGGCTGCCGCCGGAGGAATAGTGGTAGCTGAAGCCGAAGCCGCCGCCCGGCAGGCCGATCTGGCCGAGCATCGCCGCCACCGTCACCAGCAGCCAGTGCTGCTGTTCGCCGTGGTGCTGGCGCTGAATGCCCCAGCCGCCCATGATCATGGTGCGGTGTTTCGCCATCTCGCGCGCCAGTCCGCGCAGCGTATCGGCATCGACGCCGCTGATGTCGGCCGCCCATTCGGCGGTTTTCGCTACGCCGTCGCTCTCGCCCAGCAGGTAGGCCTGGAACTTGTCGAAGCCGACGGTGTAGGTTTTCAAGAAGTCCGGGTTATGCAGCTTCTCGGTCAGCAGCGTGTGGGCGATGCCGATCAGCATCGCGCCGTCGGTATAAGGACGCGGGGCGATCCACTGTGCATTGACGAACTTGGCGCTGTCGCTGTGCACCGGATCGATGCTGATCACCCGGGTGCCTTTCTTCTTCAGCGCCTCGAAGCCGGTCTGGCCGACGTGATCCGGCACGTTCCAGCTGTTTTTCAGCGTGACCATCGGGTTGCAGCCCCACAGGATCACCAGCTCGCTGTTCTCGATCACGTTCGGCCAGGCGGTCTGCTGCTCGTAGACCTCCATCGAACCGACCACGTGCGACATGATCACCTGCGCCGCGCCGGTGGAGTAGTCGCCGGCGTAGCCGAGGAAACCGCCGGTCAGGTTCATCAGGCGCTGCAGCAGCGTGCGGCTGTTGTGCAGCATGCCGACGCTTTTCCAGCCGTAGGAACCGGCGTAGATCGACTGCGGCCCGTGATCTTTTTGCAGGCGAACGATCTCATTGCACACCAGCTCGGTCGCTTTGTCCCAGCTGACGCGCACCCACTCGTCGCGGCCGCGCAGTTCGGTGCGGCTGCCGGGGCCGCCCTCCAGCCAGCTTTTGCGCACCATCGGGTATTTGATGCGGTTCTCGGCGTGCACCTGATAAGGCGCCATGGTGATCAGCTCATTCGGATACGGATCGTCCTGCACCGGCTGTACGCCGACCATCTTACCGTCTTGCACGATGGCTTCAAACGCGCCCCAGTGAGCGCCGGTCAGAATGCCTTTCTGCGCCTGACGCAAGACGATGAACTGCGGCAGCGCTTCGCTGATGGCCTGCGCCAGCGCCGCTTTGGGCCATAAGCCCGCCAGCAGCGGGGCGGTGGCCAGCGCGGCGGCGCCGGTCAGGAAGCGGCGGCGGCTCATGGTTAACGGTTGTTGGTTGCTCATTGCGCTTCTCCCTTAAAGCTTGGCCGGTGCGGCAGGTGGCATGTCGCTGGCGTGTTTTTGTACGTATTGCGTCAGCACGCGCAGCTGTTCCTGCGTCAGCGAAGTGCGCGGTGCCATGCCTTTGATGACGCCGATCCATTGGTTGGCGTTGAAGCGATCGAGCGCGGTCAGCCCGTGGCAGCCGGTGCAGTTGGCCGACATCATGTCTGCGGCGTAGCGCCAGATTTTTTGCTGATCGTCAATCAATTGTTTGCGTGGCAGCCACACCTGCAGAGAAACCTGATGCCAGACCAGGCCGGTTTCCGCATCGGTCTGGGTGGCGGCGGTCTTCAGCTGTTGGCGTGCTTCCTCCCCCAGCAGCACGCTGAGGATGCGTTTGCCCTGCGCGGCGTAGAACACTTCGCTGACCCCGTCCTGCTGCCAGCCGCTGACGGTGGCCAGCACTTTGTCGCCATCCTGCTTGACCACCTGCACTTCGGTGGACGGCATCAGGTTGCCGGCGTTATGGCTGTCGTCCGCGCTGAGGAAGAACGGCTCGGTGGCGATGGTGTAGAGGGTGGTGGCGTCCGGAGCGGTCAACGCCGCGGCCTTCGCCAGCTCGGCGGCGCCGGCCTGGGTTTCGCCGCTCATGTCCGGCAGGATATGCGCCACGCCCTTGTGGCAATCGATGCAGGTTTCGCCCTGTTTGATCGCCACCGGGTGCTGCAGGCGCGCTTCAGGGCGCTGGGCGGTGATATCCATGGCGTCGTAGCTGTGGCAGGAGCGGCAGGTGGCCGAGTCGTTCTCTTTCAGCGTTTTCCAGACTGACTGCGCCATCGCCAGCTTGTGCGCTTCGTATTTCTCCGGCGTATCGATGGTGCCGACCATCTCGCCGTAAATGTCTTTCACCGCGCGGATTTTGGTCCACAGATAATCGATCGGCTGGTGCGGCACGTGGCAGTCGGCGCACTCGGCGCGGATGCCCTTGGTGTTCTGGAAGTGGACGCTGCCCTGATATTCGGCCAACGGTTGTTGCATGGTGTGGCAGGAAACGCAGAAGGCGGTATCGCTGGTTTTATGGAATACGGTGGCGGTCCCGGCCAACAGCGCCGCGCCGAGGATAATCCCCAGCAGCAAAAGCCATAGCCATCCCCACCGACGCTTTTTTTCAAAGCCAGTCAGTTTTTTGCTCATGGTAAACCCGCTTATAATTATGAATTTAAAATAAAATCTTGCCAAAAGGCCGCCGACCGGAGGTCAGAATGCCACGTCGATTGCAGGGATAATGATAGAAGAGGGTTAACCCCATAGGGTTATCCGTAGTCAAAAAAATGGCGTATATCGCAAAAAATAGCGTTATATTCTAATTTATATAACGGTGGGGCGATGCGGCAGGGGAAGCGAGCGCAGCACGCGCTCGCATTGGATCAGACCGCTGGCAGGTAGGCCTGGCCGCTCAGCCACAGGCGGATAGCGGTGCGGCTGGCTTCGAAATGGGGTTCCGGCAGGGCGTCAGGCGCGCACCAGCGCCACTCGGCGCATTTCTCGGGTTCTTTCAGTTCGGCTGCGCCGCCGGGGTGGGCCACCTGCAGGCAGATAGACACCGTGTGTTTGCCTTCGGCGCACCAGGTCTGCAGATTGTTGCTGACGCCCACGAAGCGCGGCGGATCGATGAGCAAGCCGGTCTCTTCGGCGATTTCGCGCTGGGCGCACTGCTCGAAGGTCTCCCCGGCCTCCAGATGGCCGCCGGGAATCGACCAAAAGGGCGCGTGGGAACCGCAGCGTTTGCCCAACAAAATCTCGCCTTGCGGGTTGACGATGATCACCCCGACGCCCGTCACTACGTTCATGCTTTTCTCCGTCAGCAAAGTTTCAGCACCAGTATGTCATTTTGCCCCGGCGCTGACCAATGCGCCGGCGAAAGTGTGCGTAAGCTCAAAAATCTGCAATGGCGAAAGGGAGAAAACTTGCTTTCGCCTTGCGCTGCTCACACACTCCTTGAAACGTTTCAGCGTTATCCCGCCGCTTGTGGTCAGCGGATAGCGCTCCTTTTTCTCAATGAAGCTGAAACGATTCAATTCAGCAGGAGAGGAGAATCATGTTCCAGTTGTCACCGCAAGACATTCATCTGGGCGCTGCGGCTGCCGGTAAGCAGGAGGCCATCCGTCAGGTGGCCGCCGCCCTGACCGAAGCCGGCTGCGTCAGCGCCGGCTATGTAGACGGCATGCTGCAGCGCGAACTGCAGACGTCCACCTATCTGGGCAACGGCATCGCCATTCCGCACGGCACCACCGATACCCGCGATCTGGTGTTGAAAACCGGCGTGCAGGTGTTTCAGTTCCCGCAAGGCATCGCCTGGGGAGAAGGCCAGACCGCCTATGTGGCGATCGGCATCGCCGCCCGTTCCGACGAGCATTTGGCGCTGCTGCGTCAACTCACCCACGTGCTGAGCGATGACAGCGTAGCGGAGCGGTTGGCGAAAACCACCTCTGCGGAAGAGCTGCGCAGCCTGTTGATGGGCGAGCAGCAGAGCGCCGAATTCCAGTTCGACGTCTCGCTGATTGCGCTCGACGTCGCGGCCGACAGCCTGATGACGCTGCAGGCGCTGAACGCCGGTCGGCTGCAAAAGGTCGGTGCGGTCAATGCGCAGTTCGTCAGCGATGTCATCACCCGCAGGCCGCTGAACCTGGGGCAGGGTATCTGGCTGAGCGACAGCGTTGAAGGCAACCTGGCCAGCGCGGCCACCGTCAGCCGACCGGCGCAGGCTTTCGTGGAAGACGGCGAGCCGGTGGCGCTGCTGCTGACGGTGTCGGTCGCCGACGCGCAGCCGCTGGCGGTGCTCAATTACCTCAGCGATCTGCTGCTGGCCAATAAAGCTGAACGCTTGCTGAAGGCGGATGCCGCTGGCGTGCTGGCGCTGCTGACCAGTGAAGTGGCCGAGGAGAGCAGCGTGCTGAGCGCCGAGTTCGTGATCCGCAACGAGCACGGTCTGCACGCGCGGCCGGGCACGGCGCTGGTTAACGTGATCAAAAGTTTCAACAGTGACATCACCGTCACCAACCTGGACGGCAGCGGCAAGCCGGCCAACGGGCGCAGCCTGATGAAGGTGGTGGCACTGGGCGTGAAGAAAGGGCACCACCTGCGCTTTACCGCCAATGGAGAAGATGCTGAAGCCGCGCTGAAGGCGATCGGCGAAGCGATTAATGAAGGACTGGGCGAGGGCGCAGCATGAGCAGAAGGGTAGCAACGATCACCTTGAACCCGGCGTACGATCTGGTGGGTTTCTGCCCGCAGATCGAGCGCGGGGAAGTCAACCGGGTAAAAACCGCCGGCCTGCACGCTGCCGGTAAGGGCATCAACGTCGCCAAGGTGTTGAAGGATTTAGGCATCGACGTCACCGTCGGCGGCTTCCTGGGCAAAGACAATCAGGACGGTTTCCAGCTGCTGTTCAGCGATCTGGGGATCGCCAACCGCTTCCAGGTGGTGCCGGGCCGCACCCGCATCAACGTCAAGCTGACGGAAAAAGACGGCGAAGTGACCGACTTTAACTTCTCCGGCTTCGAAGTGACGCCGCAGGACTGGGATCGCTTCGTCAGCGACTCGCTGAGCTGGCTGGGCCAGTTCGATATGGTGGCGGTGAGCGGCAGCCTGCCGGCCGGCGTCGATCCCGATGCGTTTACCGACTGGATGACCCAGCTGCGCGCCAAGTGTCCGTGCATCATTTTCGACAGCAGCCGCGAAGCGCTGGTCGCCGGGCTGAAGGCCTCGCCGTGGTTGGTCAAACCGAACCGCCGCGAGCTGGAAATCTGGGCCGGCCGCCCGCTGCCGGCGCTGGCGGACGTGGTTGAGGCCGCGCATGCGCTGCGCGAGCAGGGCATCGCCCACGTGGTGATCTCCCTCGGTGCGGAAGGCGCGCTGTGGGTTAACGCTTCCGGCGCCTGGATCGCCAAACCGCCGTCCTGTGAGGTGGTCAGCACCGTGGGTGCCGGCGATTCGATGGTCGGCGGCCTGATTTACGGCCTGTTGATGCGCGAATCCAGCGAACACACCCTGCGTTTGGCCACGGCGGTAGCGGCGCTGGCGGTCAGCCAGAGCAACGTCGGCGTGACCGATCGTCCCCAGTTGGCCGCGATGATGGCGCGCGTCGATCTGAAACCTTTCAATCAATAGCAGGAGGCAGAATGAAAACGCTGCTGATGGTAGACAGTTCGTTGGGGCAGGCCCGTGGCCACCTGGCGAAACGCATGCTGGAGGCTGCCGCGGCCAAAACCGGCCTGACGCTGGTCGAGTCGCTGCAGGATGCCGAACTGGTGGTGGTGGCAGGGCAGACTGCGCCTGCTGACGCCGGGCTGAACGGCAAATTGGTGTATGTGGGTGAGGTAGAGCAGGCGGTGCGTGAACCGGAGGCTTTTCTGGCACGGGCCAAGGCCGAAGCTGAAACCTATCAGGCGCCGCAGGCGGCGGCGGTGAAAGCCGCCGGGCAAAAACGCATCGTGGCGATCACTGCCTGCCCGACCGGCGTGGCGCACACCTTTATGGCCGCCGAAGCCATTGAAAGCGAAGCGAAGAAGCGCGGCTGGTGGGTGAAGGTGGAAACGCGCGGCTCCGTGGGCGCCGGCAACGCTATCACTCCGGAAGAAGTGGCGGCGGCGGATTTGGTGATCGTCGCGGCGGACATCGAAGTGGATCTGGACAAATTTGCCGGTAAGCCGATGTATCGCACTTCGACCGGCCTGGCGCTGAAGAAAACCGCCCAGGAGTTGGACAAGGCGCAGGCCGAGGCGGAAGTGTTTCAGCCGCAGCAGCGCGGCAACGCGGCGCCGGCGGCGAAAAAGAAAGAGGGCAACGGCCCGTATCGCCACCTGCTGACTGGCGTGTCTTACATGCTGCCGATGGTGGTGGCAGGCGGGTTGTGCATCGCGCTGTCGTTCGTGTTCGGCATCAAGGCGTTTGAAGTCAAAGGCACGCTGGCGGCGGCGCTGATGCAGATCGGCGGCGGCTCCGCCTTCGCGCTGATGGTGCCGGTATTGGCCGGTTTCATCGCCTTTTCCATCGCGGATCGTCCGGGGCTGACGCCGGGCCTGATCGGCGGCATGCTGGCGGTGAGCACCGGCGCCGGTTTCCTCGGCGGTATCATCGCCGGCTTCCTGGCGGGTTACGTCGCCAAGGCGATCAGCAGCAAGCTGCGCCTGCCGCAAAGCATGGAAGCGTTGAAGCCGATCCTGATCATTCCGCTGGTTGCCAGCCTGATCACCGGCCTTATCATGATTTACGTGGTCGGCACGCCGGTGGCGAAGATCATGGAAGGCCTGACCCATTGGCTGCAATCGCTGGGCACCGCCAACGCAGTGCTGCTGGGCGCAATCCTCGGCGGCATGATGTGCACCGACATGGGCGGCCCGGTGAACAAAGCGGCCTACGCGTTCGGCGTCGCGCTGCTCAGCTCCTCGGTGTATGCGCCGATGGCGGCGATCATGGCGGCGGGCATGGTACCGCCGCTGGCTATGGGGCTGGCGACGCTGCTGGCGCGCCGCAAGTTCCCGAAATCTGAACAGGAAGGCGGCAAGGCGGCGTTGGTGCTGGGGCTGTGCTTTATTACCGAAGGGGCGATTCCATTCGCCGCCCGCGATCCGATGCGCGTGCTGCCGTGCTGCATTGCCGGCGGGGCACTGACCGGCGCGCTGTCGATGGCCTTCGGCGCCAAATTGATGGCGCCGCACGGTGGGCTGTTCGTGCTGCTGATCCCGGGCGCGATTTCGCCGGTGCTGTTGTACCTGGTGGCGATCGCTGCAGGCACGCTGCTGGCGGGGGTGGCGTACGCCCTGCTGAAACGTGCTGAAGCGCCGGTAGCCGCCGCGGCGTAAGCCTTGCCGATACCGCAAAACGCGCAGC
Source organism: Serratia sp. LTN-2 (assembly GCF_059740205.1). Lineage (NCBI taxonomy): Bacteria > Pseudomonadati > Pseudomonadota > Gammaproteobacteria > Enterobacterales > Yersiniaceae > Serratia > Serratia sp. LTN-2. Next base: position 332,641 of record NZ_JCAXDO010000003.1, on the reverse strand, counting down.
CTCGAGCTGCGCGTTTTTGTTTGTGCCTTAGTCGGTTAGCACGATTTACCCCTGGTCAAAAATCACAATGCTTTCTACGCTGATAGCGCGACTTTGTTCCTGCGAACAAGGAATGACTCAAGGAGATTCATCAGTGGCTAAAAAAGTGGCGATCGTACTGACATCCGGTTTCGCCGATTGGGAATACGCGCTTATCGCCGGCGTTGGCGGGCCGTTTTATGGCTTGGAGGTGGCGTTTTTTGCGCCGCAGGCCGGAAAGCTTCGCTCACAGGGCGGGTTGACGGTAGAGGTGGCTCGCGGCGTTGCCGAATTGGCGGATTGGTGCCCCGAGGTGCTGGTGGTGGTTGGCGGCACCCTGTGGGAAACCGAACGGGCGCCGGACATCAGCGCGCTGCTCAACGAGCAGCTGCAACGCGGTGCGACTGTGGCGGGCATTTGCGGCGGGACGCTGGCGTTGGCGCGGGCCGGCCTGTTGAACGGCAGGGCGCACACCTCCAACGATGCCGAGTTTTTGACGCGTCATGTGGCGGGCTATACCGGGCAGCGCCGTTTCGTTGCGAGCGCCGCCGCCGTGGCGGATGACCGAGTCATTACGGCGCCGGGATCGGCGCCGGTCAGCTTTACCACCGCGGTGTTCAGGGCTGCGGGCCTGGATGAAGAAACGCTGCGTCAGTTCAGCGCCATGCTGGCGGCGGAGCACGCGGTGAAGGAAACCGCCCGCGCTTAGGCGAGCGGCCAGGGGAGGGTTACTGCTGCGCCTTCAGCCAGGCGATCTCTTCGGCCCAGATATCCGGGTTTACGGTTTCCAGAATCAACGGAATATTGTCGAAACGCGGATCGCGCATGATGTAGCTGAACACCGTTTTGCCGATGTTGCCTTCCCCCAGGCTGTGGTGGCGATCGACGCGGCTGTTGAACTCGCTCTTGGCGTCGTTCAGGTGCATGCCGCGCAGGTAGTTGAAACCGACGATGTCGCCAAGCTGCTTAAAGGTACGCTCGCACTCTTCTTCGGTGCGCAGATCGTAGCCGGCGGCGAAGGCGTGGCAGGTATCGATGCAGACGCCGACGCGGCTTTTGTCTTCCACGCCGTCGATGATCGCCGCCAGGTGTTCGAATTTGAAGCCCAGATTGCTGCCCTGGCCGGCGGTGTTCTCGATCACGGCCGTCACGCCGGCGGTTTTATCCAGCGCGATGTTGATCGATTCGGCGATGCGCGCCAGGCACTTGTCTTCATCGATTTGCAGCAGGTGGCTGCCTGGGTGGAAGTTCAGCAGCGTCAGCCCCAGCTGTTCGCAACGCTGCAGCTCGTCGATAAACGCTTCGCGCGATTTTTCCAACGCGTCGGCCACCGGGTGCCCAAGGTTGATCAGGTAGCTGTCGTGCGGCAGGATCTGCCCCGGCCCGAAGCCGTACTGGGCGCAGGCGCTCTTGAACTTATCGATCACGTCGGCGGCCAGCGGCGCGGCCTTCCATTGACGCTGATTTTTTGTGAACAGGGCGAACGCGGTCGCCTCCAATTCGTGCGCGCGGATAACCGCTTGATCCACGCCGCCTGACGCGCTGACATGTGCACCGACAAACTTCATCTTCATTCTCCTGTGTTATCGGTGACATTATGGCATTGATGGCGGGCGGAATAAATGCGGCCCGCCGAAGCGGGCCGCAGAAGGGGAGATTAGAACCAGTGTTGCACCAGCTGATTTATCGCGGCGCCGCCGACCAGCAGCCAGACGAACAGTAGCGTAGCCAACAGAATCGGTTTCATCCCGGCCTGGCGCACGGCGCTGATGTGGGTGGTCAGCCCCAGCGCCGCCATCGCCATCGCCAGCATCCAAGTGTCGGCGGTGATCAGGTGACGCACCAGCGTGGCCGGCAGCAGGTTGAAGGAGTTCAACCCGGCGACGGCGATAAACAGCACGGCGAACCACGGAATGGTGATGGCGGATTTTTCCGCCTTGCCTTCGCCGCCGCGGCTGATGTAGCCCGACAGCAGCAGCAGGAACGGTGCCAGCATCATCACGCGAATCATCTTGGCGATCACCGCCGCGTTTTCGGCGTCAGGCCCGATGGCGTGCCCGGCGGCGACCACCTGAGCCACTTCGTGAATGGTGGAGCCGGCGTAGATGCCGAAGGTTTCCTGGCTGAACGGCAGCCACTGGAAGTGTTCGTTCAACTGGTACAGCCACGGGTAGGCGAAGATCGCCAGGGTGCCGAACACCACCACGGTCGAGACCGCCACCGCCACTTTGCTGGAGTCGGCCTTCAGCACCGGCTCGGTGGCCATCACCGCCGCCGCGCCGCAAATGCTGCTGCCGGCGCCGATCAGTATCGCGGTCTGGCTGTCGATGCCGAACACTTTTTTGCCGAGCCAACAGGCCAGCAGGAAGGTGGTGGTCAGGGTCAGCGCGTCGATGATGATGCCGCTGGCGCCCACGTCGGCGATCTGCTGAAAGGTCAGCCGGAAGCCGTAAAGGATAATACCCAAACGCAGCAGACGCTGTTTAGCCAGCTGTACGCCGCTATGGCAAGCGGTTTGCCAGCGCGGATACAACGTGTTGCCCACCAGAATGCCGAGCAGGATCGCCAGCGTCAGCGCCCCCAGCCCCAGCTCCGCCACCCAGGGAATATCGCCGGCCCAGACGGCCAGCGCGGTGAGCGCGCCGGTCAGCAGCAGCCCTGGCACCAGCCGCGGCAGGCCGAACAGCGGAAAGCGTCGCTCGGGATAAGTGTGAGTGGTATCAGTCGCCATAAAAGTCAGTCCTTCAGTCTGTTTCTTGCCGCTAAGAGTACGTTTGGGCTGAATAAAAGAGAAATTGATTATATATTTATAACCTATCTGAATAAGTGGTATGTGTTCAGACATTGGCATAAAGCCGCATTGCGGCTAGGGTGAGGGAGGCGCGGCGAGCCGCCGTCAATTTTCCAACTGAACAGGAGCAGGCGATGGATATCGACGATCAACGCAGAGAGCAGATAGACCTGGAAGTGGGCCGCGCGGTGCGGCGTTTGATTGAAGAGAACAAAGCGGTCGATCGCGATCGCCTGGTGGCGATGCTGCAATTAATACAGCGGGACGAAACCGGCACGCCGCGCGAGGCGGTGCTGGCCGCCGCGGCGCAGCTGGTCGCTTTGGGCAAGTAACGCCGATCGGGCCGTAAACCGGGTGGCCTGATCGGGTCGCCCACATCATGTCGACATCATATTTTGGTTCTCTGACGGAACCTTCTTTCAATACCGGGACAGCTATGCATATCACGTTGCGTCAACTGGAAGTCTTCACCGAAGTGCTGAAAAGCGGTTCGACCACTCAGGCCTCGGTGGTGCTGGCGCTGTCGCAGTCGGCGGTCAGCGCGGCACTGGCGGATCTGGAGGGGCAGCTGGGCGTGCAGCTGTTCGATCGCGTCGGCAAACGGCTGGTGATCAACGAACATGGCCGGTTGCTGTATCCCAAGGCGCTGGCGTTGTTGGAACAGGCGGGGGAGATCGAGCAGCTGTTTCGCCATGACGGCGGGGCGCTGCGCATCGCCGCCAGCAGCACCATCGGCAACTACATGCTGCCGGAGATGATCGCCCGTTACCGCCGGGATTTTCCGGCCGCGCCGCTGGAGCTGAATGTCGGCAACAGCCAGGACGTGATCGTGGCGGTGGCGGATTTTCGCGTCGATCTGGGATTGATCGAGGGGCCTTGCCATATGCCGGAGCTGGTGACGCAGCCGTGGCTGGAGGACGAGCTGGTGGTGTTCGCCGCGCCGGATAACCCGCTGACCCGTGAGCCGCCGACGCTGGAGGCGTTGGCCAATGCGCCCTGGATCCTGCGCGAGCGCGGTTCGGGCACTCGCGAGGTGCTGGATCATCTGCTGTTGGCGCATCTGCCGCATTTCCAGCTGGTGATGGAGCTGGGCAATTCCGAGGCGATCAAGCACGCGGTACGGCACGGTATCGGCATCAGCTGCCTGTCGCGGCGGGTGGTGGCCGAACAGCTGGCCAGCGGCGCGCTGGTGGAACTGCCGCTTCCGCTGCCGCCGCTGCGTCGCACCCTGTACCTGATTCGCCATCGGCAAAAGCACATCTCCAACGCGTTGCAGCGTTTTCTCAGCTATTGCGCGCTGTAATCGGCAGCGCGTCACGCCTTCTATCGCCGCGCAGGCCTGAAAAAGCATAAAAATCTGCGCGCGCTCACATTAATGAGAGTAAGTAAGGCCATAAGGGCCGCGGCTAATAATTGCCTCTGAATTATGAAGCTATCTTATATCAGTGCAATGTTGCTAGTTCACCGGCGGGTATTTGTTACAATCCGCCCTCATTTTTCGAAGAGCAGATAGATAGGGAACGAATGGCTCAGCAGGATATAAAAACATCGGGGCAGCAAGCACCCGGATTGCGCCGCGAGCTGAAAGCCCGGCATTTGACCATGATCGCCATCGGCGGCTCCATCGGCACCGGTCTGTTCGTCGCCTCGGGCGCCACGGTTTCTCAGGCAGGCCCCGGCGGGGCACTGTTGTCTTACGCTCTGATCGGTTTGATGGTGTATTTCCTGATGACCAGCCTGGGCGAACTGGCGGCCTTTATGCCGGTCTCCGGTTCATTCTCCACCTACGGCGCCAAATACGTGGAAGAAGGCTTCGGCTTCGCGCTGGGCTGGAACTACTGGTACAACTGGGCGGTGACCATCGCGGTTGACCTGGTGGCCTCGCAGTTGGTGATGAGTTACTGGTTCCCGGACACGCCGGGTTGGATCTGGAGCGCGCTGTTCCTCGGCCTGATGTTCCTGCTGAACTACATTTCGGTGAAAGGGTTCGGCGAGGCGGAATACTGGTTTGCGCTGATCAAGGTCAGCACCGTGATTATCTTCATCGCCGTCGGCGTGCTGATGATCGTCGGCATTCTGAAGGGCGGCGAACACGCCGGCTGGCTGAATTGGACGATAGGAGACGCGCCGTTCGCCGGCGGCTTCTCGGCGATGATCGGCGTGGCGATGATCGTCGGCTTCTCGTTCCAGGGCACCGAACTTATCGGCATCGCGGCCGGCGAGTCGGAAAACCCGGGCAAAAACATCCCGCGCGCGGTGCGTCAGGTGTTCTGGCGTATCCTGCTGTTCTATATCTTCGCCATTCTGATCATCAGCCTGATCATTCCGTACACCGATCCGAGCCTGCTGCGCAATGACGTGAAAGACATCAGCGTCAGCCCGTTCACCCTGGTGTTCCAGCATGCCGGCCTGCTGTCGGCGGCGGCGGTGATGAACGCGGTGATCCTGACGGCGGTGCTGTCCGCCGGTAACTCGGGTATGTACGCGTCTACCCGCATGCTGTTCACTCTGGCCTCGGAAGGCAAGGCGCCGCGCATCTTCGCCAAGCTGTCGAAAGGCGGCGTGCCGCGCAACGCGCTGTATGCGACCTGCGTGGTGGCCGGCCTGTGCTTCCTGACGTCGATGTTTGGCAACCAGTCGGTTTATCTGTGGCTGCTGAATACTTCGGGCATGACCGGCTTCATCGCCTGGTTGGGCATCGCCATCAGCCACTACCGCTTCCGTCGCGGTTACATGCTGCAGGGGCGCGATCTGAACGACTTGCCGTACCGTTCCGGGTTCTTCCCGCTGGGGCCGATCTTCGCCTTCGTGCTGTGCCTGATCATCACCCTGGGCCAGAACTATCAGGCCTTCCTGCAAGACAAGATCGACTGGTACGGCGTGACCGCGACCTACATCGGCATCCCGCTGTTCCTGCTGATCTGGTTCGGCTACAAGCTGTCGCGCGGCACCCGTGTGGTGAAGTACAGCGAAATGGAATTCCCGAAGATGGACGTGAAGTAATTTTCGGTGAGTGATACGCGGCGGGGGCTCCCGCCGCGTTTTATGTTACTTTTTCCCGCCTTTGGCTTCCGCCAGCGCCTGCTGTGCCGAGCTCATCAAACTGTCCACCGTCGCGTAATCCTGCGTCAACGCCAGAATGCCGGCGCTAAGCTGCATGTTCACCTCGCCGAACGCGCCAAAATCGTAGGGCGCCTCCAGTGGCGGCACAATGCGCGCCAGGAACTCGCTTTCCGCCCCGTAGGGCAGATCGTGCACCAGAATCAAAAACAGACCGCCGGTATAGCGGCAGACGTAGTCGCTGGGGCGGATCAGCGTCTTGAGGCGTTCGCCGACGGTGCGCAGTACGTCGTCGCCGATCTGGACGCCGTGGCTTTGGTAGAGCGCTGCCAGCGGGCCGAATTCAAGAATGAACAGGTGGGAGATCGGCTGCGTCGAACCGGGGCGGCAGATGCTGCGCATCACCGCTTCGCCCCCCGCGCGGTTGAGGAAGCCGGTCAGGCGATCGCGGTGTGACGCCAGCTGCTTTTCCCACGCCAGCGTGACGCGCTGCACCAATTGGCGGTGATAGCGAGCGATCATGCCATGGGCCAGCACCAGCCACAGCGGGGCGAGATCCGCCAGGATAAACAGGTTTTGCACCCGTGACAGCGGGGCCGCCAGCAGATAGGGCAGCGTCAGTACGATCACTTCAAGCAGCGCGAAGCGCGGGGCGGCGGCGTGACGCTGCATCAGCCAGCAGGCCAGGGCGGTGATCGTCAGACCGGCGAACAGGATCAGCACGAAGCGGCCCGACAGCATCGCCAGGGCCGCGCTGGCGCCGACCAGCAGCGCCCACAGCAGCACCGTCACCAGCATGGCGTTCGGCCAGGCAGGCTGACGTCGGCGCGCCAGCCAGGCGCGCCCGGCGGTCAACAGCAGCAACAGCAGCAGCAAGCCGATGCCGATCGGCCGCTGGCTCAGCCAGGCGTACCCCACCAGCAGCGCGGCCGGCCCCGCGGCATTCAGCCAAGGGGTGAGAGGAGAGGGCGTCAACGTGAGCCGCAGCTGGCGTTGAAACGGCTCGTCATCGGCGTGCAGCGGGCTGTATAACAGCCAGTTCAGCAGCGCAGGACGTTTGGGCGTTACCGCCGGAGATGGACTTCTCATTACTGCCTCGTCAATAAGGCCGCTCTTGCGGCAGCCTGAAGTTTTTTGCACGCGCGGTGCCGTGGTTCTGGATTCTATGTGGTTTTTTCGTGTTTTGTCAGAGTCTGGTCGGATCAGGAATAATTTTCAGAATAATTAACCTAATGGCGGTGAAGGGAGGAAACGCGAGGGGTTGAAAAATGGCGAGTAAAAACAAATTATTACATTTCGACAACGCCGTTTTCACCTATTGATATGATTGATAAGTATTATCGTTTGTTTTATTGTTAACGGCTGCGCGCGGGCGGTCTGCGCGCAATTTCCGGTTCACGGCGGCCGCTTTCGCGCCGCTGTCATCATGGTTGCAACAGGTATCTTAACTAATGAGCGTATCCACCGATCCCATGACTGAAGCCAAGGGGCAACCCGACGCCGGCGTGATGGGGCGTTATCAGCATATTCTTCGCCATCGCCTGTTGATGATGGGCGTGTTGGCACTGGCGATCCTGGGCTCGCTGCTGCTGGATTTCACCATGGGGCCGTCCGGCCTGTCGCTGGCATCCTTATGGCAAACGCTGCTTGACCCCGCCGCGGCCGACGCCGGTACGCGGGTGATCGTCTGGGATATCCGCTTGCCGTATGCGCTGATGGCGGTGGTGGTGGGCTTTGCGCTCGGCCTGGCCGGGGCGGAAATGCAGACCATCCTGAATAACCCGCTGGCCAGTCCCTTTACTCTCGGCGTGTCTTCCGCCGCGGCCTTTGGCGCCGCGCTGGCGATCGTGCTCGGCATCGGCATTCCGGGGATTCCCGATCAGTGGTTCATCTCCGCCAACGCCTTTATCTTTGCGCTGTTCGCCGCGTTGATGCTCGACGGCATCACGCGCTGGACGCGGGTCGCCACCTCCGGCGTGGTGCTGTTCGGCATCGCGCTGGTGTTTACCTTCAACGCGCTGGTTTCGATGATGCAGTTCATCGCCAGCGAGGACACGCTGCAGGGGCTGGTGTTCTGGACCATGGGTAGCCTGGCGCGCGCTTCATGGGACAAGCTGGGCATTCTGTTCGGCGTGTTCGCCGTGCTGCTGCCGCTGTCGATGATGAGCTCGTGGAAACTGACGGCGCTGCGCCTGGGTGAAGACCGGGCGGTGAGCTTCGGCATCGACGTGCGTCGTCTGCGGCTGACCACGCTGCTGCGCATCAGCATTCTCTCGGCGCTGGCGGTGGCCTTTGTCGGGCCTATCGGCTTTATCGGCCTGGTGGCGCCGCATATCGCCCGCATGATCTTCGGCGAAGATCACCGCTTCTATCTGCCAGCCAGCGCGCTGATCGGCGCTCTGGTGCTGTCGATGGCCTCGGTGGCGTCGAAAAACCTGGTGCCTGGGGTGATCATTCCGGTGGGTATCGTGACGTCGCTGGTCGGGGTGCCGTTCTTCCTGAGCATTATTCTGCGCCACCGGGGGAACGTATGAACCAGGGCTTGCGGATAGAAAACTTCTCGGCGGGCTACCCGAAACGCCAGGTGATTGACGATCTCTCGGTGCCGATGCTGCCGCGTGGGCAAATCACCGTGCTGCTGGGGCCGAACGGCAGCGGCAAATCGACGCTGCTGCGTTCACTGGCCGGGCTGAACCCGGCGCAGGGCAAGCTGTGGCTGGACGACGGCGATCTGATGCAGATGCCGTTCGCCCGTCGGGCGGAGAAGGTGGTGTACCTGCCGCAGTCGCTGCCCGCCGGGGTGCATCTGCACGTGCTGGAGTCGATCATCGTGGCGCAGCGCGCCTCGGGCGGCCGCAGCAACGCCGGCAGCGAAGCGGAAGTGATGGCTTTGCTGGAACAGCTGGGCATCGCCCACCTGGCGCTGAGCTATCTCGATCAGCTGTCCGGCGGCCAGAAACAGCTGGTGGGGTTGGCGCAGTCGCTGATCCGCCAGCCTTCTCTGCTGTTGCTGGATGAGCCGCTGAGCGCGCTCGATCTCAACTATCAGTTCCACGTGATGGATTTGGTGCGCCGCGAAACCCGCAAGCGCAACATCGTGACGGTGGTGGTGGTGCATGACATCAATATCGCACTGCGTCACGGCGACCACGTGCTGATGCTGCAGGATGGCGATCTGATCGCCGACGGCGCGCCGGATCAGGTGATTACGCCGCAGAGCCTGGCGCGGGTCTACGGCGTGCGCGGGCGTATCGAACGCTGCTCGCAGGGCACGCCGCAGGTGCTGATAGACGGCTTGGTAAATCAGCCGACGATTTAATCCAGAAAAAAGCCCGGCATCGCCGGGCTTTCTTTATCGTGCAGTGTGATTGAGCGCCTCGCTCACGCGTTCAACAACGTGCTGGGCGGTGACGATGCCGCCGGACAGATAGACCTCGGCCGCCGGCAGGTAAACCACCTGGCCTTTTTTCACCGCCGTGGTTTTCTTCAGCGCGGTGCCGGTAAGGATCTTCTGCGGCGCCACCGCGTTCGGCCGCCCGGTCGCGGCGTCTCTGTCGATAACGAACAGCCAGTCCGGATTCAGTTTGGCCACCTGCTCAGGCGTCAGTTTGTTGCCGCGCACGTCTTTCTCGTCGGACTGCAACGCAGACGAGAAGCCGAGGACGTCATAGACGAAGCTGAAACGGCTCTTGGGGGCGTAAGCACTGATCTTGCCGCCGGAGAACAGCACCACCAGTCCGTGCCCGGCCTGGGCGGCCTGCGGTTTGACCGCGGCGATCTGCGCATCCAGCTTATCGACCGCCGCCTGCGCCTGCTGCTGCTTATCGAACAGCTCACCCAGCTGCAGCGTGCGCTGTTTCAGGCTGCCCAACTGATCCTGCGGATCGACGGACATGTTCAACGTCGGCGCCAGCGCGTTCAGCTCGTCATAGGCCTTGGACGCCCGGCCGGCGATCAGGATCAGATCCGGTTTGGCGGCGCGCAGCACGGCCATATCCGGCTCGAACAGGGTACCGGCATTGAGGTATTTGTCGTCCTGATAGCGCTTCAGGTTATCCGGCAAGTTCTTGCGGTTGCCGGGCAGCGCCAGCGGCTCGACGCCCAGCAGCTGCAGCGTTTCCAGCGAGGCGTAATCCAGCACCACGATGCGCTGTGGGTGTTTTTTCACCTCGGTGCTGCCGTTCAGGTGCTGGACATTGACGGTGGCCGGGGCCGCCGGCGCGTCGGTTTTGCTGTGGCAACCCGCCAGCGCCATCGTGGCCAGCAGGGCGATCATCAGGGGGGAGCGGCGTAATTTCATGGGGCTTCCTCACGGTGATGGAATGAAAAGGGCGCGCAGCGCGCGCCCGGGGGCATCAGAAGTTGTAGGTCATGCCGACGGTGTAACGGCGGCCGTCCAGCGTGGTGTTGTAGTGGTCGTAATCCACGGTCTTGTCGAGGATGTTGTAGACCCCGCCGGTCAGCTGCAGGTTTTTCGCCGCCTGATAGCTCAGGCCTGCATCGACGAAGGTGTAAGACGGCGTGCTCTTGGCCATCGAGGTGCGGCTCAGGTATTCCGACGTCTTGCTGCGGAAGTTAACGCGTGACCACAGGCTGAGGTCTTGCGTGGCGCGCCAGTCCAGCACTGTGTTGACCATGTGCTTCGGCATCTGGTTGAGCGCCTTGCCCTGGAACTCGCCGCTCTTCTGCTCGGAAGAGGTGTAGGTGTAGTTGGTGTTCCACTTCCAGTCTTTGTTGATCTGCCAGCCGAAGGTGGCTTCTACGCCGCGCATATTGGCTTTGTCGACGTTGACGCGATCGCTGATAAAGTCATAGACATCGTTGCCGATCTTACAGTCCGGCGTGTCTTCGCAGCGGCGCACTTCGGTGATCTTGTTCTTGAAGTCGGTATTGAAGACCGTAACCCCGGCGTTGATGCCTTTCAGGCTATCCCACATCAGGCCGATCTCTTCGCTCAGGCTTTTCTCCGGCTGCAGATCCGGATTGCCGACGATGATGCCTTTACGCACGCCGCCGCCGGTGACCTGGCCCCAGTTGGCGGAGGATTGGCGCAGGTCCGGCGATTTGTAACCGGCGGAGACGCCGCCTTTCAGCGTCCACTGTTCGGTCAGATGCCAGACGCCGTACATGCGCGGTGTCCAGTGGCTGCCGAAGTTTTCGTCCTGATCCATGCGGATGCCGGTCGTCAGACTGAAGTCGTTGGTCAATGCCCACTCGTCTTCGGCGAACAGCGCCCAGCTCCAGCGCGTTAACTGGTTAACGTCTTTTGCAGATTCAAGCTGGTTGCCGCCGTCGCTCAGTTTTTCATAGCGATACTGTCCGCCGAGGTTCAGCATATGGGAGCCCAGCTCGAACTGGTTCTGGGTGTTGAAGATGGTGTTGTACATCTTCATATTGCGGCCAGGGTTGTTGGTCTCTTCCCGCTGAACGTAGCTGGTGGAGTTGCCGAAGTCGTAATAGCCGTTGTGGGTCAGCGCGTAGTTGGTGCGCGTATACAGGCTTTCGCTGCGCGACGCTGGCGTGCATTTGCCTTTGCTGCAGCGTTCCGCCACCACCGATTTGCCCGGCGTGCTGTTGCGATCCTGCAGCGAGCGGCCGACTTCGAAGTCGAATTCGTTTTTCTCGTCCGGCGTCAGGGTGAACACCGCAGTGCCGCTGCGCATGCGCTGTTCGTTGTAACCGTTGACGATTTTATCTTCCGCGCGGCGCGACAGCAGGCCGTTGACCCGCAGGCCCAGCAGGCCTTCAATCAGCGGGCCGGAGGCGTAGGCGTTGGTCTGGAACAGATCGCCGGAATCGCGGTTTTCCTGAAGGGTAGCGTCGCCGTGCAGCGAGCCTTTCCACTCGGTGCGGGAGGTCTTGCGGGTGATGACGTTGATCACGCCGCCCATGGCGTCGGAGCCGTACAGCGAAGACATTGGCCCGCGCACCACTTCGATGCGCTCGATGGTTTCCATCGGCGGCAGCCAGCCCTGTTCGATACCGGCGTTGTCGCTGTTCGGCCGGGTACCGCGGGTGTCGACGCGCTTGCCGTCCACCAGGATCAGCGTGTACTTGGAGGACATGCCGCGAATGCTGATGTCGCTGCTGCTGGCGCCGCCGGTGACCACTACGCCCGGCACGTCTTTCAGCGCGTCGGTCACGTCGCGATAGGCCTTATCTTCGATCTGCTGGCGCGGGATCACCGAGATGGAGGCGGCGGAGTCCTGAATTTTTTGCTGGAAGCCGGAGGCGGTGACGACCATGGTGTCTTGGGTATCGTCCTGCGGCGCGGCCAGTGCGGCGGTGGCGCTGAGTGAGGCGATCACCAGAGCGGCGAGCTTGCTGTAACGTGGCGTTTCCATGAGGTAAACCTTTCCTGGATTGAAGTGAAAGTAATTAACCAATTGAATTTCTAATGAAATAATTCATCGTTCGCTGAGAAATCCGTCGCTTCGTCAGCGTTGCGTGAGGCCATTGTAAGGATTTTTTACTGAATGTAAACGCTAATGATAATTCATATCATTTGTATGCTTGTTATTCTGACGGGAAAGAGTAACCGGATGAATTAAAGGGAAAAGCGGCGCAGCGGACGTGCGCCGGAGAGGATCAGCGTTTCTGGATATAGGTGATGGCCAGCGCCAGCGCCAACACCAGGCCTTTGATAATGTCCATGGCGTAGTAGGGCACCGAGAGCATCACCAGGCCGTTTTGCAGCACGCCGAGGATCACCGCGCCGATCAGGGTGCCGAGCGCATTGGGTTTGCCGGAGCCGGCCAGCGAGAAGCCGATGTAGGCCGCCGCCACCGCATCCATCAGATAGCCGCCGCCGGCGTTGACCTGCGAAGAACCAATACGTGACGCCAACAGGATGCCGCCAAGCGCCGCCAGCCAAGAAGAAATGACGTAAGCGGCCACCCTGTAACGTACGGTGCGAATGCCCGACAGGCGCGCGGCCTCGGGATTGCCGCCGATGGCGTACATGCGGCGGCCGTGCTTGGTCAGCGACAGGAACAGTTGCACCGCCACGGTGACCGCCAGCATGATCAACACGATCACCGGCACCTGACCGAGGGCGGAAAACATCTCCGGGATCAGGCCTTCCGCCATGTCGCCGTTCGGCAGCACCATGTTTTGGGTGATGGAGCCGCCGTAGCTGTAGGTCATCGCCACGCCCTGGATCACGAACAGGCTGGCCAGCGTCGCCAGCATATCGGGAATTCTGAACACCACGATCAGCAGGGCGTTGAACAGGCCGACCAGCGTGCACAGCAACAGCGTCACCACAATGGCGCCGGTGGTGCCGAACCCGTGCCAGACGAACAGCGAAATCACCAGCGCGTTGGCCAACGAGGCGGTCGAACCGACCGACAGATCGAAACCGCCGACCGACAGCGAGATAGAGACGCCGATGGCGATCACCGTCACGATGGCGATCGAACGCAGGATATTGATGATGTTGTTGGCGTCGAGAAAGTTGTCCGACGCCAGGCCAAACAGGGCGATCAGCGCCGCGACGGTCAGCAGCATGCCCCATTTGTAGAGGAAATCGAACAGCTGTTGACGCCAGGGCAGCGCTGGCCGCAGGGCAAATTCTTTACTCACGCAGGGGTTCCTCCGGTGGAATAGAGCAATAAGGTTTCTTCGTCGATGTCGGCGGCGTGCAGCTCCGCCACGATGCGGCCGTCCCACAGCACGCAGATGCGATCGCACAGGCCAACCAGTTCGGCAAACTCGCCGGAGGCGTAAATCACGCCTTTGCCGGCGCGCGCCAGGCCGTCGATCAGGCTGAACAGTTCCCGCTTGGCCTTGATGTCTACGCCCTTGGTCGGCTCATCGAAGATCAGCACCTCGGCGTCGCCGCGTAGCCATTTGCCGATCGCCACTTTTTGTTGATTGCCGCCGGACAGGCGCGCCAGCCGCTGTTGCGGGCCGGAGGCGCGAATGTTCAGGCGCTGCATGATCTCGCGCGCCCAGCGCAGTTCCTGTCGCCGGCTGAACAGGCTCCAGCGCGAGAAGCTGTCGTCGGCGCTGACGCTCAGGTTCATCGGGATCGCCTCATCGATAAAAATGCCTTCTTTGCGGCGCTCTTCCGGCACCAGCGCCAATCCCTGTTCGACCGACAGATGCGGCGCGCGCGGCGCCCAGGGTTGCCCGCGCAGTTCGCCGCGCTCGAGCTGCACCGCGCTGGCGCCGAACAGCGCTTTGCACAGCTCGGTTTTGCCCGCCCCGGCCAGCCCGGCGATGCCGAGGATCTCGCCTTCATGCAGCCGCAGCGAAACGTCGCGCAGCTTGTGGCGATCGCGTAAGCCTTGCACCTGCAGCAGCGTTCGCTCAGGGTGCGGCGGGCGCGGCGGCGGGAAAATGTCGTCCAGCCGATGACCGAGCATCTTTTCGACGATCTGTTCGCCGCTCAGCCCGCGCATGGCGTCTTCGCTGACGCGGCGGCCGTCGCGCAGCACCGTCAGCCGATCGCAAATGTCGCTCAGTTCGTGGATGCGGTGGGAAATAAATACGATGCCGATGCCTTCGGATTGCAGGCGGCGCACCACGTTAAACAGGCGCTCGCTCTCGGCGCGATCGAGCGGCGCGGTCGGCTCGTCGAGCACCAGAAAACGGCAGCGGTGCGACAGCGCGCGCGCCAGCAGCACCTGCTGTTTTTCCGCCAGCGTACAGTCTGCCAGGCGTTTGCGCGGGTTGAGCGGCAGCGCCCATTGCTGCAACAGCTGGGCGGCTCGGCGGTGCAGCTCCGCCCAGTTCAGCCAATGCCCCGGCTCGTTCAGCCAGTCCAGCATGATGTTCTCCGCCACCGACAGCGTGGGGATCAGCGCGACGTCGACCTCTTGCTGCACCACGTGAATGCCGTGGCGGCGCGCCTGCAACGGGGAGTGGATCGCCACCGCCTGGCCGTCGATCAGGATTTCGCCGCGATAATGATCGTGGGCGCCGGAGAGGATTGCCATCAGCGTCGACTTGCCTGCGCCGTTGGCGCCGACCAGCGCATGGATTGAGCTGCCCTGCAGCGTGAAGTCCACGTCTTGCAGCGCGTTGAAGCCGGCGAAGGCGATCGAGATATTGCGCATCTCGAGGCGTGAAGGCGTTGCGGTTGACATAGGGTATTAAGGCCGTTTAGATGTTTAGATGGCTGTTTTGCTCTGTTGTAACACAGATTGCGCCGTTGGCAACCAACAAAATGGCATAGCGGAGATGAAAAAAGCGTTGGCGGGCAGGGGCGCAACCCGCGTCAGGCTGCGCCGGTGCGAGAAGCGGTCAGAAGGTGGTGGGGGTGTGTGCGCTGACGATGCGGCAGATACGCGCCGACGTATTGCTGAAGCTGTGCGGGATGCCGGTGTTGATGGCGTAACTCTGGCCAGCGCTCAGGCAGTAGCTCTGGCCGTTGATGGTCAGCACGATTTCGCCTTCCAGCAGGGTGCCGATCTCTTCCCCCTGATGCTTGATCTTTTCGCCGGTGGTGGTGCCGGGCTGGTAGGTTTCCAGCATCATCGCCAGGTTGCGCGTCGGGCTGCCGTTATGCACCAGTTTCATCGACACCCCCTGGCTGCCGATCTCAATCAGATCCTCGGCGTCGATCACCACGCGCGGCTCGTCGGCGGCTTCCGGTTCGGCAAAGAATTCCGACAGCGACAGACCATAGACCTTCAGCAGCTTTTGCAGCGTGCTGATGGCCGGGCTGACCTTGTCCTGTTCGATGGTGCTGATCGCACTGTGGGTTAACCCGGACAGTTCGGCGACCCGGCGCTGCGACAAACCCAATTGCTGACGGATCTGCGACAGGCGCTTGCCCGGTGCCAAGCTGGCTTCGCTCATAGCGGTACTTCCTTCTGGTAGGGGCGACAGGCAGAAATGAATATCGGTATCGGGCGCCTGTCTGGGCGATAACGATGCTGCATGATATCGGTAGTTAGGGCGAGTTTGGAAAATATATTGCCCATGCTCACCTTCAGCGCGGCGGACAAAATAGTTGACGTGAAAATGGCGGCAAGGCCTTTTCGGTCAATATTTTATCAATTTAGCAGCCGGCGGCGAATAATCAAACAGGATTGTAACATTTGCAAACCAATTCTGTTAAGGCTATGTTTCATATTGTGGATGTTATTTTGAGCGCCCAGCAGCGGCGCGGCCTGGCGAGAAATCCTATCATGTGTTGAATCGAACGGCGGACGGGCGCCAGCGCGCCTTCAGAGCATAATGGCGGGTGACGTATGCAAACCAATAGCGCAGCAGTTGAACATTTTGCACAGCATCATGAAGAGAGGCGAAGTAGCGCGTTCCAAAATGAGGTCGCTCATTATTTGGAACGCCATCCCGCCACGCAGTATGTCGATATCCTTCTCACCGATCTTAATGGTTCCTTCCGCGGCAAACGCATACCCGTCTCAGGGTTGAAAAAACTGGAAAAAGGCAGCTACTTCCCCGCGTCGGTGTTCGCTATGGACATCCTCGGCAACGTGGTGGAGGAGACCGGTCTTGGGCAGGAGCTCGGCGAACCGGACCGCGTGTGCCTGCCGGTGCCGGGCTCGCTGACCCCCTCGGCCGCCGATCCGGAACATATCGGCCAGGTGCTGCTGACCATGCTGGACGAAGATGGCACTCCCTTTGACGTTGAACCCCGCAATGTGCTGAATCGCGTGTGGCAGGCGCTGCGACAGCGCGGCTTGTTCCCGGTGGCAGCGGTAGAGCTGGAGTTTTATCTCATCGATCGGCAGCGGGACGCGGAAGGCGATCTGCAGCCGCCGTGCGCGCCCGGCACCCAGGAGCGCAACACCCAAAGCCAGGTGTATTCCGTCGATAACCTCAACCATTTCGCCGAGGTGCTGAACGATATCGACGCGCTGGCGAAGCTGCAGGGGCTGCCGGCGGACGGCGCGGTGGCGGAGGCCTCACCGGGGCAGTTTGAGGTCAACCTGCGCCATACCGACGATATCTTGCTGGCCTGCGACCATGCGCTGGCGCTGAAACGGCTGGTGCGGCTGGTGGCCGAGAATCACGGCATGCACGCCACCTTTATGGCCAAACCCTATGAGGATTACGCCGGCAGCGGCATGCATGTGCATGTCAGCATGCAGGACGGCGCCGGCAATAACCTGTTCGCCGACGCCGAAGGCGAGGATTCGCCGCTGTTGGAGCAGACGCTGGCCGGGATGATCGCCCTGATGCCGGCGTCGATGGCGCTGCTGGCGCCGAACGTCAACGCCTACCGGCGCTTCCAGCCGGGGATGTATGTGCCTATCCAGGCTTCCTGGGGCCACAACAACCGTACCGTGGCGCTGCGCATTCCCTGCGGTGAGGCGGAGAACCGCCGGGTGGAGTATCGCGTGGCGGGCGCCGACGCCAATCCGTATCTGGTAATGGCGGCGATCCTGGCCGGCATGCTGTATGGGCTGGACACCGCGTTACCGTTGCCTGCACCGGTAACCGGCAACGGGCTGGAGCAAGAGGGGCTGCCGCTGCCGATACGCCAGAGCGACGCGCTGTACGAGTTTGAACACCAGCGCGCGCTGACGCACTATCTCGGCGAGCGCTTCACCCACGTCTACCACGCGTGCAAGACCGACGAGCTGCTGCAGTTTGAACGGCGAGTGACGGAGACCGAGATCGACTGGATGTTGAAAAATGCCTGAATAGGCGTATAAAGTAAGAGGTATGTGCGGGCGACCAGCCTGCCGGTAGCGGATTAATTCGCCAGCCGGGCTGGTTTTCCGTTCGATCGACAAAAAGAATTTGTATTTGAGGGTTTCCGGATCTTGTCATCCGGAGGCATTCTGGTGCAAAATATCTCAAATGCAGATAGCCGACGTTTTGAAAGCGTCGGTTATTTTTTTTGCATTAAGTTTTACCAACGTAGCGTTTCATACACCAAGCGAGGCCGGACACCGATCCGGATAGATAAATAGTTTCGTGCACGATCAAACAAAACTTTATGGTCGTGACTCATGAGGATTAGAAAGATGGGGCAATTTTTCACTTTAGCACCGGTGCCCGCCGGTTTCCGCTGTGGCCGCAGCGACTATGGAGCAGCCGAGGTTACCTCGACCCGTTATCCAGCTTACAATCCCCTTCTTTTAGAATTAAGTCGCTCGTTGCGAAGTTTCCCCGCAACCTTAAGTCTTGGCGTGTCCGCCATCCGCAAGGCTCAAGGTAAGGGGGGGCTGACCAATGTCCGATAACACCATCAACGCCGCTCCGGCTCAGCGCACTCAGCTGCGTAAAACCCTGACTTTAGTTCCGGTAGTGATGATGGGCCTGGCTTATCTGCAGCCAATGACCATTTTCGATACCTTCGGCATCGTATCCGGCCTGACCGATGGTCACGTCGCGACCGCGTACGCCTTCGCTCTGCTGGCGATCCTGTTTACCGCCCTGAGCTACGGCAAACTGGTGAAGAAATTCCCTTCCGCCGGTTCTGCCTACACCTACGCCCAGAAAGCCATCAGCCCGCACGTCGGCTTTATGGTGGGCTGGTCATCGCTGCTGGACTACCTGTTCATGCCGATGATCAACATTTTGCTGGCCAAGATTTACCTGGAAGCGATCTTCCCGGGCGTTCCGTCCTGGATCTTCGTGGCGGTGCTGGTCGGGTTGATGACGATTTTCAACCTGCGCGGCATCAAGCTGGTGGCCAACCTGAACTCCATCATCGTGGTGGTGCAGGTGGCGATCATGATCGTGTTCCTCGGCCTGGTGATCAACGGCATCTACCACGGCGAAGGCGCCGGTACGCTGGTCAGCAGCCGTCCGTTCTGGTCCGATAACGCACACGTGGTGCCGATGATTACCGGCGCGACCATCCTGTGCTTCTCGTTCCTGGGCTTCGACGGCATCAGCTCGCTGTCCGAAGAGACCAAAGACGCGGAAAAAGTGATCCCGAAAGCCATCTTCCTGACGGCGCTGATCGGTGGCATCATCTTTATCGTGGTGTCTTACTTCGTGCAGCTGTACTTCCCGGACATCTCGCGCTTCAAGGATCCTGACGCGTCGCAGCCTGAAATCATGCTGTACGTGGCGGGCAAGTTCTTCCAGTCGGTGATCCTGGTGTTCTCCTGCGTGACGGTATTGGCGTCAGGCATGGCGGCGCACGCGGGCGTTTCGCGTCTGATGTACGTGATGGGCCGCGACGGCGTGTTCCCGACCCGCTTCTTCGGCTATGTGCATCCGAAGTGGCGTACCCCGGCGCTGAACGTGCTGCTGGTTGGCGCCATCGCGCTGTCCGCGGTGTCGTTTGACCTGGTGACCGCGACCGCGCTGATCAACTTCGGTGCGCTGGTGGCCTTCACCTTCGTCAACCTGTCGGTGATCTCGCAGTTCTATATTCGCGACAAGATGAACCGCACCGTGAAGGACACGTTCAACTACCTGATCCTGCCGGTGATGGGCGCACTGACCGTCGGCGCGCTGTGGATCAACCTGGAAGCCAGCTCGATGACGCTGGGCCTGGTTTGGGCGACCATCGGTCTGATCTACCTGGCCGTCGTTACCCGCAGCTTCCGCCTGCCGGTGCCGCAAGCGAGCGAAGACGCCGCCTAAGCGCGAGCCGTTTCCTCAGCCACAAAAAAGGCCGCATTCGCGGCCTTTTTCTTTTCTGCTGCTGCGGGGTTACCCCACCAATTCTTTGCCGTAATCAAACAGCGCTTTCAGCAGGGCGGTTTTCTCTTTGTCGCCTTCGTGCAGGTTATACAGCGATTCCAACTGCAGCAGGTAACTTTGCACGCGCTCCGCGCTCAAGGCTTCCTGACGGTGCTGCAGCCAGCGGCGCTGTTCGGCGTCGTCCAGCGTATTCGGGTAGTTGCGCGCGCGGAAACGGAACAGCAGCTCTTTCATGCGGCCGTCGTTGAAGGCCAAATCCAGCGCCGGCAGGTTTTGCGGTTTGGTCTGCTGGATAATCTTCATTGCCGCCTTGTCGGCGTCGCTGAAGAAACCGTCGTACAACCGGGCGTCGACGTCGTCGGAGCCCTTGAACGGCTCGGCTTCGGCGAACAGCGCCACCACTTTCTCGCGCACTTCCGGGTGCTGTTTCAGCAGCTGCAGGTTTTGCAGGCAGGCCTGGCGATCGATACCCAGCCGCTCGGCGTTCTCCGGCAGCAGGGTTTTGGCCGGCGCCAGCACCGGGCATTTGTTGATGTGCACCAGCTTGATCGGCACCGGCGCCTGATCCGGCGCCAGGTCGTCGCGGCGGGTATACAGGCGTTCACGTAGCTGCTCGGCGCTCAGCGTCAGCAGCGGCGTCATATCGCCGGCGAGATCGCACATGATCACCGCGTTCTTGTTGTCCGGGTGCCAGGCCAGCGGCGACACCCAGCTGGTGTTGCCGCGCGCCGCGCCGAACATACCGGAGACATGCACCAGCGGCGTCATGTCGGCAACGTCGATCAGAGCGTTCAGCTTGTGCTTGTTGCGGTGCTGCAACAGGAAATCGAACAGCCGCGGCTGCGCCTGCTTGACCAGCTTGGCCATGGCGATGGTGGCGTAAACGTCCGACATCGCGTCGTGAGCCTGCGTGTGCTCGACGCCGTTGGCGCGCGTCAGGTGTTCGAGGCGGAAGCTGGGGAAGCCGTCTTCGTTTTCCGGCCAGACGATGCCGTCCGGGCGCAGGGCGTAGCAGGCGCGCATCACATCCAGCAGATCCCAGCGCGAGTTGCCGTTTTGCCAGCTGTAGGCATAGGGATCGTAGAAGTTGCGGTAGAAGATATTGCGGCTGACTTCGTCATCGAAGCGGATGTTGTTGTAACCGAGAATACAGGTGCCGGCCACGCTGAAGGCCTGATGAATTTGACGGGTGAACTCGGCCTCGTTAACGCCTTTGGCGCGCGCCACCTGCGGGGTGATGCCGGTGATCATCACCGCCTCGGGTTCCGGCAGGTAGTCGTCGGCCGGGGCGCAGTAGATGACCAGCGGCTCTTCGATAATGTTGAAATCCATATCGGTGCGCACGCCGGCGAACTGCGCCGGGCGGTCCAGCGACGGGCTCTTGCCGAAGGTTTCGTAATCGTGAATGTAAAATGTGGCCGTTGCCTTGCTGCTCAAAATCGCGTCTCTTCAGTGGCGGATACAATATGCTCCTATTGTAACGGCGTGGGGAGCGATGCCAAGCGGCGGTTAGCGAAATGCGCGCAATTACGCACGACGATAGTAATCCAGCCGTTGATGAAAGTAGGGGAGCAGGTGGTCGGGGATCTGTTGTTCGGTTTCCGCCTGGGTCGAAGCGATGCCGTAGCGTTCGTTGTAGATCACGCTGATGGCCAGCAAATCGGTTTCTATCTGTTCACGTTGCGCTTGCGGTAAGCTATCCAGCTTTCGAGCCATCGTTATCTCCCTGTTAACCTTAGGGCATAATAGGATCGTTAGCGGATATTGTCCCTACCCATTCCGGGGGGCGGTCAGCGCCTGGGCGTTGGGTTGCTGGCAAGGGGCCACGCTGTGGCGAGCGGCGAACTCGCTCTCCGGGTGGTGCGCGCCGAGCCGCTCAGTCCGGTTATACAGCGAACAGGCGCCGCCGATCACCGCCACCCAAAACAGGGTGCACAGCAGTAAAACCCCCAACCAGGCTTTTTGGTTATAGGTCATAAGTCCTCCACGGACGAGAAGAGAAATAACATTGACCGTTAAATTAAATCAGGGGCTGCATCAATGGTATTTAAACAGTAGGGATTAATCGCAATGGTTGCCCGACTCTTTTGTTACTAAATCCATGACGGATGTTTCAAAAGATTCCTTAAGATAATATTAAGAAGAGTGAGTCAGGGTGCCGTAATTCTATTTAATATTTGTTTAATTATCCGCAGATACAATCTTCCACATTCAATACCAATGTGGGTGACAATTATGAAAACGCTACTGTTGACCGGCGCTACCGGCTTTCTCGGTGGTGCAGTTCTCGAAAAATTATTGATTGAAAATCAGTCTATTAATTATCTTTTACTGGTGCGCGCCGAGGATGCGCAGCAAGGGCTGGCCCGTATTCGCGCGAATATGGAAAAGTTTAATATCGACGCGAACCTGCTTTCTAAAATCACGATAGAAAATATATTGTTGGGCGATCTTTCCGAGCCGGCCGAGTTTTTAACTGACGCACGCATTAACAATGTCACGCACGTTATTAACTGTGCGGCCGTTGCATCATTTGGTAATAACCCGCTCATTTGGAAGGTAAACGTGGAAGGCACCCTGGCCTTTGCCGAAAGAATGGCGCAGGTGCCGGGGTTAAAACGTTTCCTGCATGTCGGCACCGCCATGTCCTGTTCGCCGGAACCGGGTTCGCTGGTGGCGGAGAGCGGCGAGTTTGAGGAAGACGCCGAGCACCTGGTGGAATATACGCGTTCCAAATCCACCATCGAACAGCTGATGCGCCAACGCTGCCCGCAAATGCCGCTGACCATCGCGCGTCCGTCGATCGTGGTGGGGCACACTCGCCTGGGCTGTCAGCCTTCCAGCAGCATTTTCTGGGTATTCGGCATGGCGCTGATGCTGCGCAAGTTCATGTGCTCGCTGCAGGACAATATCGACGTGATCCCGGCGGACTACTGTGCGGATGCGCTGGTGATGCTGATGAACAGCGAAACGCTGGAGAACGATGTTTATCACATCTCCGCCGGCGTAGAGAGCAGCGTCAGCTTTGCCGAAATTGACAACGCCATGGCGGCGGCGCTGGAAAAAGCGCCGGTGGGCGATGAGTATGCGCAAGTAACCTACGACGCGCTGGTGAAAATGCGCCGGCAGTTGAAAGACATTTTCGGCCCGTGCAACGAGCGGCTGATGCTGAAGGCGATGCGCCTGTACGGATCGTTCGCCATGCTCAACGTGCGTTTCAGCAACGAGAAGATCCTCAAGCTGGGCATGCCGAAACCGCCGCGTTTCACCGACTACATCGCCGGTTGTGTGCAGTCGACCCGCGGATTGTCTATCCAGCAGCAGATGGTGGTGGACTTCAAGTAACCGCCGGGCGCAACGGGCGCCCGACGTTGTCGTCCGTTACCAGGACGAAGACGACCAGAAGACGCGGCCGAGCACCACCAGTTGCTCTTTGCGCTGCTGATAGCTGAGATGCTCGTCCTGGTACTCTTCCCGGTTGAGGGAGCGGATGATGACGCCGCCGTCCGGCTGTTCGATCAGCACCTTCACCCGCAGCAAATTGCCGTGGCGGATGGCGTAGGTCTTGCCTTCGCGAATGCGCGTGTCGTCGGTGTTGATGCCGACCACGTCGCCATCCTGCAGGCGCGGCTCCATGCTGGAGCCGGAGATGCGGATGATGCGCGCGGCGTTGACCGCCACCCCCATCTTGTGCAGATAGTAACGGCGAAAGATCAGCGAAAACTCCTCGCGATCGACGATTTCGTAGCAGCCGTCGCCGGCGGAAAAATCGATATCCAGCAGCGGGATCTCCACAAACTCTTCCTTGTCTTGTTCGGTATCTTCCCATACCACCGGTTTCAAACGGGCGGGTTGGAAGTCCGACTCCGCCGCCACGTTGTCAAACGGGCGCACCAGCTGCTTTTCATGAAATACGTCGAACCAGCCTTTAGGCAAATTCAGCCTGGCCTCGATCCGCCTGGCCAGATTGTCGCCAAGATTGCGGGAGGATTTTTCCCCGATGATTTGGCTCAGCGTTGGCGCGGAAGATTCAACCAGCGTGGCGAACTCATTCTGGTTGACACCTTGCCGGGCGTAGCGGGCCATCAATTCGCGCAGATTGTTGCGTCTGATTTCTTTAGTTTCCATCGTTTGATGATCGCACTCTTTAGCAAAAAGGTAAATAACGGTTTTGCTAAAAAACACTTGCGCATGATTTAGCAATTAGCTAAAACAGAAAAGGTGAGCCGAAGGTTCACCTGTGCGGGGCGGTCTGTCATGATGAGGGGCCGCTCAGTGAAATCAAACGAGAGAGGGACTTTACGATGTACAAGATTGATTACAATAGCTACCGATCGGTCGCCAGCTTCGGCCACCGCGTGCGCTTTCTGGTGCTGCACTACACGGCGCAAAACTTCGCCGACTCGGTGAAGTCGTTGACCGGAAAATCGGTCAGCGCGCACTATCTGGTGCCGGATCCGACCGAGGCCACTTATCAGGCCGCCGGCTTCAGCGGCGTGCGCATTTTCAACCTGGTGGACGAGAACGAACGCGCCTGGCATGCGGGTACCAGCCAGTGGGGCACCCGCAGCAACATCAACGACACCTCGATCGGCATCGAGATCGTTAACCTGGCGAGCGGCGACGGTGGGAACATCACCTTCCCGCCGTTCAACCCGCAGCAGATCGAGGCGGTCACCCAGCTAGCGCAGAACATCCTGCAGCGTTATCCAGACATCTCGCCGGTGAACGTGGTGGCGCACTCCGACATCGCGCCGGGCCGCAAGAGCGATCCGGGCCCGCAGTTCCCGTGGCAGCAGCTGTATCAGGCCGGCGTCGGCGCCTGGTATGACGAAGCGACCAAGCAGCAGCGCCAGCAGGAATATTGCAGCCAGGGGCTGCCGGCGCAGGCCGAGCTGTTGAAACTGTTCGCCCAATACGGCTACGACACCTCGGCGGCGAACACCGCAGAAGGCTATCGCCAGCTGGTGCGCGCGTTCCAGCTGCACTTCCGTCAGCAGAAGTATGACGGCGTGATGGATGTTGAGACCGCCGCCGTTCTGCGCGCGCTGGTCGACAAATACGTCGCCTGAGCCTGAGTGCGAATGGGGGACGCCTCATTCGCCTTTTCCTTGTCGCGCTTCCTCCGTTAAAATAGCGGCCTGGCTGGTACTTATCGGAGGCATCGTGCGCCTCGATCGAAAAATCTCTTCCCTTGAGCTGCTGACCTATCGCCATTATCGCGTCGTCCACGGCGTGCGCATCGGGCTGGCGTTTATCCTGACTTTTCTGCTGATCCGCCTGCTGGCGGTGCCTGAAGGCACCTGGCCGTTGATCACCCTGGTGGTGGTGATGGGGCCGATCTCGTTTTGGGGCAACGTGCTGCAGCGGGCGCTGCAACGTATCGCTGGTACGGTGTTCGGCGCCGTTTCCGGCCTGATCGCCCTGTACCTCGAGCTCTATTCGCTGCCGCTGATGCTGGCATGGTGCGGCGTGGTGATGTTCGTCTGCGGTTACCTGACGCTCGGCAAACGGCCCTATATGGCGCTGCTGGTGGGGATCACGCTGGCGGTGGTGTGCGGCGCGGGCGCCGGCGACATGCACACCGCGCTGTGGCGCAGCGGCGATGTGATTTTCGGTTCGCTGCTGGCGCTGCTGTTTACCAGCATCTACCCGCAACGCGCCTACATTCTGTGGCGCATGCAAATGGCGGACTGCCTGCAAACCGCCGCCCGCATCTACGGCGCCTATTTTTCACCGAACGTCATTGAGCGGCCGCGGCTGGAGCCGCAGCTCAAGGATTTGTTGAATCAGGTGGTGAAGCTGCGCAGCCTGATCGTGCCCGCCAGCAAGGAGACCCGTATTCCCAAAACGGTGTTCGAAGCGGTGCAAACCCTCAGCCGCAATCTGGTGTGCACGCTAGAGCTGATGGCCGACGCCTACTGGGCCTCGCGCGAAACGCACTTCATCATGCTGAACGCCCGCACGCTGCGCAGCACCCAATTGCTGACGTTGAGCTCGCTGGAATCGCTGGCGCTGCTGATGCGCGAAGGGCCTCAGGCGCAGCGGCAGGCGGCGGCGGGGCAGTTGGCGGAGATCGCCGGCGAGCTGAAAACGCTGATGCAGGAGGTTAGCCTCGGCCAGCACGGCGAAGCGCCGATTTACGGCTATGTCTGGCTCAGCATGGAGCTGGCGCAACAGCTGGAAGAGTTAGGGGATCTGCTCCAGGTTTGCACCGCCGCCGGGCGTGAATAAGGGGTCAGATCATGAAGGTGGCGCTTTGGGTTTTGGCCGCCGGGGCAAAGTGGGTAAGATAAGGCAATCACTGTTGTGCCGGACCGCCACAAACCTGTATCTTGGTGCCATGTGGCCGTAAGCAAATGAATCTGTGTATTACTAAAGCAAGGGTATAAAGATGGATAATGCAAATAAGCCGAGTTTCCAGGACGTGCTGGAGTTTGTGCGTATGTTCCGCCGCAAAAACAAACTGCAACGCGAGATCGTCGACAACGAAAAGAAAATTCGTGATAACCAGAAGCGCGTGCTGCTGCTCGACAACCTGAGTGAGTACATCAAGCCCGGCATGAGCATTGAAGACATTCAGGGCATCATCGCCAACATGCGCAGCGACTACGAAGATCGCGTTGATGACTACATCATCAAAAATGCCGATCTGTCCAAAGAACGCCGCGAGCTCTCCAAAAAGCTGAAGGCGATGGGCGAAGTGAAGTAAATCGCCTTATCGGGCCGGGCGTCCTGCCTGGCCCGTATTGCTATCCCACCTGCTAACACTGCCGTTTTCGTTGGGGCGTTCCCCGACGGCCGAAGGCGCCTCCCCATCCTGCCCGATCGGCAGGTGACCGCAAGGGAACGTTTGTTACTACTCCGCGCCGTACATGTCGAAGTCGAAATACTTGTCATTGATTTTCTTGTAAGTGCCATTGGCGCGGATCGCCTGCAGCGCGTCGTTGAAGGCGTTCAGCAGTGCGGTATCCTCTTTGCGCACCCCGATGCCGTCGCCGACGCCGAAGTATTTGCTGTCGGTCAGCTCGGCGCCGATAAAGGCGAAGTCTTTGCCGCCGGGCGTTTTGAAGAATTCGCTGGCGCTGACGCTGGCCAGCAGCGACGCATCCAGGCGGCCGTTGGCCAGATCTTCGTTCACCTCCTGCTGGCTTTGGTAGGCGACCACGTTGACGCCGGCCGGGCGCCACAGCGCGTTGGCGTAGGCCTCCTGACTGGAGCCTTGCTGCACGCCGACGGATTTGCCCTTCAGCGAGGCGGCGGTCGGCTGCAGGTTGCTGCCCTTATGCGCCACCAGCCGCGCCGGAGCGTTGGAGACTTTGCTGGAGAACGCGATCTGCTGCCGGCGCTGCGGCGTGATGGTCATCGACGAGGCGATAGCGTCGAACTTCTTTGCCTGCAGGCCGGGGATCATGCCGTCCCAGCTGCTTTCCACCCACACGCACCTGGCCTGCATCTGGTCGCACAGCGCCTGGGCGATATCGACGCCGAAGCCGGTCAGCTTGCCCTGCGGGTTTTTATATTCCAGCGGCGGGAAGGTGGGATCGATGCCCAACTTGATCACTTTGCCGCTGAATTCACCGCTCAGCGCGGGAAAATTCGCGGCCAGCGGCAGCAACAACAACAGCCCTTTGATGGTTTTCATGTCATTTCCTCAGCGTTGGCGATTAAACCGCAGGGCGAGCCAATAAGCGCTCGACCAATTTGACCCAGTAGGTGGCGCCCAGCGACAGACTGTCGTCATTGAAGTCATAGCCGGGGTTGTGCAGGGCATTGCCCGGCGTGGCGGGGCCGTTGCCGATCGAGATGTAGCTGCCCGGGCACTTCTCCAGCATAAAGGCGAAATCTTCGCTGGCGGTGAACGGCCGCAGCGCGGGGATCACCCGGCTCTCTCCGGCCCACTCCAGCGCCACGGCGCGCGCCAGCTCGGTTTCTGCCGGGTGGTTCACCAGCACCGGATAGCCGTGTTGGTAGTCGATCTCCGCGCGGGCGCCGAAGCTGGCGGCCTGCGCCGTGACCAGCTCGGTGATGCGCTGCTCCAGCCGCGCGCGCACCGCCGCCGTCAGCGCGCGCACGCTGAGCGTCAGGGTGGCGGTCGCCGGGATCACGTTGGCGGCCTGACCGGCCTGCATCGCCCCCACGGTGACGATCGCCGTTTCCTGCGGATCGATATTGCGCGCCACGATGGTTTGCAGGCTCATGACGATGGCCGCGCAGGCCACCACTGGATCGACGGTGCTCTGCGGCACCGCGCCGTGGCCGCCGTGGCCGTGCAGGGTGATGTGCACCGTGTCGGCCGAGCACATCAAGGGGCCGCTGGCGAAGCCCAGGTGACCGGTGGGGAAGCCGGGCACGTTGTGCATGGCGAACACCGCGTCGCAGGGGAAGCGCTCAAACAGGCCGTCTTCGATCATCACTCTGGCGCCGCCGCCGCCTTCTTCCGCCGGCTGGAAAATCAGGTGCAGGGTGCCGCAAAAGTTCGGCTGCTGCGCCAGATAGCGCGCTGCCGCCAGCAGCATGGCGGTGTGCCCGTCGTGGCCGCAGGCGTGCATCACCCCGGAATGGGTGCTGGCGTAAGGCAGCTCGGTGGTTTCGGCGATCGGCAGGGCGTCCATGTCGGCGCGAATGCCGAGCGATTTTCCCGGCCCGCGCTGCAGTGTGGCGACAACGCCAGTTTGTCCTACGCCGCGCGTGACGCGGTAACCCCATTCCGCCAGCCGCCGTGCCACCAGATCCGAAGTGGCGAACTCCTGGAATCCCAATTCCGGGTGGGCGTGAAGGTGGCGGCGAAGGGCGACCATCTCATCATGAACGGCGGCGATATCAGGCAGTACCAGTGAATGCATCATCACGATCTCCGGCAAAGGGCCCCGGCTAACGGGCGGTAAACGGGGCAGAGAGGTTGGTATCGAGACTAGCAAACTCCGTTTTTGTCGGGTAGCCGCCATTCGGTTATGCTGACAACCTGTGATTGTCAGGAGGTGAACATGAAACTGCATCAACTGCAGGCGCTGGTGGCCAGCGCCGACAGCGGCAGCATTCGCGCGGCGGCGCGGCATCTGGGGCTGTCGCAGGCGGCGGTGACCCGCGCGCTGCGCGAACTGGAACAGGAGCAGGCGCTGCCGCTGCTGATCCGCACGCCGACCGGGCTGGGCTTCACCCCTTACGGCAAA
Source organism: Serratia sp. LTN-2 (assembly GCF_059740205.1). Lineage (NCBI taxonomy): Bacteria > Pseudomonadati > Pseudomonadota > Gammaproteobacteria > Enterobacterales > Yersiniaceae > Serratia > Serratia sp. LTN-2. The sequence goes on along the minus strand of NZ_JCAXDO010000003.1, from coordinate 304,015 downwards.
ACCTTGCTGGCGCACGCGCGGCTGGTGCTCAACCAGCTGGAGCAGGCGCAGGGCGAAATGGCGGCGCTGCGCGGCAGTGCGGCGGATCTGGTCAAGGCGGCGATCACTCCCTGGCTGATGCTGACGGTGCTGCCGCCGGCGGTGATGGCGTTTCGCGGCAAGGTGCCGGCGGTGCGGCTGGAATTGTCGGAAAGCCTGATGGCCAACGCTCAGTCGCAGCTGCGCGAGGGCACGATGGATTTCGCCATCACGCCGCTGCCGGCGTCGTCGGCACCGCAGGAGTTTCATTGCGAGCCGCTGCTGGAGTATGAAACGGCGTACATGGTGCGGCGCGGCCACCCGCTGGCGCACAGCACCTCGCTGCATCAGCTGCTGGAGCAGGATTGGGTGATGAGCTATACCCAGGAGAGTTTCGATGCGCTGCTCGACGAGGTGTTCCACCGCCACGGCGTGCGCCTGCCGCGCCAGCGCATTATCCAGGCGCATTCGTTCGGCATGCTGCAGGCGCTGGTGGAGTCCGCCGAGATGTGTACCTGGTGCCCGCGGCCGATCGCCGCGCTGCCGCAGTTTGCCTCACGCGTGCAGCCGCTGGCGCTGCGGGAGAGCTGCCAACCGGCGCAGCTGAATATCGTCACCCGGCGCAACAGCATTCTGAGCGCTGCCGCCCATGCGTTTATCGACACGCTGGTGCGCACCCTGCGTCAGCAGGTGCGATCGTCGCGGCCGGAGGATCGCCAGATCTACGATCGCGTGCGCCTGCTGATTTAGCGGATCTGCCTGGATCGCCGATCCGGTAAATGGGATCGCGATCCGCATTTGTAGCATTTTTAGCCGCAATGTTAACGATATGTGATTTTGCTCAAATAATTATTTTTGCAGCTTTGGTTATATGTCGCTCTATGTTCACGTTGTCATTTTGAGTTTTCCTGGGTATTTGATGATTAATCAATTGAAATTTATCACTTTATAGCGTTTGTTGTTTTTTGTTAGATAAAAATGACAACGTCAACATTTATATTTTTCAAGCATTTAATGAGTGTATTGGAGGAGTGGATGAGTCAGTTGCCGGAAAAAATGCGCGCGGTCGTTTGCCACGGCCCGCAGGATTATCGTTTCGAACAGGTGCCCACGCCGCTGCCGAAGGCGCGTGAGCTGGTGATCAAGGTGGAAGGCTGCGGCATCTGCGCCGGCGACTGCAAGTGCAAGAACGGCGCGCAGATGTTTTGGGGAGAGAACCCGTGGGTCAAACCGCCGGTGGTGCCGGGGCACGAGTTCTACGGCCGCATCGCCGCGCTGGGCGAGGGCGCGGAAGGCAAATACCGGATCGGCGAGCGGGTGATCGCTGAGCAGATCGTACCGTGCTGGGAGTGCCGTTACTGCAAATCCGGCAGCTACTGGATGTGTGAGACGCACAACATTTACGGCTTCCAGAAAGACGTGGCGGAAGGCGGTATGGCGGAATACATGCGCTTTTCCGAGAACGCCATCGTGCACAAGATCCCGGAAAGCCTGAGCCATGAAGACGCGGTATTGATCGAACCGATGGCCTGCGCCATCCACACCGTGGCGCGCGGCGACATTCAGCTGGACGACGTGGTGGTGCTGGCCGGCGCCGGGCCGCTTGGGCTGTGCATGGTGCAGGTGGCACGCCTGAAGACGCCGAAGAAACTGATCGTGATCGACGCCATCGACGAGCGGCTGGCGCTGGCGAAGGAGTTTGGCGCCGACGTGGTGATCAACCCGCTGAAGGAAGACGCCGACCAGATCGTCAAGTCGCTGACCGGTGGCTACGGCTGCGACGTCTACATCGAGGCCACCGGCGCGCCGATCGGCGTCACCCAGGGGCTGCAGATGATCCGCAAGCTGGGCCGCTTCGTGGAGTTCAGCGTGTTCGGCAAGGAAACCACCGTCGACTGGTCCATCATCGGCGATCGCAAGGAGCTGGACATTCGCGGTGCGCACCTGGCGCCCTACAGCTATGAAATCGCCATCGATCTGTTCGAGCGCGGGCTGGTGACCTCAAACGGCGTGGTCACCCACAGCTATTCATTGAACGACTGGGACGAAGCCTTCGCCCTGGCGGACTCGACCGACTCCATCAAGGTGATCCTGGTTCCCTGACCCTCCCGCCGTACCGCTGTTGCAGTCACGATCGCCGGCCCGCTCGCAATGGGGGGCCGGCCGGTCGGCCAAACGTAAAGACATGCTGTTGCTCTGATAACCACAACAAGAAGCTTCCCTACAGGAGAATTGGCTATGTTTTCATTATTCAAAAAGACCCTGCCTTTTATCGTTGCCGGTGGAATGTTGGCGGCCAGCCATGGGGCGCTGGCCAAGCAAATCACTATCGGTATGTCGTTCCAGGAAATGAACAACGACTACTTCGTCACCATGAAACAGGCGCTGGATCAGGCGGCGGCCGATATCGGCGCCAAGGTTTACGTGGCCGATGCGCGCCATGACGTCGCCAAACAGATCGGCGACGTGGAAGACATGCTGCAGAAGAAGGTGGATATCCTGCTGATCAACCCGACCGACTCGGTGGGGGTGCAGTCGGCGGTGATCTCCGCCCATAAGGCCGGCGCGGTGGTGGTGGCGATCGACGCGCAGGCGGAAGGGCCGCTGGACTCGTTCGTCGGCTCGGAAAACTACGACGCCGGCTTCCAGGCGGGCGAGTACCTGGCGAAAGCGCTGGGCGGCAAAGGCAAGGTGGCGATCCTCGACGGCATCCCGGTGGTGCCGATCCTGGAGCGCGTGCGCGGCTTTGAGGCGGCGATGAAGAAATACCCCGACATCAAGATTGTCACCAAACAAAACGGCAAGCAGGAACGCGACACCGCGCTGACCGTCACCGAAAACATGCTGCAGTCGGCGCCGGATCTGGCGGGCATCTTCAGCGTCAACGACGTCGGCGCGCTCGGCGCCCTGGCGGCGATCGAAAGCAACGGCGCCAAGGTCAAGCTGGTGAGCGTCGACGGCCAGCCGGAAGCCATCAAAGAGATCCTCAAGCCGAATTCACCGTTCATCGCCACTTCGGCGCAGTTCCCGCGCGACCAGCTGCGCATCGCGCTCGGCATTGCGCTGGCCCGCTACTGGGGCGCCACGGTGCCGAAAACCGTGCCGGTCAAAGTGAAGCTGATCGACCGCAGCAATGCGGCCGGCTTTAGCTGGTAACAGCGGCCGGGTTCGCCCCGCTGCTGCGGGGCGTTCGGCGCGGAGGGCAATGCGGTGACACCTTTACTGGAACTGAAGCGAATAAAAAAGAGCTTTCCCGGCGTGAAGGCGCTGGACGGTATCGACCTGGCCATTCAACGCGGCGAGGTGCACGCCCTGCTGGGCGAAAACGGCGCCGGCAAATCGACGCTGGTGAAAATCATGTGCGGCATCCACCAGCCGGACGAAGGGGATATTTTTATCGACGGCGAGCAACGCCGCTTTAACAACTATCGCCAGGCGATCGAGGCCGGGGTCGGCATTATTTTTCAGGAATTCTCGTTGATTCCCTATATGAGCGCCATCGACAACATCTTCCTCAACCGGGAGATCAGGAACCGCTGGGGCCTGCTGGATCGGCGGGCGATGCGGCGCAAGGCCGAGGCCATTTTCAAGCGGCTGACGGTGGCTATCGATCTCGATTGCCCGGTGGAGCAGCTGAGCGTAGCGCAACAGCAGTTCGTTGAGATCGCCAAGGCGCTGTCGCTGGAGGCGCGGGTGCTGGTGCTGGATGAACCGACCGCCACGCTGACGCCGGGCGAGGCCGAGCACCTGTTCAGCGTGATGAACGATCTGCGGCTGTTGGGCGTCGGCATGGTGTTTATCTCGCACCACCTGGACGAGATCTTCACCATCTGCGATCGCATCACCGTGCTGCGCGACGGCAGCTACATCGAAACGCTGGCCACCGGCGACACCAACGTGGAAGAGCTGGTGCGGCTGATGGTCGGGCGCAAAATCGAGAACGCCTTCCCGGTGAAACAGCACCCGGTCGATACCGCAACGGTGCTGCTGGAGGCGGAGATCCAGCGCGAGAAGCACGGCGCGACCGACCGTTTCCGGCTGCACAAGGGCGAGATCCTCGGCTTCGCCGGGCTGGTGGGCTCCGGGCGCACCGAGACCGTCTCGGCGCTGATCGGTGCCAGCCGCTGCCACCGCAAACGCGTCAGCCTCGGCGGCCAACCGGCGGCGCTGCGTTCCCCGGCGCAGGCGCTGGCGCAGGGCATCGGCCTGTTGCCGGAGAGCCGCAAAACCGAGGGCCTGGTGCTGCCGTTCTCGGTGGCGCAGAACATCACTCTCAACCGGCACCACCGGCGCGGCAAGATCTTCGTCAGCGCCCGCAAGGATCGCGACGTGGTGCAGCGGCTGATCCGTGCCGTGGGGGTGAAAACCCCGGACGCCGAGACCGCCGTCAGCACCCTGAGCGGCGGCAACCAGCAGAAGGTGGTGATCGCCCGCTGGCTCAACAACGACTGCAACATTCTGATCTTCGACGAGCCGACGCGCGGCATCGACGTGGGCGCCAAGGCCGAGATTTACCAGCTGATGCAGCAACTGACCCAGCAGGGCATCTCCATCATCATGATTTCCTCCGAACTGCCGGAGATCATCGGCGTGTGCGACCGCGTGCTGGTGTTTCGCGGCGGCCACATCGTTGCCGAGCTGACCGGCGACGACATCGAATCCAACCACATCATGCTTCACGCGACCGGGAGTGCCTTATGATCGGAATTGAACAACCCGCCGTGGCGCGCCGCGCCGCCGGCCCCAGCCTCGGCAAGCGCTGGGAAAAACTGCTGCATCACCCGGCGGTCTTGCCGTTCATCGGCTTCGCTGTCTTGTTCGTGCTGATGAGCCTGCTGAACGACAGCTTCCTCAGCGTCAACAACCTGACCAACGTGGCGCGCCAGGTGTCGATCAACGCCATCATCGCGGTGGGCATGACCTGCGCCATCCTGACCGGCGGCATCGATCTCTCGGTGGGGCCGGTGATGGCGCTGGCCGGCTCGGTCGCCGCCGGGCTGATGCTGGCGGCGGTGCCCATCCCACTGGCGATGGTAGCGGCGCTGGCGCTCGGCGCGCTGTTCGGCCTGGCCAACGGTGCCTGCATCGCCTACCTGCGCATGCCGCCGATCATCGTCACCCTGGCGTCGATGGGCATCGCCCGCGGCCTGGCGCTGCTCTATACCGGCGGCTACCCGATCTCCGGCCTGCCCGACGTCTTCTCCTTCTTTGGCCGCGGCACGGTGCTGGGCATCCAGGTGCCGATCCTGATCATGCTCGGCGTGTATGTGCTGGCTTGGCTGATGCTCAACCAGCTGCCGTTCGGCCGCTACGTCTACGCGATGGGCGGCAATGAAGAGGCGGCGCGCCTGAGCGGCATCCGCGTGCCGCGCTACAAGATGCTGGTCTACGTGATCAGCGGCCTGACCGCCGCGCTGGCCGGGTTGGTGCTGACCTCGCGCCTGATGAGCGGGCAGCCCAACGCCGGCGAAGGCTTCGAGCTGGACGCCATCGCCGCGGTAGTGCTGGGCGGGGCGGCGATCTCCGGCGGGCGCGGCGCCATCGTCGGCACGCTGGTGGGGGCGATGATGCTCGGGGTGCTCAACAACGGCCTCAATCTGATGAACGTGTCGCCGTATATCCAGAACGTGGTGAAGGGCGGCATCATCCTGGCCGCCATCTACCTCAGCTCCGTGCGGCGCAAATAGGAGGCTCGATGTCAGTCTTTCTTGGCATAGACGTCGGCGGCACGGTGATCAAGGCCGGGCTGTACCGGGCAAGCGGCGAAGAGCTGGCGATCGCCGAGCGCGACGGCGCGGTGATTGCCGCCCAGCCGGGCTTCAGCGAACGCAATATGGACGCGCTGTGGGATGACGTTTGCGCGGCGATCCGCCAGGCGCTGCACGTGGCGGGGCTGGCGGCCGGGCAGGTGCGCGGCGTCAGCTTCTCGGCGCACGGCAAAGGGCTGTACGCCATCGATCGCCACGGCAAGCCGGTCGGCAACGGCATCCTCTCTTCGGACAACCGCGCGGCGGCAACAGTGGCTGAGCTGCGCCGCGCCGGCGTGGACGCGCAGAGCTATTCGCGCAGCCTGCAGCCGCTGTGGCCCAGCCACCCGGCGCTGCTGCTGCGCTGGCTGAAACAGCGGCAACCGGCGCAGTACGCCGCCGTCGATCGCATCCTGATGGCGCACGACTACCTGCGCTTTCGCCTCACCGGTGAGGCGGCGGCCGAGGTGACCAACATCTCCGGCAGCAACCTGTTTAACCAGCACAGCGGCGCTTACGATCCGGCGCTGATAGCGGCCTTCGGCATCGAAGAGGTGCAGGAGAAGACCGCGCCGGTGATCGGCTCGGCGCAGCTGGCCGGGCGGGTGACGGCCGCGGCGGCGGCGCAGTGTGGCCTGCGAACGGGCACCGCGGTGTACGGCGGTTTGTTCGACGTGGTGGGCGCGGCGCTCAGCTCCGGCGTGGCCGACGATCGCACGCTCAGCGCGGTGGCGGGCACCTGGTCGATCGCCACCTGCGTGACCGATCGCATCATTCACGCCGACTATCCCTACGCCTGGGGGCGCTACTGCATCGACGGCCGCTATTTCGTGCACGAAGGCAGCCCGACCTCGGCCGGCAATCTGGCCTGGTTTCTGCGCCAGTTCTGCGCCGACGACCGGCAGCGCTACGCCCAGTTCAACGCCTGGGTGGCCGAGCGCCGCGAGCAGCCCAGCGGGCTGCTGTTCCTGCCATATCTGTACGGTTCCAACCTCGGCGGTAACACGCCGGGCGGCCTGATCGGCCTGAGTGCCCACCACGAGATGGCGGACGTGGTGCAGGCGATCTACCAGGGCATTGTGTTCTCGCACCTGATTCATCAGGAGCGCATGGTGCAGCTGAACCCGCGCATCGAGCGGGTGCGCATGACCGGCGGGCCGACGCAGTCCGAGGTGTGGATGCAGATGTACGCCGACGCCGGCAACCTGCCGCTCGAGGTGGTGGAAACGCGCCAGAGCGGCTGCCGCGCCGCCGCCTTGTGCGCCGCCGTCGGCGCCGGGGAGTACGCCGGGTTCGCCGAGGCGATCGCCGCCGCGCCGCCCAAACTGCGTTGTTATTATCCCGCGACCGCCGCCCACCGGCGCCTGCGCGCCCAGCAGGCGCGCTATCTGGCGGTCGCCCAGGCTTTGAGTGAGGTGACTGATGCAAACGACTAACGCCGCCTGTCTGGGGCTGTATGAAAAGGCGCTGCCCGCCGATCTGGACTGGCCGCAGCGGCTGGCCACCGCCGCCGAGCTGGGCTTTGAGTTCGTGGAGATGTCGATCGACGAACAGCCGGCGCGCCAACAGCGGCTGGACTGGGATCGCCGCCAGCGGCTGGCGTTTATCCAGGCGCGGCTCGACAGCGGGGTGACGGTACCGAGCCTGTGCCTGTCGGCGCACCGGCGCGATCCGTTCGGCAGCCATGACGCCGCCACCCGCGAGCGGGCGCGGGTGCTGATGAGCAAGGCGCTGGAACTGGCGACGGATCTTGGCATCCGCAACATCCAGCTGGCGGGCTATGACGTCTATTACGAACCGGCCGATCGCCACAGCCGCGAGCGCTTTATCGAGGGCATGCAGTGGGCGGCGGCGCAGGCCGCCAGGGCGCAGGTGATGCTGTCGGTGGAGGTGATGGATACGCCGTTCATCAACAGCATCAGCAAATGGCGCGACATCGCCCGCCACGTCAACAGCCCGTGGTTCACGGTGTATCCCGATCTCGGCAACCTCAGCGCCTGGGGTAACGACGTCGCCGCCGAGCTGGCGCTGGGCATCGGCAGCATCACCGCCGTGCACCTCAAAGATACCGTGGCGGTGGGGCCGGGCAGCGCCGAGCTGGCGCTGGGCATCGGCAGCATCACCGCCGTGCACCTCAAAGATACCGTGGCGGTGGGGCCGGGCAGCGCCGGGCAGTTCCGCGACGTGCCGTTCGGCGAAGGCTGCGTGGATTTCACCCACGCCTTTTCTGTGCTCAACGCGCTCGGCTATCGCGGCCCCTACCTGTTGGAGATGTGGGCGCGCGAAGACGGGCAGGATAAGCAACGCATCGCCCAGGCCAAGGCCTGGATCGAACAACAAATGAATGAGGGAGGCATCGCATGCTGAACGAACTCAAGCGGCAGGTGCTGGCCGCCAACCTCAGCCTGCCGGCATACGGGCTGGTGACCTTTACCTGGGGCAACGTCTCGGCGATCGACCGCCAAAGCGGGCTGGTGGTGATCAAGCCTTCGGGCATCGCCTACGAGGCGATGACGCTGGCGGATCTGGTGGTGGTGGATCTGGAGGGCCAGGTGCGCGAAGGGCACCGCAAGCCCTCATCCGACACCGCCACCCACCTGGCGCTGTACCGCGCCTTCGCCGATATCGGCGGCGTGGTGCACACCCACAGCCGCAACGCCACCATCTGGGCGCAGGCCGGGCAGCCGATCCCGGCGCTGGGCACCACCCACGCCGACTACTTTTACGGCGACATTCCCTGCACCCGGCCGATGAGCGAGGCGGAGATCGCCGGGGATTACGAGGGGGAAACCGGCAAGGTGATTATCGAGACCTTCAATCAGGCGGGGCGCGATCCGCAGCAGGTGCCGGGGGTGCTGGTTTACTCCCACGGCCCGTTTGCCTGGGGCAAGGACGCGGCGGATGCGGTGCACAACGCGGTGGTGCTGGAAGAGGTAGCGATCATGGCGATGGCGACGCGCCAGCTGGCACCGGCCATCGCCCCGATGCAGCCGGAGCTATTGGACAAACATTTCCTGCGCAAGCACGGCAAACACGCCTACTACGGGCAATAGCGCCCGTCAGCGATTCAACAGCGAGCCGGTGAAGAACTCTCTGCGCACCGGCAGCTCGCCGCGCGGGCTGTTAATGGCGCTGAACAGCAGCTCCGCAGCGATCTCCCCCAGTTTCTGCGTATCGTGATACACCCCCGGAATGTGCAGGCCGTAAGCGCCGGCGCGCGGCGGTTCGTCTATCGAGAAGAACTTCACCTGCTGATAAAGCCCCATCTCGTGGCAGATGGCGATGGCGCCCAGCGTGATGATGCCGTTCAGGCCGATGATGTAATCCGGGCGGTTCTCCGGCTGTACCAGATAAGCGCGCACCTCGCTCTCTTGCGAGGTGAAATCATAGTCGCCGTTGATGATATGAATCTCACGGCCGCTGCCCTGCAATGCCGCGACGATGCCGGCGGTGCGCGTTAGCGTAATCTCCGAATCCGCCGGGCCGCCGATAATCAAAAGCTTCTGCTCCGGCTGCTCCGCCAGATAGCGCCCGGCCAGCACGCCGATCTCGCGGTTATCGAGGAATACGCCGCTCAGCTGCTGATTGTAAAGATCGCGGTCGATCAGGATCAGCGGCACGCCGTACACCTCGGCCAGCTCGAGATAGGCGGGGCGGTAACGCTTGTCGTCGCGCACCGCCGACAGCAGGATGCCGCGTGCCTTGTAGCCGAACAGCGCCTGAATGGCGCGCATTTCCGCCTCTTCGCTGCCGTCGGTGTCGAACAGCATGATCTGGTAGCCCTGCTGACGCGCAATGCGCGACACGGTCTTGATCAGGCCGGAATAGAACGGGTTGTACATGCTGCTGGTGACGATGCCGATAATCTGGCTGCTGCTGCTTTTCAGCCCCTGCGCGAAGGCGTTGGGCACATAGTTCAGCTCTTTGGCGATGGCGTGAATGCGCTCGCGGGTTTCCGGCTTGACCAGCTCGGGCTTATTGAAGGCGCGGGAAACGGTGATATTGGTCACCCTGGCGCGGCGGGCGATATCCACGATAGTGGCATTGGGATTGGCTTTCGACACCGTCTTTCCTTGCGTTATGCCTCAACAGATCCCTTATTGTAGGGAAAGGGCGGGGGCGGTGCTAGGGGGGAGTTGGGGGATGGGCTGGAGTAGGGAGGGGAAATAACGAAACTCAGCCGTTAGGCACGATGTGCATTCATTTTATTTAATGCCTTTGGTAGCACCCTTTGACAACGCTTGGAGATTGAGGATGGTTAATGGGACAAAGTCGCCCTTTCCGAACGTTAAGATGGTTGATTAGTATTATTCCGCAAGTGGGATAAGCTTTTTACCCGTGTCCTCAAAGAATGAAAATGACGTCCAGCGATATGTATATAACAAAGCAACCTTGCCGGCATGCTTCTCAATAGCTTCTTTTAAATATGACTTGCTTTTTTTGCTATTGGGGAAATGGGCCGAAAAGGTCACTATTGCTCTTGATGCGAGTCCTCCACCATTTCGCATAAAGAGAATAAAATCGTTCCCTCTAAGCACGTTGAACTCCGCACAATTTGTAACATCATTATCAAATTTAGCAACTACGCTTTTTATTTTGTCATACAGAATAACCATATCCCGAAAGATTTTTTTGTTTGCTAGCTCAATGTTTCTTTTGTTTAACTCACCTATATACTTATCATCATCAACTTTAACAATCGGGTATCGTGCCTGAAGCACTATATCTTGTGACGCAATTTTTAATAGCTTCAGCTCGTCAGAGGTTAATGACAACTCTAAATCGATAGCCATCTTATCAAGCTTATGCCCATAATCGCGAAATTTAAGGTCTATAGTGTCTTTCTGAGCACCAAGGTTCATTAACAGGACAGCAGACTTTAATAGCATTTCGAATGCATAACCCAACATAAGTCTGCTGGTTTTATCAGTTGCAGACGCGACATTAATATATTCATGAATGACAGGATTTTTATTATTTTCATGGATCATTTTTTTATTTCTATCGCCTTCAATTCTCAAGATCTTTGCTGATAAATACAGTTTTTTAGATTCGGCTAACCAAGCCTTGCGATCGAAGATACCTTTTCCATTTTTCTGTGTTATTATTTCATTCTGCATTTAACAGCTCCCATGTTAAAAGTATTAAACCCGCAACTAATCAGGAGCCAATCCCATAGCAGTAATAGCCGACCACTTTCAGTAAAGGTTCAAATTCAATTGCGCTGATATCTTCAACACGTTGCCAGTCTCGTTCAACCTCATCTGGGTTAAGTCCACCCAAGGTGAAAGCATTAGTAACAATGAGTCCGGTGTGTTCATCCTGTAAGCCGTTGATATCTTCGATGGATAAATGACCGAGATAAAGGTGTTGTTTAACAAAAAGTCGTAGAGTTAAAGTAACTTCCACCTTGTCACCGTATCCATTATCAATTTGAGTTTTAGCTCCATCAAATATCAGCAACTCCACATGCTCCCCAGGTTCACTCGGTAAGTCACCATTATTCCACCGAGTCTGGGCCATTTCTAACGAAGTACCTAATAGCTTGTTTTCCGCGCTGTAGACAGGCAAATTGTAAAACTCATTTGGAATCAGCAGGGGTTTGGGGGCGGAACATCTAATTCCAAAACTCATGAAGCTATTTCTGAAATCACATAATACAGGGGCTGCCACCTTTGCCCGCCATTTATGGTCGCCTGTAGAAACTGGGCGGTAAAGTGCAATCTGTAATTTCTGTGCACGCCGTAACGCTGCTTTGGTAAAACCAGCGGGGCAGACTAAAGCCCCTTGATGTGCGCATACGTCCTGTACTAATCCGTGAAATTCTTCAACCCCTTTGACATCTACCGGATTAGCATAGTCCTTACAATCAATAACAATACGCATCTTGTACTGACCAATGGACTGCTCCACCAGAACATCCACCTGTCTTTTGGTTTCGCTCTGGACACCATCAAGCATCACATTGTGTTGCACTACAGCATCAGGAGATAGTTGTCTTTGTATCATGGCAACAAGTTGCTCGAGAGCTTTCCAATCGGGAATCTTACTTTTATCTTGATCAGCCATTGCGCCGCTCCGTTTGAGTCTTATATGTGAAGATACCATTAGAGTAACTTGAAGGAGAAATTGTTGGTTGCCCAGCATAGTGGACGACTCTTTTCAGTAATCTTCAAGAGGGCAGATTAGTTTACCTTTAAAGCGAACTTTCGCTCTTTGCCCAAAGCCGACCCTTAAATACCGCCTCTCAAAGCAATAAACCAGCACTAGTAGTACTGATGCAAAGGCGGTGAAGGGCCCACTGGGGCGAAAACAGCGATCCCCGCTTAAGAACGTTCGGTTAAACAACGCAGATGATGAGCCCTAAGTCCGTCTTCCGGTAACAACACCGCTAATCTAGCAGCAACTTTTCACCCCCCAACTTTCCGCCACAACCCCGGCAACAGCGCCAACGTCTCATCAATCAGCGCCCGCCGGTCATTGCCCGGTTTCCAGATGGTCACCATGGTTTGGCTGATCCCCTGGCTGCCCACTTCGGTGCGCAGCGTGTTGACGTTTTTCCACTGTTCGGCATGCATATGCGTCGGCAGGAATCCCCAGCCGCAGCCTTGTTCGAGCAGGGCGCGCAGCATCTCCAGCTCGTTAGTAAATATTGTGTGCCCGGAAATTTGCAGGCGGCGCGCCACCGGTTCGTCAGAGTCTGGGTGCATGATTACCTGCGGCGTGAGCGAGAGCTCCAGCAGCGAAAGCGGCTGTTCCGCGCCGGGGAAAAGCGTTTTAGCGGCGTAAAAATCCATCTCTATCGCCCCTAGGGCGCGCCACTCCATGGCGTCGCCCACGCTGCGATGGCGCGCCTGGCAGATGCCCAGATCGGCCTGGCCGCTTGCCAGCAGCCTTTCAGCCTCGTCGCGTGAGGCGTTAATCAGGCTCAGGCGCGTGTTGCGTTGGGCCATGGCGGTAATCAGCGCCTGCAGCAATGCGCGGGGCGTAAAGGGATCGTAGACCAGTGAGATTTCCTGCACCGCGCTCTTCGGCACGTCTTTGGCAAACGCCTCAAACGCTTTCACCTGGCGCATCAGCAGGTGCGCCTGGCGTTGCAGCTGTTCGCCCTCCGGCGTCAGGTGCAGGCTGCGCCCCTCGCGCAGGAACAGCGCATAGCCCAAGCCATCCTCGAGAAAATCAATCAAATCGCGCAGCGTCGTGCGGTCTTTGCCCAGCTTGAGCGCGGCTTTCGCCAGGCTGCCGTGCTCGGCCACGGCGGTGAAGGCTTCCAGTTGGGCAAAGGAATAAATCAGGTTCGGCACGCGGTTCTCCCGTCGATTTTGCGGGGGATTTTCCCCCATCAGGCGTTTTTTATTATAGGCCGCGTTTTTTTAAGCTGAACGCCTTCCTGAGCTAAGCGAGAAAAAATATGAAAAGCAAAGTGTTTAACCGCAGCCTGCTGGCGGGCGTTGTCATCAGTCTCTGCAGCGGCCTGCTGGCGCCCGCCGCGCTGGCCGCCTGTGCGGGCACCGAACTCAGCGCCTGTCCCGCACCTTTCGATGCGCAATTGCCGGATACGCACAAGATGCTCACCTGGAGCCAGAGCGACCGGGCGATCGGTTTTCGTAACGACTACCGCAACTATGCGGGGGATGTATTTCACCATGGCAACGCCACGCCGCTGCTTACTGCCGCTAAACCGCTAACGGACGCCAGTTATCGGGTGAATGGCAAAACCTACCACCTGCAGGATTACCTGCAGCGCCAGAATGTCAGCGGCATGCTGGTATTGAAAGACGGCAAAATTGCCTGGAAATATCTGGGGCAGGGCAATACCGACGCCACGCTGTGGACGTCGCGCTCGGTGGGCAAATCCGTGGTCGCCACGCTGGTGGGCGTGGCGATTAAACAGGGCAAGATCCGCTCGCTCGACGATCTCATCACGCAATATGAACCCGATCTGAAAGGCACCGCGTGGGACGGTGTGACCCTCAGGCAGCTGATCACCCACACCTCCGGCGTGGCGTGGAATGAGGATTACACCAACCCGAAATCGGACTTCGCGCAGCTGACCGAGTGTGAAGCCAAGTCCGGCACCTATGCCTGCGTGCGCAAGCTGGTGGCCGGTCTGCAGCGTGCGCATCCGGCCGGGCAGAACTGGTCTTACTCCTCCGGTGGCGCCTGGTTGCTGGGCGATGTGCTGGAGCGCGCCACCGGCATGCCGCTGGCGGCCTATCTGCAGCAAAGCATCTGGCAGCCGTACGGCATGGCGAGCGATGGCGTGTGGCATGCCTACGCGAAAGGCAAGCACGACGTGGGCGCGCACGGCTTTAACGCCACGCTGGAAGACTGGGGGCGTTTCGGCGAATTCATTCTGCATAACGGGAGGTTGCCGAACGGCAAACAGATCTTGCCGGCCGATTGGGTAGCCCAGTCGTCCAACTGGACGCGGGCGGCGGGCTCGGTGTCGGCGGCGCATCCTAACGGCATCTACGGCTTCCAATGGTGGAACAACGAAGTGCCAGCCAATGCGGCCAACGTGGAACCCGCCCCGCAGGCCTCCCTGAAACATTCCCTGTGGGCGCTGGGGATTTTCGGCCAGATGATTATGGTCAATCAGGCGGAGAATCTGGTGATCGTCCAGTGGTCCACCTGGCCGCAGGCGGAACCTTCTTTCAGCGCCCAACCGCTGGAGGCGTCGCTGATGTTTAGCGCGATAGCGAAGGAGTTGCGTTAACGTCGGCTGGGCAAGCAGGGGCTGGATGGCGGTTGCCATTCAGCCCCTGAGTGGCATGTTACATGTCTTCGACGTCGACCTATCCATGCCGTAGGGGAGGGGTGTATCAATTCTCTATAGGTAGTGGAGGCCAGTCTCCCCCGTTCTTAATTAACAATTCTTTTATCTTGTTGATTTTTTCTTTATCCTCGGTGTCGCCTACACCTCTATCTATAAAGCGCTGAAGCTGATTGCCCATAGTCCAACCAAACTTCCCTTTGATTTTACTATCCGCACCTCTCTCTAACAAAATAATCGTATGATCAAACGAATGAGAATCCAATGAGCTTATTAACAAGGTGTTTCCCAATGAGTCTTTTGTATTTATATCTGCGCCATAATCCAGCATCACCTTTAACGTTTCAGGGTTTTTGGCTTTGATTGTTTGGAATATAATGGGTTGATTGAATACTTTGTCTTTTACGTTTGGCGGTAAACCGCCATCGAGCATGGCTTTGACCCAAATCCCCTTGTCGGCTTTCATGACGAATTCCGCTGGGCTGCTTCCTCCTTCTGGTCTGGGTTGCAGCGGGTCTGCGCCCGCTTTTACCAGGTCGGTTATTATTTTCAGCCTTTCCGGCGTGTTTTTATCATAGATTGAGTTCAACACCGACCAAAACAGCAGGGTCATGTCCGCCTTAACCGGTCGATTCAGTTCTTCCTTGCTTATAGAAGGAAGCTCCTCTTTCAGTTTCACTTCATCGCCATCATAAATCAGCTGTGCGATGTCCAGCTGCCGGCCTTCAAAAAAATCCTGTGGCTCATATTCCATGCTTTTGTTGCATCCTTGCACCATGAGAACAGTGAACAGCAGCGCTATTGCCATTATCAATTTGCTCATGTTTTCCCCTGAGAATAAATAGTGACATCCTCGTCTCTTCAATCAGTTTTATTGTGTGGTCTATAGCGTGTTTAGCTAAAGCCAGATGCCATCTGACAGCCTCAGTATAAATAACCGGCAGCTGTCAGATCTGCGTTGATGAAATTACTGCGTTTCCTTTGCCCCTTTCAAAAGCATGAGCTCGAGTATTTTCTTACACTGTTCATTGTATTCTGAGCCATCTTGGCTGTCTTTTATTTGCCGATTCACTGCTGTTAACAGCGAAAGATTGTTTATATTTACTGGGTTAGGATTCGCACCCCGATTGAGCAGTAGGGTCATGTGCTCAAAGGCTGAGCTAAAAAAAGCATCCATTAATAAGGTTTGTTGCAAGGAGTCTCTGATATTTATGTCCGCTCCGTACTCCAGCATCACCTTTAACGTTTCAGTGTTTTTTGCTTTGATTGTTTGGAATACAATGGGTTCATTGAATACCTTATCTTTTGCGTTTGGCGGTAAACCGCCGTCGAGCATGGCTTTGACCCAAATCCCCTTGTCGGCTTTCATGACGAATTCCGCTGGGCTGCTTCCTCCTTCTGGTCTGGGTTGCAGCGGGTCTGCGCCCGCTTTTACCAGGTCGGTTATTATTTTCAGCCTTTCCGGCGTGTTTTTATCATAGATTGAGTTCAACACCGACCAAAACAGCAGGGTCATGTCTGCCTTAACCGGACGATTCAGTTCTTCCTTGCTGAAAGAGGGAAGTTTCTCTTTCAGTTTCACTTCATCGCCATCATAAATCAGCTGTGCTATATCCAGTTGACGGCCTTCAAAAAAATCCTGTGGCTCATATTCCATGTTTTTTTTGCATCCTTGCATCATGAGAACGGTAAACAGTAACGCCATTGCCATTATCAACTTGCTCATATTCTCCCCCTGATAGTGGCGACATCCTCGTCTTTCTGATCTTCAATCAACTTTATAGTCTGGTCTATACCGTGTTTATCGAGCAGGGTTCCTGTCCCACCGGCAAGCGTGTGCGGTATGCCGGCAGCATCAGGCATCGCCAGCGATGACCACTCTTTCAAGGTGAAAGGCAATGCTACGCCCCAGGGTTTTTGCAAAGAGTCGGGCAGGGCATTTTTTATAAGCTCATAATCACTTTCGTTATTAACCTCCTGCAACGTTGTTAACAGCTCACCTTCCACTCGATAGGCCTGTATGTTCTTGGCTGAACCAATCATCTCAGCTCCGTATTTCCCTACAGTTCCATGATGGAGTCCGGCTGCATTAAACGTCCAGGCGGGTTTCCCACTGGTCATTGATGCAGCTGAGGCCATTCCCCCGCCCAATGAATGACCAGAAATATCGACGCCGGAGGAGTGCTTTACTTGTAATCCTATTTTAACCGCCTGCTTATAATAATCAGAGCTCGCCCCCATCCCCTGAGCACCATTATTTATCCAGTCATTCACATTTTTAATTCCTGATAAATCGCCCTTAATGGCCTTCTTGGCGGCGCTGCCGATTCCCTCAGGGAACTCTGGCGCTCTTGATCCTCTGAACACGACCGTTGGGTTCATCTCTTTACCAAAAACAGTGCTGTCAGGTTGATATACCCTTGCCAAAAAATCCGGAGATTCATCTCTGTCGAAGAGCATATTTCTATTTAGCCCAATTTTACTCAGGGCCGCATTATCGTTACTGATATCTTTCCAGCCCTCAGGAACGCCGGGAGTATCCTTTAGCGGATTCGTGGTCTTGTAGATATTCTCCGCCAGCTTTGCCTTCTCGACGGCGACATTGTTCGCCGCCAGGCGTTCCGAGGCGATTCGGGCGTCGGGGTAGATACTCCGTTGCCCGCGGCCAATGAGGTACTTTCGCTCCTGCCAGCGTTGTGCCTTGGTCAAGGGCCCAGACAGGACCTGCTGTGCAGCTCTTCCGCCTTGCGCCGGGTTATCCGGGCCAAGAGCCGGTTTGGCCCGTGTGACTTGTGCGGGGAAGACGGACGGGCGCGCCCGGCGGCCGCCATAAGACTTCACGGCCTCTTCGTACCGCCTCACTATCCTGTCCACCGGGTAGTTGGGCTCTTGTCGCCCCTGCGGTATCAGGTAGCCGTCGATGTCGGCGTAAAATGGCCCCATTGTCGCCAACACGCCGGGCCGGGTTTCGACCGCTACGACAACGCCGCTCATCAGGTCGCTCTGCACTCTTGCGCGCAAGTTAGAGCTTATTCCGTTTTGCGTAACGCCAACTTCACGGCGGATCCGTTCACCACCGCGAAAACCAGAAAAAAGCGACAGAATGTCTTTGTCCGGCATGTATGAAAGGCCGTGACAGGCGCGGGAAGGGCTGACTATACGAGGGAATTCATCAGGTGAAATAATATCATCGGTGATATACAGCAGTTTCAAACTGGAAAACATAGCGTGTCTCTTCCTTTGCTTGCTGCGTCTTGGCCTGTTCAGGCGGGCGCTCGCACTCCTTGCACTCGATGGCGCCCTGAGGGGGCATGTTATCGAACGGCAGTCAGCGGTAGCTAACGGCGCATAGGACACCAGATAAGGGATGATAACGGCTCAAGCCAATTTGTAAAGCCGGCCAAATGTTAACCGGAAAGTTCTTGTTTTCCAAAGGCTGCTGTGGGTTTTTAACCTCGCCGATCAAACCGATAAACCAGCGCCAACGCCAGTGCCAGGATCAAAAGTGGCGGAGCGAGGGCGGTGAAAGGCGCATTGAGGGCGAACAGCAACCCCAGGTTGAGAACGATTTGGTAAGCGATGTAGGTCAGCAACCCGACGATCACGCCGAGCGCTAACCGGCTGCCCATGCCGGGGGCGCGCGGGGCGGTAAAGGTAAACGGGATGGCCAGCAGAATCATCGCCAGCACCAGCAGGGGCTGGCCGAGTTTTTTCCACAGCGCCAGGCGGTATTCGGTGCTGGGTTGCCCAGAGCCCTGCAGATAATTGATATAGCGATCCAACTGTTGGAGCGAGAAACTGCCCGCCGGCAGGGTCAGCTCTTTCAGGCTCGGCACGGCGAACAGCGAGCGCCACGGCAGGCTGTTTAGCCGCGCAATCGTCTCCTTTCTGCCTTGCCAGCTTTTCTGCATCACGTTGTGCAGCAGCCAGTTGCCGTCGGCGGCGGTGCTGGCGCTGTCAGCGTAAATGTAAGATTCCAGCGCGCGGTTGGCCTGATAACGGAAGATCTCAATGCCGTGCGGCTGGTCGTTCTCATCGACGGTTTTTACCGTCACAAACTCGTTGCCGCGCCGCGCCCACAGCGGGTTCACGGTCACGTCGTTATCGTTCGACTGCGCTAGGGCGTTGTTCTTCATCTGCAGCGCGCGCTGCTGCAGCGGCGAGGCCGCCCATTCATCGAGAGCGCCGAGCGAGAGGTTCATCAACAGCCCGGCGGCGAGCATCACCAGCGCAATGCGGAATATCGACATCCCGGCGGAGCGGATCGCCGTCAGCTCCAGGGTTTTAGACAGCTGCCCCAGCCCGACGATGCCGCCGAGCAGCGCGATAAACGGCCCCAGATCGACCAGGCTGCGCGGCAGGGTCATCACGGTCACCAGCAGCGCCTGCTGCCAGCGGTAGCCGCCCGGGGTCACGTCCTCCAGCTCGTTGATCAGCGTGAAGGTGGTGAACAGCGGGATCAGCAGCCCGGCCGCGGCGGCGAAGCCGATGAACACGTTGCGGATCAGGTAGCGGCTAAAAATAGTCATCGGGCAGTTTTCCGCAGCAGGGATAGGTCGCGCGCCAGCAGCAGGGCGATGCCGACAGCCATCGCTATCGGCACCAGCCAGACGCCGGGGATCGTCGGCAGAGAGCCGTTGGCCACCAGCGTGCGGCAAATGTTGCCGCCATAGAAAATCACGGTAAACAGCACCGTCAGGGGCAGCAGCGCGGCGTAGCGCCCCTGTCGCGGCTTGATGCGGCTAAAGGGGATCGCCAGCAGCACCATCAGCACGGTGGTCAACCCGCGGCTCTCACGCCATTGCAGTTCGGCGGCGTCACCCGGATCGGCGGAGCGCGCCAGCTCCGCCGGCGAGGCCGACTTATGCCGGCTCTCGGCGCTGGGCACGAACGGTTTGAGCGCGATGTCGAAGTTGTCGTAGTTCTGCCCGTTGTCGTCGGTGCCCTGGCGATCCAGCGCGTAGGCGGTGCCGGTTTTCAGACGCACGGCGGGGCTGGCGGGGGAGGCGTCGAGCACCTCCACCGACTGCGCGCGATACAGGTTGGTGTGATGGGCGCCGCGCACGTAAATCAGGGCGTCGGTCAGGTGGTTGGCCGTTTTATCGACGTGATTGGCGAGGATCATGCGGCCGTTGCCGCTGACGTTGAATTTGTCGGCTTGCAGGTGGCTCACGTCCAGCACCGACTGCGACTGTTGCTGCAGCTGATAAATATTGGCGTACGCCCAGGGTCTGCCATACAGCGACAGCAGCGTGACCGCGATCGCCAGCGGCACGGCCAGTATCAGCACCGCCTTGTACAGCCGCAGCGGGCTGGCGCCGGCGGCCAGCATGGCGGTGATCTCCGCATCGCTGTACAGCTGGCTCAGCGCCACCGCCACCGAGACATACAGCGCGACGGGCAATATCATCTCCAGCGCGATCAGCGACTTATAGAAAACCACGTCGGCCACCACCCGCAGCGCCAGCGTGCCGTTGGCGGCGTCGGTCAGGTAGCGCTGGGCGGAGTAGCTGGCGAACATGAAGATCAGAAACCCGGCGATTATCATCACCAGGCGGCGGATCTCAACCGTGATATAGCGTTCAATCAAAGACATGCGTTATCGGCTCCCGGCGGCGTGCGCGTCATGGCGTCTTTTGGTCGATCAGGGCGCGCAGCAGGGCGATCACCTGATCAACTTCCTGCGGCGTGAGTGCGCCGTCCTTCGCCCACTGCACGCGCCCGGTCTTGTCCAGCACCACGATGGTGGAACTCTCCTCCGGCAGCCGCCAGGCCATGCGCCCCAGCCCGTCGCTGTCGACGATGAACTGCGCCCAGGGGTAATGCCGCTTGTTTTTCTCTATCTTGCCGCGCACGAAGAAGCCGGAGCCCGGTATCGCGTCGTCGGTGTTGACGATGGTGGTGGGCTGGAAGCGATCGCCCGGCAGGTTCGCCTCCTTGACGGCGTTGATCAGCAGCGAGTTCTTCTTTTTGGCCGAGGTGCGCCCGGCGATGTACTGGATCACCCGCACCTTGCCCGCCAGTTTGGCGCTGTTCCACGGCCGGTAGTGGAAATCGCCGTCGCGCAGCAGCAGCTCGCCGCGATCGGCGATGGCGATCGGCGCCACCGGCTTGCCATGCACGAAGTTATGCGCAGGCGCCGCCAGCGGCGTCAGCAGCAGGGCGAGGGGCAGCAAGCGGCGTAGCGTCATCATGGCTCTGAGCAACGCGCTTATCTGCCCGCCGCGATGGCCGGCTGGGAAAACGACAGCGGAAAGCGCGCCAGCAGCAGCTCCAGGCGCTGGCGGATGTCGATGTCCAGCGTCGCCGGCCGGTCATAGATATCGCCGCCGGCCAGCTTGTCCGCCACCATCACGTCATGCCGGTCGCCCATCAGGCCGTTAATCGCCGCCAGGAAGCGCGAGATCTGCCGGGCTTCGCGGTTGTCGGGATCGATCGATCTCAGCGTGTCGTAAAACGACACCTGCCGGCTGACGATTTTGCGCACGTCGTGGAACTGATGCCCGGTCAGCGCCGGGCTGGCGATCAGCGTTTGCAGGGAGCGCATCTGTTCCTGGCGGTAGGTGATAAAGCCTCGCGGGCTTTCCAGCCGGGTGTGGCGCAGCGCATAGCGCACGTAAGACCACACCGGCTTGCTGAGCAGCAGCCGCAGCAGGTTGCCGTACAGCGTCAGGTTCTTCTGGTTGCCGTTGCGAAATGCGTCCTGAAAATGGCCGAGCACCACGGTGGTGGTGTGGAACAGGCGGTTGGCGCGATGAGAGGCGCCGTACAACTGCTGGGCGAAGCGCAGGTGCTTATAGCGGGCGCGAATATATTTGTAGCGCATGCGGGTGGCCGCCGCCAATTGCGGGTCTTGCAGGAAACCGTTCACCAGTTGCAGCAGCTCGCGGCGGGAAAAACCGTCTTCCCAAAACTGCAGGCACAGCGCGTAGTTGTCCCGGATGCTCTCGGGGGAACAGTGCAAATCAATCTGCTGCGGCAGGCTGATATTCGCCTCGACCAGATCGTCCTCTTCCACCGCGACAAACAGCGCCTGGGTGGTTTCGGCGGAGAACTTCTTCCAATTCGTGTTAACGGTCATTGATTACTCTCTTTGGGCACATTCAGCCCCAACATAAAGCGATTGCGGTAGGCGCCGATCGTCGGTATCAGGGATAACAGAACGTCTAAACATTGCCCAAGTAAATAAGCGAAGGCGGCGCCCTGCACGCCGAAGGCGTACGCCATCGACACCAGCAGCGCAATATAGGTCGCCGAGGCCGTCGCCTGCGCGATCAGGAAGGCGCGCTGCTTGCCCGCCATAAACAGTAAGGATTCCTGCGGGAAGCCCATCATCGAGACGATGATCGCGCCCAGCATGATTTGAATCAGGTCATAGGCTTCCAGGTATTGTTGCCCGAACACCGTGGAGATAAGCGGCTTGCCCACCAGCAGCATCAACACCGCCACGGCCAGGCCGATGCCGCCGGCCAGCAGCGAGGAGCGCAGGCCCAGCAGCCACGGCGTTTTGGTACGCGGATCCAGGCGCATGATCTCCGGATAGAAGCTTTTCTCCAGCAGCTTGGCCGGGGTACCCGTCGCATCGAAGAAGGTCATGGCGATCTTGAACAGCCCGGCGGCGGCCGGCCCGAGCACCACGCCCACCAGCACCGTGGTACAGGAGTTGCGCGCAGCCCAGATGGTATGGGCGATGTTGGTGGTCCAGACGAAGTTCCAGGCGCCCTCGATGCGGCGCGCGACGTCGAACAGCCGCGGCCGCAGCGCGCCGTGGATATCGCGGCGGCGCAGTTCGCGCGCGGTGAACCACCAAAACAGCGTGCCGCCGATCAGGTTAGAGGCGTACCAGGTGACGATAAAGCCCGGGAACCCCAGATCGAAATAGTAGGAGATGACGCTGCCCACCGCCTGCAGGAACGGCTTGATCGCCTGCTGGATGGCGATTAAGTCGAAGCGGTTGAAGGCGCGCAGCACGCCGGTCGGCGTGGATGAGGTCATCGACGGGATCAGCGTGCAATACAGCATGGCGAGCCAGAAGCTCTCGCTGTCCAGCCCCAGGGCGTGAGACAGGAACGGCAGCATGACCATGCCGCCCAGCACGGCGATGACGCCGCTGGCGATATCCAGCCCGAAGGAGAAGGCGACGACGTCGCGAAAGCGGCCGGTATTTTGATGCTCCAGCGCCGGGGTGCCGAATTGCACCACAAACTGCCAGGTCTGGAATTTGATGAAATCGCTGACCGCTTTGGTATAGGCCTGGATCACCACCAGCACGCCGAACATTTCAGGCGACATGCCTTTACCGGCGCAGGAGAGCGCCAGCAGGCCGAGCAGCGCGCTGGCCACGCTGCCGGAACCTAAATAGGCGGCGTTACGTAAAATGGAGCGAAACGCGCCATCGGAAAACCACCGTTTCATAACCCAAACCAACCGTTATCGTTATTTTTCTGCATTTTGTGTCCCGCAGTCATGCGCTTGCCCTGTATGCATTTAATAAACCTGAGTTTCTTTGCCGGCGCTTTCGCCGGATTGCCCGATGTCGCTCTGTGGGCGCTGCGCGGCGTTCACCACGGCGGAAATGGCGTTGAGCGCGTTGCTCAATACCTCGTCGTAAGGGGCTCGGGCGTCCAGTTCGATGATGCGCGCGCCGTTGTATTGCAGGCGCACCATGGCGGCAATCTTGTCTTTCAGCTCGTCATAGCTGTGATCGGGCTTGCGGGAAAACGCCGTATCGACATCGATATCCAGGCGAATGATCAGCTCCGGCCGATAGACGGCCATCTGCTGATACAACCGGCGTTCGCGCGCCGCCAGGCGGCTCAATAAACCGCCTTTTGCGCGTTCCACGCCGATACCGGGCCCATCGTAGTAAAAACCCGATATTTCCGCCTGTGGATAGCGATCGCTAATCACCAGCACGCCGCTCTGCGCCAGCCGCCGCACCTTGCGCAGGTTGGCGGCGCGCCACAGCGAAAAGCCGTACATGATCAGCGCCGCCCACAGCGCCGGCGGCTTGTTGCTCATGCGCTGAGTTTTATCGGATTTGGCCGCCAGGCGCCGTTCCAGCCATACGCCGATGAACGGCAATTTCTTGATTTTGTCGCCGTCTTCGCCGGAGATCAGCCCCAAGTAGCGCCGTTCCGTGGAGCGATGCCGCTGCAGGTTTTTCACCAGATCGGCGGTCAGCGTGGACTTGCCGGTGCCGTCGCTGCCCACTACGGCAATCAGCCCGGTAATGCAGGTGGCGGAGGCGTGCGGCTCGGCGGTAAGTTTATTTTTATTCATCTGTTTCGGTACGAAAAGGTTATTTGGCGGCTAGGCATTGGCGGCCCTCAGCGATATTTGAGCGGCGCGCAGCGACTCGTCGAAAATACGGTTGGCCGGCTCGCGGCCGTCTAAATCCAGTATGTTGGCGCCGTTAAACGTCAGGTGTGGGATAACGGCGATCTTTTCACGCAACGCCGCCAGCGAGTGATCGGGTTTGCGTGAATAGGCCGTTTGCTCGTCAATATCCAGCCGAATTAATAATAACGGCCGATAAGACGCCATCCATTGGTACAGGTTTTGCTCGCGTGTTCTCAGCCAGCGGATCCAGCGGTTGCCGCCGGCGGTTTTCGCCAGCTGCGGGCCATCGAAACGAAAACCCGCCACTTCCGCCTGCGGATAACGATCGGTAATCAGCAATGCGCCCCGGCGACTTTTCGCCAACATGCGGCGAAATTTATAAACGCGCCAATAGGAAAGTAAAAAAATAACCAGTGCCGTGGCATTATCCGGCGGCGTAGAAGGGCGATCGTGCACGCGCTGCGATTTCTTCAGCAAATAACGGCCGAAGGGCGCGCCAATAATCGGCAGCGAACTTATCCATTCGCCGATGCGCCCGGAAGACTGGCCGAGATACAGCAGTTCTGCCGGCTCCTGCGCCGATAAGGCGCCGACCAAACGGGCGGCTAACGTGGATTTTCCCGAGCCGTCACAGCCGGTTATCGCTATTACGCGCACGGGCGAGCGATCAGATGAAGGTCTTATCTGCTGACTCACAATAATTGATCCAATGCGAAAAAAACTATTGTATTCCAATACGCCTTGGGTTCAAGATATTTATTGTGCTTTGCTGCGATAAAATAATGAGATCTGTATTTTTGTTCGTTATTTGAATTGATATTTGTGGCGTTGGTTCTTGTTATTTTGTGCTAATTATCCGTGCGTGGGTCGGTTTCGCTTTTTATGTTAACTTCCGGCCTGACCCATGGCAGAAAACGAGCAGAGGTTTTTTATTTTCGCTTAATCTTTTGTGCTGTTTGGCGCCGCGTGAAGAAGGTTTCTTGCGCGCTGCCGCCACGGCCGTGAGTGATATTTCGCTTCAAATAAGGCGCGCCGTTTCGGCGTATTGAAAGAGAGTTTGATTATGAGTGCAAAATTTCCGCCGTTGATTGCGGTTATTGGCAGCGACGGTTCAGGTAAGTCCACCGTTTGCGAACATTTGATCGAGTATGTGAAACATTATGGCCCGGCGGTGCAGGTGCATCTGGGCAAACAGGCGGGCAACGTCGGGCGCGCGGCGGCGAAATTGCCGCTGCTGGGGCGCTCGGTGGGCAAGGCTATCGAGAGCAATACCAAAAAAGTCAAAACGAAAAAATCCCGCATCGGTCTGTTGCCGTCTGCGGTGATCATCGCTTTCGTGGGGCGGCGGCTGCTGCGGTTTCGCCGCATGCTGGCGTTTCGCCGGCAGGGATTCATCGTGTTGACCGACCGTTTTCCACAGGCGCAGATCCCCGGCGCGTATGACGGCACGGTATTTCCCGTCGATGTGGAAGGCAGCCGTTTTGTCCGTTGGCTGGCGGCGCGCGAGCGGGCGGCGTTCCAATGGATGGCGGGGCAAAAACCGGATCTGGTCCTCAAGCTGAATGTCAGTCTGGACGTGGCCTGCGCGCGCAAGCCCGATCATCGCAAAGCGGCGCTGGAGAAGAAGATCGCCGTCACGCCGTTATTGACGTTCGAAGGCGCCGATATCGTGGATCTCGACGCCGATCGGCCGATCGAAGAGGTGCTTTCGGCGGCGGAACAGGCCATCGCGGAATTTATGGCGGCGCAGGGATATCGCTATTCGGCTGATGGAGTGTCAACGGCTGCGCACTGAGGTGCGCATCGGTTCGGCAGGGCGGCGATGACGTTTCCGGCACCGCCGCCGCGGCCGACAGGGAAAGGCTTTATTTTTTCAGCGCGGCAAAGGCGCGCACGATGGCATCGATCTCTTCATCGCTGTGCGCGGCATTGACGCTGCAGCGCAGCAGGGTGACGCCCGCCGGCGCGGCCGGCGGCAGCACCAGATTCACATACACGCCGTGGGCGATCAGCTCGCGCCAGAAACGCAGCCCGTCTTCCTTCGACCCGATCATCACCGGCACCACCGGGCTGATGCGCGGCCCCAGGGTATACCCCAGTTCGGCGAGGCCGTGGTACAGGCGGTGCGCGTTGCTCCACAGTTTTTCCCGCAGCTCGGGATGGCGCGCGATTTTTTGCAGCGCCGTGCGCACCGAGGCGATGCTGGAAGGCGACGGCGACGCGGTAAAGATATACGGCCGGCTGCTGTAGCGCAGCACGTCCATCCCCTTGCCGCCGACGGCGAATCCGCCGATCGAAGCCAGGCTTTTGCTGAAGGTGCCCAGGATGATATCCACGTCTTGCTCGACGCCCAGCGCTTCGGCCAGGCCGCGGCCATGCTCGCCCATCACACCGAAGGAGTGCGCTTCGTCCACCAGCAGATAGCCGCCCAGCCGCCGCTTGATATCGACGATTTCCACCAGCGGGGCGACGTCGCCCAGCATGCTGTAGATGCCTTCGACGATGATGATCGCCTCGCGGGCGCGCTCGCCCAGGCGCAGCATGCGGCGCTCCAGATCGGCGGCGTCATTGTGGCGGAAGCGAATGATCTCCGCGCCGCCGAGGGCGCAGGCGTCGTAAATGCTCGCGTGGCTGTCCGCATCGATCAACACTACGGATCCCGGCCCCGCCAGCGTGCTGATGACGCCGAGGTTGGCGGTATAGCCGGTGGAGAACACGATGGCGCTGGGGCGATCGAAGAATTCCGCCAATTCCCGCTCCAGCGTCAGGTGCGATCCGTAGCTGCCGTTCGCCATGCGCGAGCCGGTAGTGCCGGTGCCGAGCGCGGCCAGGGCCGCCTGGCCGGCGGCGATCGCCTGCGCGTCGAACGTCAGGCCGAGGTAGTTATTGGTGCCGGCGAGGACAATCTTTTGATCGCCGATGCGCCCCTGGGTGGCGGAATAGACTTCGTCGATGCAGGTGCCGAACGGGTTCAGGCCGGACGTTTGAAATTGTTCACGCTCGCCCGCGAGCCGCGAAAATTTATCATACAGTCCCATGGCTTTTCTCCAGATAAGGGCGCAGCGCGTCAAGCAGTTGCTCTGGCGTTCTGACATCAAGCAATATATTGATCGGGATGGAGATATCTAATTCATCTTCCAGCATCATCAGCAGATCCAATACCCTGATGGATTCCAGGCCAAGATCATTGACGAGATCGCTATCAGGCTTTATTTCGACTCCGCCTTCGACGATACCTTGCAAACACGTCAGGATATAATCCATTACAGCATCGCGATTTAGCATAAGAACGTTGACACACCTCTAATTGGAATAATTAAAACAGCCCTTCACGCAGCGCGCGCTCCAAACTCACCTGTGGAAACCAATTAATCTGCTGCGACAGCGCATGATTGTTGGCGGACCAGTCGCGATGGGTTAATTCGCGTATTTTGCTGCGCGTCAGCATCGGCTCCCGTTTAATCAGGCGGTTCCACAATCCGCCGATATCCGCCATGGCTTTCAGCAGCGGCAGCGGAATACCCACCAGGCGCACCGGGCCCTGGCGCACCGCGGCGCCGATGTCCCGCAGGCGCAGCCAGTTATAGCCTTCGGCCACGCCGTCGCACAGTTCGTAAATATTCGGCTGCGCGGGCTGCGCCAATAACCATTGGGCGACCGCCTGCGCCAAATCGCTCACGTGCAGAAAAGAGAGTTTGGCGTCAGGCGCGCCCAGCCGGGGCAGCACGCCGCGCAGCAGGCCGTTGAACAGCGGTTTCAGCTCTTTATCGCCCGGGCCGTAAACCGCCGTCGGGCGGAAAATTCCCAGCGCGATATCGCCCGAGGCGGCAATCAATTGCTGTTCGGCGGCCTGTTTTGAATGGGCGTACCAGGACAGCGCCGGATGGCGGGCCGCCAGCGACGACATGAACAGGAAGCGATTGCAGCGGCCGTTCTGCCTGGCCGCCTGCATCAGGTTCAGGCTGCCGGTCACGTTGCAGCGGGTGAACACCGCTTCCGCATGCCCACGCACCTGGCCGGCGCAGTGCACCACGCACTCCGCACCGCGCACCAGTTCGGTGAGCGAGGGCCGATCTTCCAGCGCGCCGGGGATCCACTGCAGGTTGTCGGTGGTGGCTTTTCCGGCTTGCCGCGTCAGGGCGCGCACGCTAAACCCTTGCGCCAGCAGTTCCTGGACGATATGCCGGCCGATAAAGCCGGTCGCGCCCGTCACCGCGACGGTGCCGCTCATTGCGCGAAACCGGCCAACTGCGGCAGTTGCGGATATAGCGAGGCGCTCAGCCAGCGTTTTTTGGCTTCGGCGCGGGCGGGTTTGCCCGACGACGTGCGGGGAATGCTGTGCGGCGGCAGCAGCTCAATGTCCACCGCGATGCCGAATTCGCTTTGAATGCGCGCGCTCAGCGAATGGACGATTTGTTCCCGACGTTCTTCCGAGCTGACCCGGCACTGGATCTGCAAAATAATTCTGGCCGCTTCGTCGTGTTCTTCGGTCACGAAGGCAATCGCATCGCCGGAGCGGATTTCCGGTTCGGATTCCGCGACGTACTCGATATCCTGCGGCCAGATATTGCGGCCGCGAATGATGATCAAATCCTTCTTGCGGCCGGTGACGTACAGATAGCCGTCCAGCAGGTAGCCCAGATCGCCGGTATCCATCCAACCGGTCACCTGAATTTGCTGCTGGGACTCATCGTCGCAGAAGTAACCGTTCATCAGGCTGGGACCGGAAATCGTGATATGGCCGACCTGGCGTTCCGGCAGCGGTTGCCCGGTTTCGCTGCGGATCTCGATGCGATGCCCGGGCAGCGCCCGGCCGCAGTTGACGAAGGTCGAAACGGCGCGGGTCTTCTTGCCGGGCGCGACCGCTTTACCCTGGTACTCCAAAATATCGCGGTCGACCGCGTTGGTTTGCGGGCCGGAGCAAGGATCGGAAAAGCTGACCGCCAGCGTGTTCTCCGCCAGGCCGTAACAAGGCATGAAGGCTTTGCTGTCGAAGTTGATGCTGCTGAAGTGTTCGCCAAATTGGCTGAGCAGCTCGGCCGGAATAGGTTCGGCGCCGACGCCGGCGACCCGCCAGCTGGAGAGATCCAGATCGGCCAGCTCTTTGGCGTTGCTGCGGCGCAGGCACAGATCGTAGCCGAACGGCGGGGCGACGGACACCGTGCCGCGGTTCTTGGCGATCAGTTTCAGCCACTGCATCGGGCGCATGGCGAAATCTTGCGTGCGCAGGTAGTCGACGGACAGCTGGGTCGCCACCGGGGTCAGCAGGAAACCGACCAGGCCCATATCGTGATAGAAGGGCAGCCAGGAGACGCAGCGGTCGCCGGCGCGCAGCTTGATGCCGTCGCGGCTGATCGCGTTCAGGTTCGCCATCGCCGCCCGCTGGGTGATGATCACGCCGCGCGGAAAACGCGTGCTGCCCGAGGTGTATTGGAGATAGGCGATATCGTCGGGCGAGGGCGCCGGCAGCGCGATCGCCGGCTCTGGCAGCGCGTTGAAGTCCGCGTCGCTGAGAATGTGCAGCGACGGCGCGCGCTCCGTGGCGGAGGCGATCAGCGGCGTCCACTCTTCGCTGCTGATGATCGCCGCAGGATTACAGCTGGCGATCAGCCCTTTCAGTTTGGCGGTGTAGGAATCGCGCTGGCCGACGCCCATGGGGATCGCCAGCGGCACCGCCACCAGGCCGGCATATTGGCAGGCGAAAAAGGCTTCGACGAATCCCGCGCTAGTTTCGGCGATAAGCGCCACGCGATCGCCTTTCTTGAGTTTCAGCGACAATAAACGCCGCGCGCCCGAGATCGCTTTTTGCTGCAGCGTGCGATATTCGAGAACGGTCACGAGTTGATTGCGACGGTCGTAAAAATTCATTCCCGTATTACCGAGCGCCGCGTAATCCAACGCGTCCACTAAAGTGGGGAAGTCCGCATAGCGCATAGGAAGAGAATGAACAGAACTTGTTTCAGACATAGACAAACTTAGCCATAGATTAAAAATCACCAAAAGAGATACATCACTCTTGGCGAGGTAATTGATATTTTACTATGAATAGGATTTGAATAAGTTTGTTATTCAACCATCTTCATTCCGCGAACAGCGTATATTGCCGAGCTTGAGTCGCGCGTCAGTTATTAACCCGGTAACCCGTGAGCAACTTGCGTCATCAGCCTTGAGCGGCGCGTTGGGGATATACGGGGAGATAGTGTAATATCCTGGCTTTGCCGTTCTTTAGTTTGTATCTGTCGGGCAGGGAATAACTGTCGCCTCATAGGTTATGACCTCATGCATGGCTATCTTAGAACTTAAACACTTCCTAAACAGTATGCCGTAAGAAATCAAAAAGTGAATGCCTGATTTAGCCTGAATCTTAAAAACAGCATTAAGTGATAAAAATGACGGTGCCCCTCATGATTAAAGTCGGCACACTAAAAACGGGCGGGATTCTTTTGCCGAGACAGCACTAAATAATAAAAGAGCACCAATAGCGTAGCATGCCTGCGCCGCTTTGGGCTTTCCTTTTTTGCACCATCAACCGCGTTTACGGGTGAATGACAGGCAATTAATGCGCTGATTCACCGGGGGTAATATTCGGTTTTTCTTATCGTTTAGCCGGAGGCAAGACACAATTCAATAAAAGAGAACAGCATAAAAAATGCTAAAGGCGTTGTCGCGCTCATATTTGATTATTTTATTAAAACCTAAGGCTATTTATGATCCGTATTGAGAAAGTTCTGGATAAACCCGAACTTAAAGAGTTTATTGCTTTCCCCTCGTTACTGTTTCGCGATGATCCGAACTGGATTGAGCCGCTGTATTTAGAGCGTGAAGAACACCTGTCAAAGAAAAATCCCGGCACCGACCATATCGAATGGCAGGCGTGGGTGGCCAAAAAGCAGGGGAAGGTCGTCGGGCGCATCACCGCACAAATTGACTCCCTGCATCGCGAGCTGCATGGGCAAGATACCGGCCACTTCGGCATGATTGATGCCGTCGACGATCCCGCCGTTTTCAGCGCGCTATTCTCGGCGGCGGAAGAGTGGCTGAGATCGAAGGGCGCGCGCAAGATCACCGGGCCGTTCAGCCTCAACATCAATCAGGAGAGCGGCCTGTTGGTCGAGGGATTTGACACCCCGCCGTCGGCCATGATGACACATGGCAAACCCTACTATGCGACCCAGATAGCGCAGCAGGGTTACAGCGAAGGGATTGATCTGCTTGCCTATTGGATGAAAAGAACCGACCTGCATTTCTCGCCGTCGCTCAGCCGGATGATGGACCAGGTGCGCAAAAAGGTGACCGTTCGTCGCCTCAACCGTAAGCGCTTTCGGGAAGAGATGCAGGTGTTGCGGGAGGTGTTCAATTCCGGATGGCAGCATAACTGGGGATTTGTCCCGTTCACCGAACACGAGTTCGCCACCATGGGGGAGCAGCTGAAGTTCCTGGTGCCCGACGATATGATCCATATCGCCGAGGTGGACGGTGCGCCCTGCGCCTTTATCGTCGGGCTGCCGAACATTAACGAGGCCATTGCCGATCTGCAGGGGCGGTTATTGCCTTTCGGCTGGGCCAAATTGCTGTGGCGCCTGAAAGTCAGCGGCGTGCGCACGGCACGGGTGCCATTGATGGGCGTGCGTCAGGAATATCAATTCAGCCGCATCGGGCCGATTATTGCGCTGCTGCTGATTGAGGCGCTGCGCGAGCCCTTCGCCAAGCGCAATATCGACGCGCTGGAAATGTCGTGGATCCTGGAAACCAATACCGGCATGCGGACGATTTTAGAACGCATCGGCGCGGTGCCTTATAAGCGCTACCGATTGTACGAAAAAACACTTTAACCGATTGATCGCGAATCGCCTTTTAACGTCCCCAGGATAATTGCCGCATCAGGGTGCTTTTCGTGCGGTGCGGTTCCAGTCGTGGACGGTAAAACCTGAGTGAGTGGATGATCCCCAGAGGGGATAGATTAAAGTCTTTAACTAATAAACCACGGACAAATTCACGGCGTGTGACTTATTTTCGCCTGGTCGCCGTGATGTGGATGAGAGCAGAATAGATGCCTGTGAAAAAGAAAAAAGGAATAAACCGATTAACCTACAGCATAAGGAATTCATGGGCCGGCTTTATTGATGCCATGTTGACCGAGGATGCATTCCGTCAATTATTGGTTATTAACGCCATTTTACTGGTTGTTACATTTACTTTAGATATTACAAAAATGGAACGGCTGTTATTAATCGCCTGCAGTTTCCTGCTGTTGGTGGTTGAGCTGCTTAATACGGCGATTGAGACCGTGGTCGACCGTATTTCATTGGCGCTGCATCCGTTATCCAAACGTGCCAAAGATCTGGGCGGCGCGGCGCAATTGGTGGCGGTGCTGATGACCATCGTTGTTTGGGCAACGGTGCTGCTGGGGCGCTAAGAGCGAGGCTCACCCAGGCGTTAAACCGGTGTCACGCGGCGTGCAGCCGCATGCCGTGCGCCACCGTGGTACCGGGCGCCGAGAACGTTATGCGCATTTTGTGACAGGGTTAATGGCGGGGCGGGGAACTGCCCCGTGCCGATTGTTCGGCACAGCGCGTAAAAAGGTGAATACCTACATGGCATTTGCATCAATGCCCGAACGTACGTTCCACATTACAGCAAAGGTTTATGTTGCTTCATGTCATCCCCGCACCTCTCTGTTATAGCTTTACATCTATATAGCAATTAACCTATATTGCAGGGAGGCCCCGTGTGGGAAATTAAAACAACGGATGTGTTTGATAACTGGTTTAGCTCTCTCAACGATGCCGAGCGAGCCGCAGTGCTTGCCGCATTGATGGTTCTGCGGGAAAAAGGGCCCGGCTTGCCCAGGCCCTATGCCGATACGGTTAAAGGCTCGTGTTACTGCAACATGAAAGAGCTGCGTATTCAGCGCCGTGGCGAACCGTTGCGGGCATTCTTCGCCTTCGATCCGTACCGTGTCGGCATGGTGCTTTGTGCGGGCAATAAAGCGGGCAATGAAAAACGTTTTTACGATCGAATGCTGCAGATTGCCGATCGGGAATTCACGAATTGGCTGAACACACTAAAAGAGAAGGAGTGACGCGATGGGCAGAACGTTGGAACAGCTTATTGCGGATGAAAAGCCCGAGGTCGTGGCCGAAGCGCAGGCAATGGCGGCGGAGATTATGCTGAACATCCATCTTGCCGAGCTGCGCGAGAAGGTGCAGAAAACCCAGGTTGAAATGGCGCAGGCGCTGGGCATCAGGCAACCGACCGTCGCCGTGATGGAAAAACCGGGCCGCGATCTGAAGCTTTCCTCGCTCAAACGCTATGTTGAGGCGGCGGGCGGCAAACTGCGCCTGGATGTCGAACTGCCGGACGGTTCGCACTACGAATTTGTGCTGTAAGCGCCGTTGTCAGCTGGCGGCAGCACGTTATTTGGGCTTCTGTGCGTCGTTAAACCTAAGCACATCGATAAGCAAAGAAAAGGCCGATCCTGGGTGCTTGCGGTGCGGGTAGTAAAGATGATACCCCGGCAGGTCCGGGGTGAACTTGTCCAGCACGCGAACGAGTTTTTTCTCGTCAAGGGCGCTCTGCACCTGATCGCAAGGCAGGTAGGCCAGGCCGTGCCCGTCGAGAGCGGCATCCAGGATCAGGTCGATGGTGTTTAACAACAGTTGGCCTTCCATGCGAACCCGAACTTCACGTCCGCCGCGCATAAGCCGCCAGCGGTTGGCGGTGCCCGATGTGGGAAGATAGAGGTTAATCGCCTGATGATCGACCAGCTGCGCCACCGAAGTCGGGGTGCCTCGCCGGGCAAGATAATCCGGCGCGCCAACGATCGCCATCGGAATATCAGCCCCAATCCGCACGGCAATCATATCCTTATCCATCTCTCCCCCCAGACGGACGCCGGCATCGAAACGCTCGGCGACCACATCGCTAAGACCATAATCGATCAGAAGCTGCACGTTTATTTCTGGGTGAGATTTCAGCAGCGTGCGCATGGCGGGCAGCAACAGGGTTTTTGCCGCATGCTCCACCGTGGTGATGCGTATGGTGCCGGAAGGGCGGTTGCGCAGCTCGCCCAGTGACGTCATGACGGAATCCAGGTCTTGCAGCATGGGGCCAAGGGTCGACAAGAGCTGCTCCCCGGCCTCGGTGGGCACTACGCTGCGCGTGGTGCGCGTCAGCAGACGAAACCCCAGCCGTTCTTCGATACGGCGGACGATCTGGCTTAACGCCGACTGCGCCATGCCCAGGCGGGCCGCGGCCCGGGTGAAGCTGCGCTCCTCGGCGACCACCACAAATGCCACCAAATCGGCTATCTCATCACGTTTCATCTCTGTTTTCCGTTCGGCTGATTAATCATTTAAGTGATAGGTCCAATCATTATTTTGGGTCTAATCATCTTAATGTTCAATGTCTATAGTGAGAATCAGAAACGATGTAGTTAACCGACCACCCTGATGAGGAACCGGATGATGAACCAGAAAATCAGCTTCACGAATAGCAATAACCCAACCATCGATCTTTCCGCAGTGCTCTACTTCCCACCGGCGTTCGACGCGGGCCGTCAGTATCCGGCCATCGTCGTTTCTCACCCGGGGGGCGGCGTGAAAGAGCAAACCGCCGGCACCTATGCCGCAAAACTGGCGGAGCAGGGATTTGTGACCGTGGCTTACGATGCCTCTTATCAGGGGGAAAGCGGTGGCGAACCCCGTCAGTTGGAAAACCCTTATATCCGCACCGAAGACGTCAGCGCGGTGATTGATTACCTGACCACGCTGCCTTATGTCGACAACGAGCGCATAGGCGCGATGGGCATTTGCGCCGGCGCGGGCTATACCGCCAACGCTGCGATCCAGGATCGCCGCATCAAGGCGATCGGCACCGTCAGCGCCGTCAATATCGGCTCGATGTTCCGCAACGGGTGGGAAAACAATGTGAAGTCCATTGATGCGCTGCCGTATGTTGAGGCGGGTTCCAACGCCCGTACCGGCGATATCAGCAGCGGTGAACATGCCACCATGCCGCTGGCGCCGCTGAAAGAATCCGATGCGCCGAACGAAGAGCTGCGCCAGGCCTGGGAGTATTACCATACCCCGCGCGCGCAATATCCGACGGCGCCCGGCTATGCGACGCTGCGCAGCCTCAACCAGATCATTACCTACGACGCCTACCACATGGCTGAAGTGTATCTGACCCAGCCGATGCAGATCGTGGCGGGCAGCATGGCGGGCAGTAAATGGATGAGTGACGATTTATACGATCGCGCCGCGAGCAGCGACAAGCGTTACCACATCGTCGAAGGCGCGAATCATATGGAATTGTATGACGGCAAAGCCTATGTCGCCGAAGCCGTTTCCGTCCTGGCGCCGTTCTTTGAGGAGACGCTGTAATGAAAAATATCCGCATCCAAAACGCCGATATGGCCTGGCACATCGCCGCCCACATTCAGCTGCCGCCGGGGTTCGATGAATCCAAGCGCTACCCGACGGTGGTCAGCGTCCATCCTTTCGGCAGCTGCAAGGAACAAACCTCCGGCAATGTTTACGGTAAGGCGTTGGCGGAGCAGGGGTACGTCGTTATCGCCTATGACGCCAGTTTTCAGGGGGAGTCGGGCGGGGCGCCGCGCTGGATAGAAGATCCGACCCAGCGGGTGGAAGACATCAGCCGCGTCATCGACTATGCCGTCACCTTGCCGTATGTCGATGCGGAGCGTATCGGCGTGCTGGGCATTTGCGGCGGCGGCGGCTATGCCGTCAATGCCACGCTGACAGAGAAACGCATCAAAGCCGTGGTGAGCATCACCGGCGTTAATATTGGGCGACTCTTCCGCGAAGGCTTCAGCGGCTACGATCCGCTGGGTGCGCTGAATGCGATGGCTGCGCAGCGCACCCGGGAAGCGCGGGGTGGAGAGCTTCAGGTCAATGAACTGCTGCCCGCCAGTCCTCAAGAGGCAACGGCCCATGGGCTCACCGAACGCGACGTTTTCGAAGCGACAGACTATTACAAGACCGCGCGCGGTCAACAGCCGGGTGGCGCGACGCGCATGTTGTTCTCGCATGCGCAAAAAACGCTGGCCTGGGATGCCTTCGCCTTTACCGAGGTGCTGCTGACTCAGCCGGTGATGGTGGTGGTGGGCGAGAAAGTCGGTGCCTTTGGCGCCTATCGCGATGGCATGGAAGTCTATGGGCGCGCAACGGCTTCAGCGCACCGCGAGCTGGTCTCGTTAGCAGACTTTTCACATTACGAGCTGTATGACAAACCGGAAGCCGTTCGCGCAGCGATGGACAAGGTGCTGCCGTTTTTAGCCGCGCACCTGGGCGAATAACCGATGGAGAACACCACGAAAAATGTATTGATCCTTGGCGCCGGCGGCCAAATCGCCCGTCATGTTATCGACCGATTGGCGGATGAACCGTCGCTTGTGCAAACGTTGTTCGCTCGCCAGCCGGAAAAAATCCGGTCGCGCCCGGCCAACGGCCGGATCCTTATCGGCGATGTGTTGAATCCGTCCGCATTGAAACAAGCGATGCAGGGCCAGGATCTGGTGTACGCCAACCTGACGGGGGAGGATCTGGATGTGCAGGCTGAGGCGGTGATTGCCGCCATGCAGGCCAGCGGCGTCAAACGCCTGATCTTCGTTCTTTCGCTGGGGATTTATGATGAGGTCCCGGGAAAATTCGGTGAATGGAACAACGGGATCATCGGTGAGCCCCTCAAGCCATTTCGTCGGGCGGCTGACGCGATTGAAGCCTCTGGGCTGGACTACACCATTCTGCGCCCGGCCTGGTTAACGGACGAAGACCAGGTTGACTATGAGCTTACCGCCCGCGATACGCCGTTCAAAGGAACCATCGTATCGCGCAAGAGCGTCGCCGCTTTAATTGCCGACATCATCGAGCAACCGAAAAAACATCTGGGTGAGAACATCGGCGTCAACCAGCCGGGCACTGACGGTGACAAGCCGTATTTTATGTAAACACCCGCCATAAAATTTATCTATAGAGGCAGGACGATGGAGATGAACAGTCTCAGCGGCAAAGTCGCTGTTATCACCGGGGCTTCAAGCGGTATTGGTGAAGCTGCCGCCCGCCGATTGGTTGCGGAAGGCATTTCGGTCGTGCTGGTAGCAAGACGCAAAGAGCGAATCGAAAGTCTGGCTGCCGAACTGGGCGGAGCCGCCGTCGCCTTTGACGCTGACGTTGCTGATTTAGCTCAGGTCCGGTCACTTTTTAATAGGGTGAAGAGCCGCTTCGGCGGTGTGGATCTGCTTTTCAACAACGCGGGCATGGGGATTTTCGGTCGGTTCGAGGAGAGCTCACCCGAGGGCTGGCAGGAGCAGATCAACGCGAATATGTACGGCGTGTTGAACTGTTCCTACGAAGCTATCCCTCTGATGAAAAATCGCCCCGGCGCAATGATCTCCACGGTATCCAGCGTCGGGGGGAAAAGCAGTGCGCCTAACTGGGCCGTGTATTGCGCCACCAAATTTGCCGTCAGGGGGTTCTGTGACGGCTTGCGGCAGGAGCTGGCTGAAGCAGGCATACGCGTGTCATTGATTCATCCGGGGGCGGTGCATACGGAATGGGGACACAATGTTTCTGCGGACATGATGCGCGAACGTCGTGATGCCATTCAGGCTCTCATGCCGGATGATGTGGCCCGTGCATTGGTCTATTCATTTGCTCAACCGTCCGGTGTATTACTCGATGACATCGTGATACGCCCTAGTTTGCAATTGACGCTTTAGTTCCTCGACACCTCGTACTGCGATGAGGCAGTACGAGTTTTTAAACCGATTAAGGTGAACAGATATGAATCGCATTTGGTTTGTCACCGGCGCCGCGCGCGGCATGGGCGCCCATATTGTCAGGGCTGCGTTGCAACAGGGAGAATGTGTGGTTGCAACGGGGCGGGATAGGGAAAAATTGCGCCGGACATTCAGCGATGTTGCAGCGGAAAAGATTGAGCTGCTGGAGCTTGATGTTCGTGATGAACATCAGGCGCTGGCTGCTGCAGATGCGGCCGTGAGCCGTTTTGGCCGCATTGATGTATTAGTGAATAATGCCGGGTTCTGTCTGTTGGGGCGTTTTGAAGAAGCGACAGCCGAACAGATAGAGCAGCAATTTTCAACCAACGTTTTCGGCATGGCCAATGTATTGCGCGCGGTGCTGCCGGTGATGCGGCGCCAGCGGGGCGGGCGCATTATCAACACCTCTTCCATCGCCGGCGTGAAAGCCGTCGCGAACGCCACATTTTATTCCGCGTCGAAGTTTGCCGTGGAAGGTATGACCCTGGCGCTGGCCGATGAGGTCGCGCCTCTTGGAATTACCGTCACCGCCGTTGAGCCCGGCTTTTTCCGCACCGAATTCCTCAATGACAGTTCTGCTCGGTACGGGGAAAGAAGCATTGCCGATTATGCCGCTTTTGGCAGCGCGCGCGAGCTACTGGCATCCGCCGATGGTCAGCAACAGGGCGATCCTGCCAAACTTGCGCAGGTGATTTGCCGGTTGGTGGAAATGGACACGCCTCCGCGCCAGCTATTAATCGGTAATGATGCTCTCGATTTCGTCATGCCGACCTTGCAGTCCCGCATCGCAGAAACGTGGGAGTTTGAGGCGCTCAGCAAGACGACCGA
This sequence comes from Serratia sp. LTN-2, assembly GCF_059740205.1. Taxonomy (NCBI): domain Bacteria; kingdom Pseudomonadati; phylum Pseudomonadota; class Gammaproteobacteria; order Enterobacterales; family Yersiniaceae; genus Serratia; species Serratia sp. LTN-2. Next base: position 265,503 of record NZ_JCAXDO010000003.1, on the reverse strand, counting down.
TTTTGATTAATGGCATCAAGGCGCTTACCTATGTATGGAACCCTCATCGGTTTGACGGTCGTTTTGCTGGCTATTTTGGGCGTATTGGCCTCTGTCACGCTGATTGAAAATCGACAAGCCGCCCAGTTAGCCAAGATACAGCCTCATGCGCATTCAGAAGAAAACGCATCGCGTACCGCCGTCGTTTATTTTTCTCGTTCAGGGAGTACGGCGCTGGCCGCTCGGCATATCGCTAACCGCCTGGATGCACAGCTCTTCAGGCTTGATGCACCGAACTATGCCCCTGGCTTGCCAGGGCTGGCGTATGCGCTGAAAGACGCCACTTTGCTGAAAGAGCGGCAGGATGCGTTGCCCGAGATAACGCCGGCCAAGATTGACTTTATGCCGTTTGACACCCTCTGGTTGGGCTCGCCGATCTGGCTATACAGCCCGGCACCGCCGATTTGGGCTTTTATCGAGAACAGCGATTTCAGCGGTAAACGGGTCATCCTGTTTAATACCCACAACAGCCACTTCTCGGACGAGCATATCGCGCGTTTTAAAGCACAGGTGCTTGCACGGGGAGCCGTCACTTTCGAGCATCGCACGGTGCTGCGAGGGCGAATGACGCAGCAAATCACACCGGAACAGATGCTGCAATTTATCGATGCTCGCTGGCTGGGAACCCCGCTGGCGAAGTGATTTTTTATAGTTTTTGGTTTTAGATCAAAATATTAAATGTTGAGAGAATCATGAAAGATCCATTAATGCAGCCATTTTTATTTAAAAACGGCCTTGAGATGCGTAATCGCATCGTGATGGCCCCAATGACCACCTGGTCAGCCAATGATGATGAAACTATCTCTGATGCGGAGTTAGCCTATTATCGGGCACGCGCGAACGGTGTTGGGTTGGTGCTGACAGGCTGTTCCCATGTACAACGAAATGGCATCGGGTTTACTCATGAGTTCGCGGCCTATGACGATCGCTTTATCCCGAGCCTGAAACGGCTGGCGGATGCCGCTAAAAGCGGCGGCGCGCCGGCGATCCTGCAACTCTTTCACGCGGGAAATAAAGCCGTTCCGGCCTTGATCCCCGATGGCGAGCTCGTTAGCGCCAGTGCGCTAGCCGCACCGGCAGGCCCGTTTAACGATGGCAAAAAAGCCGGCCGCGCGTTAAGCCATGACGAAATTCTGACTGTGATCCGCGATTTTGGCGAAGCCACTCGCCGCGCGATTGAGGCGGGGTTCGATGGCGTGGAATTGCATGGCGCCCATGGTTTCCTGCTCCAAAACTTTTTCTCCCCGTATTTCAATCAGCGCACGGATGAATGGGGCGGTTCTCTGGAGAATCGCATGCGTTTCCCCTTGGAAGTGGCGCGCGAAGTTCGGCGAATTATCGAACGCCATGCTACGCAGCCTTTCTTATTGGGGTATCGGTTGTCTCCGGAAGAATCCGGCGAAAAGGGACTGCGTATAGATGATTCTCTGGCGTTGGCGAACCAATTGACGGAAGAGGCGCTTATCGATTATTTGCACATCTCGCTGCACCATGTACTGACGGACACCCCTCGGGATGACGATGATGAAAAGAGTACGCTGGCAAGGTTCATTGAGCTGAATAACGGCCGTTTGCCGATACTGGCCGCCGGAAAAATCACGTCGTCGGACGTGGCACGGCAAGCGCTGGATACCGGATTGTCCATGGTCGCTTTGGGACGCGCGATGGTTATGAATCCCCAATGGGTGGAGAGAGTACAATCAGGTCATGAAGGAAGCATGAACGTCAAACTCAACGCGTCGCAAGATCCGGATGAATTACAGATCCCACATAAACTGTGGCAAGCGATTCAAAATACCCCAGGCTGGTTCCCGAGCTGAAGACCGCCATTGTCATGTTGTCCCTGGGTCGGTGATGATGTGCTGACATGCACCATGAACCCTATTGAAACACCGGTTAGCGATCCAGATAGCCGGTGGTCATTCCTGGATGAATGAACCCTCTCTTGCAGCGAGTTATAACCCGAAAAGCAAAAAGCCCGCTTAAGTTTCCTTAAGCGGGCTTCTCTAAATATGGCTCCTCTGACTGGACTCGAACCAGTGACATACGGATTAACAGTCCGCCGTTCTACCGACTGAACTACAGAGGAATCGTGTGAACGGGGCGAATAATAGCGGGGCACCTGGGGTTTGTCAAAGCGCTAAACTGCAAAAAAAGCGCGTTTGCTGGCGGAATGAACATCTTGCGCTGTTTTTCGGCATTTTCCATCGCTGTGCGGTGATTTTGTGGCCCACAACGATTGCACAAGCCTTTGCACGGCGATGGTGCAAGGCCGTTCTCCCTCTCACGCTAGCCGCACTGCCCAGACTCTCGGTTATCCCCGCCACACGCTGCGCTGCAACTGATATGTAGGATGAATAAGCAAACAATATGTATTCGTCGTCACAATGGCTGGATTTTTGCTTACCCATTTTTGGGGAATGCGACTGCGCTCTCAAGAAAATTATTTTCCCCGTCTACACATAAAGTGAAAGTTCCGCGCCCCCGGGCGTTCCGCTATACCCGTCATACTTGACGCTGCCTCGGTGTTGGCTGCGAGCATTTACCCCGGTCACTGACCTTGAGTCAGCTCTCGGGGCTCATGCTCTTGCCGCCTGGATGCAACGCCAATTATCTAGGGTATGAAAACAGTGCTGAGGAAGATAACAATGTCATCGAAATTGATAAAAAGTCCGCTCGCTGCTTTGCTCATCGGTTGTTTAGGCACGGCCTTTTCTGCGCAGGCCGATATCGTCATCGGCGTCGCCGGGCCGTTCTCCGGGCCGAACGCCACCTATGGCGATCAGTATTGGCGCGGCGCTTCGCAGGCGGCGGCGGACATCAACGCCGCCGGCGGCATCAAAGGGGAAAAAATCAAGCTGGTGCAGGGGGATGACGCCTGCGAACCGAAACAGGCGGTCGCGGTTGCCAACCGGCTGGTGGATCAGGACAAGGTCTCGGCGGTGGTCGGCCATTTCTGCTCCTCTTCCACCATGCCCGCCTCCGAGGTGTATGACGAAGCCGGCATCATCGCCATCACCCCTGGCTCCACCAACCCGCAGATCACCGAGCGCGGCATGAAGACCATGTTCCGCATGTGCGGGCGCGACGATCAGCAGGGCGCGATCGCCACCAACTACATGCTGGATACGCTGAAGGCCAAACGCATCGCGGTGATCCACGATAAAGACACCTACGGCCAGGGGCTGGCGGACGCCGCCAAGGCGGCGATGAACAAGCGCGGCGTCACAGAGGTGCTGTATGAGGGGCTGTCGCGCGGCGAAAAAGACTTCAACGCGCTGGTGACCAAGATCGCCTCGGTCAAGCCGGACGTGGTTTACTTCGGCGGCTGTCATCCGGAAGCCGGGCCGCTGGTGCGCCAGATGCGCGAGCAGGGCGTGACCGCCAAGTTCTTCTCCGGCGACTGCGTGGTGACCGAAGAGCTGGTGACCGCCGCCGGCGGGCCGCAGTACACCAACGGCGTGCTGATGACCTTCGGCAACGATCCGCGCCTGATCCCGGAAGGCAAGGCGGTGATCGCCAAGTTCCGCGCCAGCGGCTTTGAGCCGGAAGGCTACACCCTCTATTCCTATGCCTCGATCCAGGCGATCGCCGCCGCCTTCAACGCCACCGGCGGCAAAGACAGCGCCAAGGCCGCCGAATGGCTGAAATCGCACGACGTGGACACCGTGATGGGCAAGAAAGCCTGGGACCAGAAGGGCGACCTGAAGGTTTCGGACTACGTGGTCTATCAGTGGGATGACAAGGGCAAATATCACCAGCTTTGAACAACCCAATACTGAAGTTGTGACCCCATGACAGACGGGCCCGCCGCTGTGGCGCGCCCGTTCCGCGATGACTTTTGGGCCGCGTCGGACTGCGTTGGCGGCCTTACCAGGCGAGACTGCTCATTATGGATGTATTCTTTCTGCAACAGCTGATCAACGGCCTGACCCTCGGTGCGGTGTATGGCCTGATCGCCATCGGCTACACCATGGTTTACGGCATCATCGGCATGATCAACTTCGCCCACGGCGAGGTGTACATGATCTCCGCCTATCTCTGCGCCATCGGTTTGGCGCTGCTGTCGTTCTTCGGACTGCACTCGTTCCCGCTGCTGATCCTCGGCACGCTGGTGTTCACCATTGTCATCACCGGGGTGTACGGCTGGGTGATCGAGCGCATCGCCTACAAGCCGCTGCGCAACTCCACCCGCCTGGCGCCGCTGATCTCCGCCATCGGCATGTCGTTAATCCTGCAAAACTACGCGCAGATTAGCCAGGGACCGCGCCAGCAGGGCATCCCTACGCTGCTGAGCGGCGTGTTCCGCCTGGAGTTCGACGGCGGCGTGCTGCAGATCACCTACACCAAGGTGTTTATCCTGGTGGCGTCGCTGCTCGGCATGGCTATCCTCACCTACATCATTCAGCGCACCCGGCTGGGGCGCATCTGCCGCGCCACCCAGCAGGATCGCAAAATGGCCTCGATCCTCGGCATCAATACCGATCGGGTGATCTCGCTGGTGTTCGTGATCGGCGCTGCCATGGCCGGGCTGGCCGGCGTGCTGATCACCATGAACTACGGCACCTTCGATTTTTACGTCGGTTTTATCATCGGCATCAAGGCCTTTACCGCCGCAGTGCTGGGCGGCATCGGTTCGCTGCCGGGCGCGATGCTGGGCGGGCTGTTGCTCGGGGTGGCGGAGGCGCAGTTTGCCGGCATGGTGAACTCGGATTATAAGGACGTGTTCTCCTTCGGGTTGCTGGTGGCGATCCTGATCTTCCGGCCGCAGGGCCTGCTCGGCCGGCCGCTGGTCGCCAAGGTTTAAGGAGAACGCCATGTCGCAATCCGTGATCAACGGCGGGCTGGACGTTAAACGCAGCCTGCTGGACGCCGTCTTGGCCGGGCTGATCGCTCTGATCGTGTTCGGGCCGATCGTCGGCATCGTGCTGAACGGCTACAGCTTCAACTTCGAGCCGCACCGGCTGGTGTGGATCATCGTCGCGGTGATGGCCGGGCGGCTGCTGCTGAGCCTGTTCCTGCAAACTGCGCCGGGGCGTAAGGTGTTGGCGCGCTTCGACGGCGGCAACGACGGCGTCTACGTGCGGCCGCTGGGCTATAAATCCAACCTGCGCTGGATCCTGCCGCTGATGGCGGCGATCGCGTTGCTGTTCCCGTTCGTCGCCACCAAATACCTGCTGACGGTGGCGATCCTCGGCCTGATCTACGTGCTGCTCGGCCTGGGGCTGAACATCGTGGTCGGGTTGGCGGGGCTGCTCGATCTGGGGTACGTGGCGTTTTACGCCATCGGCGCCTACGGGCTGGCGCTGGGCTACCAGTATCTCGGGCTGGGGTTCTGGGCGATGCTGCCGCTGGGCGCGCTGATGGCGGCGCTGGCCGGCGCATTGCTGGGCTTCCCGGTGCTGCGCATGCACGGCGACTACCTGGCGATCGTTACGCTGGGGTTCGGCGAGATCATCCGGCTGGTGCTGAACAACTGGATGTCGCTCACCGGTGGCCCGAACGGCGTCTCGGTGCCGGCGCCGACGGTGTTCGGCCTCGAGTTCGGCCGGCGGGCCAAAGACGGCGGGGTGCCGATCCACGAGTTTCTCGGCATCGATTACAACCCCAATCTCAAGTTCATTTTCATCTACGCTGTGCTGTTTTTGGTGGTGCTGCTGGTGCTGTATATCAAGCATCGGCTGACGCGCATGCCGATCGGCCGCGCCTGGGAGGCGCTGCGCGAGGATGAGATCGCCTGCCGCTCCCTCGGGCTGAACCACGTGCTGGTGAAGCTGTCGGCCTTTATGCTGGGCGCCTCCACCGCCGGGCTGGCGGGGGTGTTTTTCGCCACTTATCAGGGCTTCGTCAACCCGACTTCGTTCACCTTCTTCGAGTCGGCGCTGATCCTGGCGATCGTGGTGCTGGGCGGCATGGGTTCCACCCTCGGTGTGGTGCTGGCGGCCTTCGTGCTGACGGTGGCGCCGGAGTTGCTGCGCAGCTTCGCCGAATACCGGGTGCTGCTGTTCGGCGTGCTGATGGTGGCGATGATGATCTGGCGGCCGCGTGGGCTGGTGCGCATCAGCCGATCCAGCTTCGCTGAGCGCAAGGGGGTGGCGCCATGAGCGATGCCATTTTGCGGGTGGAGCACCTGATGATGCGCTTTGGCGGCATCAAGGCGCTGAACGACGTCAATCTGGAGGTGGAGCGCGGCTCGATCACCGCGCTGATCGGCCCCAACGGCGCCGGCAAGACCACGGTATTCAACTGCCTGACCGGATTCTACCGCGCCACCGGCGGCGCGATCCTGCTCAATACCCACAAGCGGCCGACCGACGTGATCCAGGTGCTGGGGCAGAAGTTCCGCGCCGGCGACTGGATACGCCCGAAGCGGCTCGGTTCGCGTCTCTACTATAAAATGTTCGGCGGCACGCACCTGGTGAACCGCGCCGGGCTGGCGCGCACCTTCCAGAACATCCGCCTGTTTCGTGAAATGTCGGTGGTGGAGAACCTGCTGGTGGCGCAGCACATGCAGAGCAACCGCAACCTGATCGCCGGCGTACTGAATACGCCGGGCTATCGTCGGGCGGAGAACGCCGCGCTGGATCGCGCCTTCTACTGGCTGGAGGTGGTGGATCTGGTGGACTGCGCCAACCGGCTGGCGGGGGAGATGTCCTACGGCCAGCAGCGGCGGCTGGAGATCGCGCGCGCCATGTGCACCGCGCCGGAGATGATCTGCCTCGACGAGCCGGCCGCCGGGCTGAACCCGGTGGAGACGGCCACGCTGAGCCGCATCATCCGTTTTCTGCGCCAGCATCACGGCATCACGGTGCTGTTGATCGAGCATGACATGGGCATGGTGATGGAGATCTCCGATCGGGTGATCGTGCTCGATCACGGCGACGTGATCGCCCGCGGCACGCCGCAGGAGATCCAGCACAACGACGCGGTGATCGCCGCCTACCTGGGCGCGGACGAAGAGGAGCTGGCGGGATGAGCGAAGCGATGCTGGAATTTCGCGAGGTGGACGTGTTTTACGGGCCGATCCAGGCGCTGCGTAAGGTGTCGCTGCAGGTCAACGCCGGCGAGACGGTGGCGCTGATCGGCGCCAACGGCGCGGGCAAATCCACGCTGTTGATGTCGATCTTCGGCCAGCCGCGCATCGCCGGCGGGCAGATCTTGTTCGGCGGTGAGGACATCAGCCGCCGCTCCACGCACTACGTGGCAGCCGGCGGCATCGCGCAGGCGCCGGAAGGGCGGCGCATCTTCCCGGACATGAGCGTGGAGGAGAACCTGCTGATGGGCACCATCACCGTCGGCAATCGCTATCTGGCGGAGGATTTACAGCACATGTTCGAGCTGTTTCCGCGCCTCAGGGAGCGGCGCAATCAGCGGGCGATGACCCTATCGGGCGGCGAACAGCAGATGCTGGCGATCGCCCGCGCGCTGATGAGCCGGCCGAAGCTGCTGCTGTTGGACGAGCCGAGCCTCGGGCTGGCGCCGATCGTGGTGCGGCAGATCTTCGGCGTGCTGCGCGAGCTGACCCGCAGCGGCATGACGCTGTTTCTGGTGGAGCAGAACGCCAACCACGCGCTGAAGCTGTCCGATCGCGGCTATGTGATGGTCAACGGCCAGATCCGCCTCACCGGCAGCGGACAGGAACTGTTGAACGATCCTGAGGTGAGAAAGGCCTATCTGGGCGGCGGCTGAGTGCCGCCCAAGGGCAGGGAAGCCCGCGTTCATTCCTCGGCGGCGTTGCGCTGTTGGTCATCGTAGTGCGAGCGGGCCGTCCTGAAAGCGTCGGCGGAGGAGATAATCCACGACCAGAGCGGCAGCATGTTGAGCAGCATCGTTTCCCCCGCTTCGGTGATGGCGTACACCACGCGGGGCAGCTTTTCCTGATAATCGCAGCGCGATATCAGCCCGTCCCGCTCGAGATGGCGCAGCGTCCGCGTCAGCATTCTCTGCGTCACGCCCGCCAGCTGGCGGCTTATCTCGCCGTGGCGCAGCGGCCCGTGAGTGCCCAGGATATGCAATACCCCCAGCGACCAACGGTTGCCCGCATGCGCGAGGATCTCACGCTTCAACCCTTCATCGTCGTTGCTCAGTTCTTCACAGAACGCCTGCGAAAATTGCAGCAGCGCTGCGCGATCGCTCGTCATATTCCTCTCCGGTATCACGGGTGTACCTAATTGAACCCGTTTTTGTCAGCTGTCAGGATGACGCAATGTTAAGACAGGAGGCAAGAATGAAATCCACAAATCCATCTATCAATACCGTGCTCATACTCGGCGCCGGTGAACTGGGGCTGCCGGTATTGCGTGCGATGAGCCGGCAGGCTCAGCGGCATGCGAATGTCACCATCAGCGTGCTGCTCCGGCCGGAGGCCGCCCGCGCCGTCAGCGGTCCGCATCGGGCGCGGCGGGATGAGCTGACGCGGCTCGGCATCGCCGTGGTGGAAGGCGATCTGCAGCAAAACGGCGTGGAGGCGCTGAGTGCGCTATTCCGTTCCTTCGACGCAGTGATCAACTGCAGCGGCTTTGTCGGCGGGGCGGGCACGCAGATAAAGATCACCCAGGCCGTCTTGCAGGCGGGCGTGGCGCGTTATTTCCCGTGGCAGTTCGGCGTAGATTACGATGTCGTGGGTAAAGGCAGCGGGCAGCAGGTGTGGGATGAACAGCTCGAGGTGCGCCACCTGCTGCGTGCGCAGCGTGCGACGGAGTGGGTGATTGTTTCCACGGGCATTTTCACCAGCTACCTGTTTGACCCCGGCTTTGGCGTGGTGGATGCGGCAAGCAAAACGGTGTGCGCGCTGGGCGATTGGCGCTATGCGGTGACGCTGACCACCCCTGAGGACATTGGCCGGCTGACGGCCGAGATTTTTTTCCATCGGCCCGCGTTTCGCAACCAGGTGGTTTATATCGCCGGCGACACGTTGACCTACCGCGAGCTTGCCGATCTCCTGCAGGCGCACTGGGGCGTCGAGGTCAACAGAACCTTGCTCGACTCCGCACGGCTGCAGGAGGCGGTGCGGAACCATCCGCATGACGTCGGCGCCAAATACCGGCTGGCTTTCGCCCGGCCCGACGGCGTAGCCTGGGACAAGGCGGCAACCTTCAATGCGCGTCAGGGCCTGCTCACCACCACTGCCGGCCAGTGGCTGGCGCGGTATTGGCCGGTCGCTCACGACGGTTGATCGTCTGAGCGCTTCAGAACTGGCGCTGCATCCAGCGCACGTTCAGCCGCACCAGCGCGATGATGGCGCTGGAGAGCAGCCGCAGCCCGCCGGGCATGTCGCGACGGCGGATATCCAGCAGCAGTACGGTGCGCACCTGCGCGCTGTCGTTCCACACCTCGTGTTCGAAAGTGTCGTCCCACAGCATGAATTCCCCCTCGTGCAGACGGTATTCGCGGCCGTCCACTTTCAGCACCGCCGCCGGTACGCCGTCGGCGCGCTTGGGCATGTCCAGCACCAGATAGCCGCGCAGAATGCCGCGGAACGGGCCGCGGTGGGGCGGCACCTGCTTGCCGGGCGCCAGGAAGGAGAGCGAGGCGGACAGCACGTCCGGCGAGGAGGCGATCAATGCCGCCAGCGCAGGGCAGCGCGCCAGGTTGCGGGCGATCGGCTGGCCGTAGGCCTTCATGATGAACATGCGCCAGTCGCGTGCGTCGTTGGCGGAGATAGACTCCTGTTGGATCATGATCTCGTGAAAGCGTGGGATATTGTGCAGATCGTGGGCGACGGTCAGCGCCTCTTCGCGGATCTGCCGCCATTGGGCGGTGAAACGTTCCGCATCGGGGAACAGCGCGGCGCTGTCGAGCACCGGTTGGCCCTGAATTCGGCGATCGTAAACATTGCGCAATGCGAGCACGGACCAATCATAAATCGCGGACATAATGACCTCGCCTCAGGAAACGCCAAATGGACACTGCGCGCGGTTCTTCGGCGCGGCGCGTCGTCTGCGGCGGCCGAAGGAAGAGCGGCAGGAAAAATTGGTACGCTTCAAGAGATTAGCACAGCATTTGTGCAACCGTGTGTCTGCGAGTGTGTCGAAATGCGGCGAAAAAAACCACACAATTAAAGTGTGACGCGTATCGCATTTAGCGCGACGGTTGGTTAAAATATCGCTACTTGCCCGCACCTGTCCGGATTTTGTTTACCATGGAACACGCACCCGTTTCGCGCTCAACCGCCTGGTTGCGCGTGGTTATCCTCGCCGTCTCGGCCTTTATCTTCAACACCACCGAATTTATTCCGGTCGGGCTGTTGAGCGATATCGCCGCCAGCTTCTCGATGCAAACCGAACAGGTCGGCCTGATCATCACCATTTACGCCTGGATCGTCGCCGCCGCCTCGCTGGCGTGCATGCTGCTGACCAGCAAGATCGAGCGCCGCAAGCTGCTGATCGGCGTGTTCATCCTGTTTATCGCCAGCCATGTGCTGACTGCCGTGGCCTGGAACTTCACCACGCTGGTGATTTCACGCGCCGGCGTGGCGCTGGCGCACTCGGTGTTCTGGTCGATCACCGCCTCGCTGGCGATCCGCGTGGCGCCGCCGGGCAAGAAAGCGCAGGCGTTGAGCCTGCTGGCGGGCGGCACCGCGCTGGCGATGGTGCTCGGGCTGCCGCTCGGGCGGGTGGTCGGGCAGCTGCTCGGCTGGCGCATGACCTTTATCGGCATCGCGGTGTGCGCCACTCTGGCGCTGGTGCTGCTGTGGCGCCTGCTGCCGGTGCTGAAAAGCGAGCACTCCGGTTCGCTGGCCAGCGTGCCGCTGTTGTTCAAACGCCCGGCGCTGGTGGCGCTGTACATGCTGACCATCATCGTGGTGACGGCGCACTTCACCGCCTACAGCTACATCGAGCCGTTTATCCAGACCGTGGCCGGGCTGTCGGAAAACTTCACCACGCTGATGCTGCTGCTGTTCGGCGCCGCCGGCATCGTCGGCAGCCTGCTGTTCAGCCGCTACAGCGAGCGGTTTCCTTCCGGCTTCTTTATCGGCGCCATCGCGCTGCTGGCCCTGAGCCTGCTGCTGCTGTTGCCGGCCGCCGGCAGCGAAAGCCACCTGACGGTGCTGTGCATTTTCTGGGGCATGGCGATCATGGCCATCGGCCTGTCGATGCAGGCCAAGGTGCTGAGCCTGGCGCCGGACGCCACCGATGTGGCGATGGCGATCTTCTCCGGCCTGTACAACTTCGGCATCGGCAGCGGCGCGCTGTTGGGCAATCAGGTGAGCCTGCATCTGGGGATGGGCAACATCGGTTTCGTCGCCGCGCCGCTGGCGCTGATCGCCCTCGGCTGGTGCCTGCTGAGCTTTTACCGCAGCGAACGGTTGCAGCAGCACCACAGCCGTTAATCCACCGATTCGGGATGCCGGCCGGCATCCCGCGCTACATTTTCTCGCTATAAAACAGGCCGCTGCAGCGTTTTATGCTTAACTTTTTTTCATAGTCTGCTAATTAAAAATTTAACTCCGGCGTCGCTTCGCTAGCATAGAAAGTCATCAAAAATGTTAATGCGAGGTTAACGGTGAGTGACTCTGTAGCGGCGTCGCCGATCCATGCGCGGGATTTGGCGGCCAGAATCGACGCCTTGCCCGCGTCGGCCGGCCTGTGGCGCTTTATCATTCTGCTGTCGCTGGGCGGCTTTTTCGAACTCTACGATCTGTTCCAGACCGGCTATATCAGCACTGGCCTTATCGCCGACGGCATTTTCCACACCGGGGCGCTGGGCGTCTTCGGCGTGTCGGATCAGGCGGCCTTCGCCGCCGCCACCTTTCTCGGTCTGTTCGTCGGCGCCAGCCTGCTGAGCCCTTACGCTGACCGCTTCGGCCGCCGCGCCACCTTTATGTTTGCCCTGATCTGGTATGGCGCCTTCTCGCTGTTGCTGGCGTTTCAACAGCAGGCGGAATGGGTGATCTTTCTGCGCTTTTTGGTGGGAGTGGGGCTCGGCATCGAGCTGGTGACCATCGACACCTACCTGACGGAGTGGGTGCCCGCGCACTTGCGCACCCGGGCTTTCGCCTTCGCGTTCTTCGTGCAGTTCCTGTCGGTGCCGGCGGTGGCGCTGATGTCCTGGTGGCTGGTGCCGCAGACGATTTGGGGGCTGAGCGGCTGGCGTTACGTGGTGATCGCCGGCGCGCTGGCCTCGCTGGTGATCTGGCTGGTGCGCAAGGGGCTGCCGGAGTCGCCGCGCTGGCTGGTGCAGCAACGGCGCTATGCGCAGGTGCGGCAGGTGATGCGGGACATGGAACGGCGCTGCGGCGTGGCGCCCGCGGAGTTTCCGTTGCGCCCGGCTGAAGAGGCCGACGGCGCGCCGCAGCGCGGCCGCTTTCGCGACATCTGGGTGCCGCAGTATCGCGATCGCACGCTGATGCTGGTGGTGATGAACTTCTTTCAGGCCATCGGCTTCTTCGGCTTCGGCAACTGGCTGCCGGCGCTGCTGTCGGGCAAGGGCGCGTCGGTCACGCACAGCCTGCTGTACGCTTTCTTCATCACGCTGGCCTATCCGCTGGGCTCGCTGCTGTGCAGTTTTTACGCTGACAAGATGGAAAACAAGTGGCAGATCGTGTTGTCTTGCCTGGTGACGGTGATCTTCGGCTCGCTGTTCGCGCTGCAGAACAATCCGCTGTGGCTGATCCTGTGCGGTTTCTTCATCACTTGGTCCAACGCTTGGCTGACCTACAGCTACCACTCGTATCAATCCGAGATCTTCCCGACCCACATCCGCGCCCGCGCAGTCGGTTTTTGCTACTCCTTCAGCCGCCTGTCGACGGTGTTCAGCAGCATCATCATCGGCATTATCTTGCAGTACGGCGGCTCGCTGGGGGTGATCGCGTTTATCGTCGCCAGCATGCTGATCGTGATGCTGGTGATCGGGCTGTTTGGCCCGAAAACGCGCGGCATCGATCTGGAAAACATCTGACGTTATGCGCCGGCGGCTACGCCGGCCTCTTCAGCAAAAAAACTCGCGATCATGCGAAAATTATTCCGTTATCACTGCCTTTACGACTGCCGTACTGTTAACCCGTACAAAATCCAATTCGATACCGAACGGGGAGCACGTCATGAGCACTCTTACCGCGCCCGATGGCGCACGCATTTTCTATAAGGATTGGGGACGCGGCCAGCCGATCCTGTTCTCCCACGGTTGGCCGCTGTCCGCCGACGCCTGGGACAACCAGATGCTGTTTTTCGGCCAGAGCGGATTCCGCGTGATCGCTCACGATCGCCGCAGCCATGGCCGTTCGGATCAAACCTGGTACGGCAACGACATCAATCAATACGCCGACGATCTGGCTTTGCTGATAGAAACGCTGGATCTGCGCGATCTGATCCTGGTCGGCCATTCCACCGGCGGCGGCGAAGTGGCGCGCTATATCGGCCGTCACGGCAGCAGTCGGGTGGCGAAGGTGGTGCTGGTGGGGGCGCCGGCGCCGCTGATGCTGCAGACGCCGGCCAACCCCGAGGGCTCGCCGATGGCGGCGTTCGACGGCATTCGCAGCGGCGTGGCGGGCAACCGCTCGCAGTTCTTCAAAGATTTGGCGGTGCCGTTCTACGGCCTCCACTGCGATGAGATCGAGAGCAACGCGGGGCTTATCGACAGCTTTTGGTTGATGGGCATGCAGGGCGGCGTGAAAGGCCAGTACGACGGCGTGCGCGAGTTCTCCGAAGTGGATTACACCGCCGATCTGCTGGCGATCGACAAGCCGACGCTGCTGGTGCACGGCGACGCCGATCAGATCGTGCCGTTCGAAGCCTCGGCGCAGAAAGCCGCTAAGCTTATGCAACAGGCGGAGCTGAATGTTTACGCTGGCGGCTCACACGGTTTGGCGCAGACCGATCCCGATCGCTTCAACGCCGATCTGCTGGCCTTTATCCAGAATTCGCCATTCTAAGGGGGCGCGATGAATATTACCGATATCGCCGCCCGCTGCGCTCAGCGGCTGCATGCGCCCGCTGTGCGCTGGCTGCTGCTGCTCGCGATTTGCGCCGCCTACATTCAGGGCGGGCTGGTCAAGGCGTTGAATGTCGAGGGCGCGGTCGCCGAGATGACCCACTTCGGCCTGCAGCCGGCGGCGCTGTTCGCCGTGCTGGTGACGCTGTTTGAACTGGCGGCGTCGGCGCTGATCCTGAGCGGTTTTTACCGCTGGCTCGGCGCGTTGGCGCTGGCCGGTTTTACCCTGATGGCGACGCTGATGGCCAATCCGTTCTGGCAGTTCGACGGCGCGGAACGCGGCCAGATGATGAACGGATTTTTTGAACACCTCGGGCTGGCCGGCGCGCTGTTGCTGGTGGCATTTAACGATTTGAAGGAGCGAACGGATGGCTGAACAGACGGAAAACAAGGCGGCGGCGGGCGGCTTCGCGCCGCTGAAAATCCCATTATTTGCGGTGCTGTGGGGCGCGACGGTGCTCGGCAACGTCGGCAGCTTTATGCGCGACGTCGCCAGCTCGTGGCTGATCACCGACCTGTCGAGCAACCCCTCGGCGGTGGCGCTGATGCAAACCGCCGCCACGCTGCCGGTGTTCCTGCTGGCGATCCCGGCCGGGGTATTGTCGGACATTCTCGATCGGCGGCGCTTTCTGATCTTCGTGCAAATCCTGCTGGCCTGCGTCAGCGGCAGCCTGCTGGTGCTGTCGCAGACCGGTGCGCTGACGGTGGAATACCTGCTGGCGCTGACTTTTGTCGGCGGCATCGGCGCGGCGCTGATGGGGCCGACCTGGCAGGCGATCGTGCCGGAACTGGTGCCGCGCGCCGAGCTGAAAAACGCCGTGGCGCTGAACTCGCTGGGCATCAACATCGCCCGCTCCATCGGCCCGGCGGCCGGCGGCCTGCTGCTGGCCAGCTTCGGCGCCGGCGCGGCCTACGGCGCGGACGTGATGAGCTATGTGCTGGTGATCGCGGCGCTGCTGTGGTGGAAGCGGCCGAAGGCCGAAGACAGCGGCTTGTCGGAGCATTTCTTCGGCGCCTTCCGCGCCGGTCTGCGCTATGCGCGTTCCAGCCGTGAGCTGCACGTGGTGCTGCTGCGGGCGGCGGTGTTTTTCGCCTTCTCCAGCTCGGTCTGGGCGCTGCTGCCGCTGGTGGCGCGCCGCATGCTGGGCGGCAGCGCCGGTTTTTACGGCGTTCTGTTGGGGGCGGTGGGCGCCGGGGCGATCCTCGGGGCTATTGTGCTGCCGCGTCTGCGCCAGCGGCTCAACGCCGACGGGCTGGTGCTGCTGGCGGCGGTGCTCACCGCCGTGGTGATGGCGGCCCTGTCGCTGGCGCCGCCGCAGTGGCTGGCGGTGGTGCTGCTGTTGGTGCTGGGCGCCGGCTGGATCATCGCGCTGACCACGCTCAACGGCGCGGCGCAGGGCGTGCTGCCTAACTGGGTGCGCGGCCGCGGCCTGGCCATCTACCTGATGGTGTTCAACGGCGCGATGGCGGCGGGCAGCCTGCTGTGGGGGCTGGTGGCGCAGGAGCTGGGCGTCGCCGCCACGCTGCTGGTCGGTGGCGTCGGCCTGTTGGCGGCGGGGCTGCTGTTCCACCGTCTGCGTCTGCCGACCGGCGAAGCCGATCTGCAGCCGTCGAACCATTGGCCGGAACCGTTGGTCAACACGCCGGTCGAGAACGATCGCGGGCCGGTGATGATTCAGGTGGAATACCGCATCCGCGAACAGGATCGCCCGCAGTTCTTGCGCACTTTGCTGATGCTGGAGCGGGCGCGCCGTCGCGACGGCGCTTACGCCTGGGGCATCACCGAGCATACCGGCGATCCGGAATGCATCATGGAGTGGTTCCTGGTGGAGTCCTGGGCGGAGCATCTGCGCCAGCATCAGCGGGTGTCGCACGCCGACGCCGATTTGCAGCAGGAGGCGCTGGGCTTCCATATCGGCCCGGACAAGCCGGTGGTGCACCACTTCCTGTCGCTGGACCGGCGTCAGGTGAAGCATTAACTGCACGGTCAGACGGTGAGAAGGTGCTATGCTTTTGGTCGGTTCGGCGGCGCGGCCGCCGTAAGACGAATGTAGTCCACACAGGGAGACACATTGATGACGGCACCTTCTGCTTTTGCCCGCGAGCTTGGGTTGCGCTATCCGATCGTTCAGGGGCCGATGAACGGCGCATCGCCGCCGGCGTTGGCGGTGGCGGTGAGCAACGCCGGGGCGCTGGGATCGTGCGCGGCGGCGCTGTTCTCGCCGGAGGTGATCCTCGAGCGCGTGCAGCAGATCCGCGCGCAGACCGCCGCGCCGTTTAACATCAACCTGTTTCTGCTCGATGAACAGCACCCGGATCTCGCCGAGCTGAAGCGCGCCCAGCACCTGCTGCGGCCGTTCCGCGAAGCGCTGGGGCTGAGCGAGCCGCCGATCCCCGCCAAATTTGCCGAAAACAACCGCGACCAGATCGCGGCCTTGCTGGAGGCCGCGCCGCCGGTGGCCAGCTTCACCTTCGGCGTGCTGCCGCGCGCGACGGTCACGCACTTCAAGCAGGCCGGCTCGCGGGTGATAGGCACCGCCACCACGGTGGCGGAAGCCCGCGCCTGGGAAGAGGCGGGCGCCGATTTTGTCTGCGTTTCGGGCGCGGAGGCGGGCGGTCATCGTCCGACGTTCCTCGGCGATATCGAGCAATCCTGCGTCGGCCTGATGGCCCTGTTGCCGCAGGTGGTGGCGGCGGTGAAGATCCCGGTGATCGCCGCAGGCGGCATCATGAACGGTCGCGGCATCGCGGCGGCGCAATTGCTGGGCGCGCAGGCGGCGCAGCTCGGCACCGCGTTTCTGTGCAGCCCGGAATCGGGTATCGCCGACGCCTGGCGAGCGGCATTGCGCAACGCCGGTGATGACAGTACGCGCCTGACACGCGCCTTCAGCGGCCGCCCGGCGCGCGGCATCGTCAATGATTTCATGCGCCAGATGCGCGCGGAGGAGGGACAGATCCTGCCTTATCCGGTGCAGAACGCGCTCACCGGCGATATCCGCCAGGCGGCGGCCAAGGCCGGGCGCGCGGAGTTCATGTCGCTGTGGGCCGGGCAGGGCGTAGGCCTGGCGCGGCCGATGCCGGCGGCGCAGCTGGTCGCCACCCTGGCGGCGGAGTTGGCTGCGCTGTAAGACAGACGGGGCGCCTGGTTCGGCGCCCTTTTTATTGACGTCAGAAGCTGTAGGTGCCCTGCGCCAGGACGAAGTTCATGTCTTTCAGTCCGGCATGTTGCTGCAGGCTGTGGCCGACGTCGAAGTAGACATAGGCCACCTTGAACTGGAGATCGCTTCTCGGCGTCCAGGTGGTTTCGACCTGATACTGATTGCCGATAAAGCGCGAGCCCTGCTCGCTGCCTTTCACCGGGCGCATCGGCCCGAGATAGAAGGCGTCCTCGCGGCGTTGCCGCCATAACGCGTCCCAGCTGAAGTCGATGGCCAGGGTTTGCCACGGCGTGATGGTGACCGAAGGGTGGATGGCGATCAGGTTAGCCGGCGCCACCAGCCCGTTCTCGGTCAGATAGGGCAGCTTGGGGTACATGGCGTTGAAGGTATTGAGCTGCCCGTCATGGCCGTTTTTATCGCCGCTGGCGATGCCAATCTTGCCGCCGAAGCGCGGCTGCCAGCGCCAGTCGCTCACCGTATAGCCGGCGTGCGCCGACGCTGACCAGGCGCGGATGTCGCGCTGTTCTGCGCTGCCGAACTGCCAGGCGGCCTCATTGTCCCAGTCGAACCCCTGTGCCGCGCCGAAAATGCGCGCGCCGACGGTATAGCGCCGCTCTTGCCCGTTGAGCTGTGCGTAATGGGCGTCG
Source organism: Serratia sp. LTN-2 (assembly GCF_059740205.1). Lineage (NCBI taxonomy): Bacteria > Pseudomonadati > Pseudomonadota > Gammaproteobacteria > Enterobacterales > Yersiniaceae > Serratia > Serratia sp. LTN-2. The sequence goes on along the minus strand of NZ_JCAXDO010000003.1, from coordinate 247,727 downwards.
TTATCTTCAAAGCCAAAGGTGTAGAGATCGAGCGAAGAAGCCAGCGGCGTCAGCGGCGTGGTGCCGTAGAGCCCCCAAACTTTTTGGCTGTTGTCGGTATCGTCGTCGAAACTGCCGGTTTTAAGGGTGACGGGATGGCCGATAAAGGCGTCGAGGCGGTTTTTATCCTTGGCCCAGCTGGCGCGGATGGCGTCGAAAGAACGGCGCACGTTGGGGCCGTCGCGGGTGCCCATCAGGTGCAGCGAACCCAGCGCAATCTCCTGGCGGCCGACCCGCAGGGTGCCGAGGCCGTAGGCGGTGGGCAGTTTCATATCCACATAGCCCTGGCCGAGATAGGCGCGATCTTCATCGGTCGGCTTGCGCCCATGGTCGCGCATCGTCGCCAGCGAAGATCCCAGCTGGACGTAGGCGCCAAAATAGTCGCCGTAGTCGAGGCGTGCGCCGATCAGCAGGCGCTGCATCAAGGTGTCGTCGCGCCCGCCGCTCAGATCGCGTTGATCCGTCCATTCATAGCGCTCGCGCAGTGAACCGTCGAAAGACAAGGTGGCCGCATCGCCCAACGGGATGTTTTTCCAGGGCGCCGCAGTGGGCTCCGCCGCCAAAGCGGGCAGCGCGGAGAACAGCAAAAGTGCGGGAAGCGTGCGTTTCATCATGGATATCCGAAGAAAAAAGCGCGCCGCAGCGCGCCTTGGGTTTATTTAGCCGTCTGGTGAATTTCGGCGATATAGCCGCCGGGGAAACGCACCAGCGCCGAGGCGCGGCTTTCCGCCGCCGTCGAGCGCCACAGCACCTGCGCGCCGCTGGCCGTCGCTTTGGCCAGCGTGGCCTGCAGATCCTCGACGCCATAGCCGGTGCGCTCATGGCCGAACGGATAAGGCAGGTGCCCGTCGGTGACGAAAATGCGCGTTTTGCCAAAGCGCGAGTCCAGTTCGATTTGGCGGATCTTGCCGTTATCGTTGCGGCCGATCGCTGCATCGCTGACCTGCTCGTCGCGCACGACCTTGCCGTGCGAGAACGCCTGATAGCTTTTCAGGAAGTCATCTACGCGGTAGGCGGAGAGATACAGACGGTTTTCCGGCACGCTCAGCAGCGGCCGGTAGTTGGGCGCTTTGGTGTGCCAATAGAGCTGCATATTGACGCCGCCGGGCCATTGGATCACCGCGTCGCGGCCGATCGGATCGTCGAAAGGCTCAACCTGCACATCGGCGCCGGCGGCCTTGGCTTGTTGAATGGCGGCATCCATATCCCTGACCAGAAAACCGTTGCGCTCGGTGCCGAACGGGTGCGGGATCGGCGTTTTGAAATCGAACACCGAGAAGCTGCCGGCCGGCGTCAGTATCAGCTGGGAATAGGTTTCGCTCGGCGTGGGCGTGACGTTGACCAGCACGCGTTCGGTGCTGGTGCCGCCGAAGGTTTTCAGGATGCTGTCGACAAAGGCATCCATTTTGCCGCGTTCCACATAGACATGCGTGGTGTCGTATTGCGGCCCCACGGCGACAGACGCCGTATCGGCCGCCCATGACATTGCAGGGAGTAGCAGCGCAAGGGCCGATATCCTCAGCCGACGAGAAGAAATACCGATAATGTGTTGCATGATGACCTCCAGGTTGCGGTTATTTTCCTGAGTGCAGCGTAATTTCCTATGGGCTTTCCCGTCGGCTGAAAATAAAAAACCAAAAACGCAACGTGCGTGATGAAACGCTAAGCAGGGGCGAAGTTCTGACGCCCCGGCGAATATGGCGCAGGTGCAGAACATTTATTCTTATTGGCGTAAAAGGTGAGACGCTAGGCCAACAGGCCTGCTGTCGCTAAGGGACGGCGCTGATAATACGGCCCGCCTCGTCGCGTGTTGAAATGAATCGAGGATAATCCATAACGGTCTTCTCCTTGCTGGGATATATCGTATTGGCACGCTGAATTTACGTTCTTCATTGCCCTCTAAATATAAATACAGCATTAAGAGAATTGCCGCCCATCAAATTTTTATATGACTTGTTGAGTAAATACGAATAAGCGAGGAGATGAAATATAACGACGGGCGCTACGGCTGGCGCTGAGCGGAAGCAGTGTTGATCTCGGGAAAAAAACGGCCTGCCGAAGCAGGCCGTTGCGGGGGAGTTTACGCCAGATCGAAACGATCGAGGTTCATCACTTTGTTCCAGGCGGCAACGAAGTCATGGGCAAACTTCTCTTGCGCGTCGGCGCTGCCGTAGACTTCGGCCAGCGCGCGCAGCTGCGCGTGCGAACCGAACACCAGATCGACGCGGGTGCCGGTCCACTTGACCGCGCCGCTGCGGCGATCGCGGCCTTCGAACAGGCCGTCCTCGCCCACCGGGTGCCAGGTGGTGCCCATATCAAGCAGGTTGACGAAGAAGTCGTTGGTCAGCGCCTGCGGCCGCTGGGTGAACACGCCATGCTGCGCGCCGCCGACGTTGGCGCCGAGCACCCGCAGCCCGCCGACCAGCACCGTCATTTCCGGCGCGGTCAGGGTCAGCAGCTGCGCCTTATCGACCAACAACGCTTCGGCCGGCACGCGGTATTTGCCCTTCAGGAAGTTGCGGAAGCCGTCGGCGAGCGGCTCCATCGCCTCGAAAGAGTCCACGTCGGTCTGTTCCTGCGAAGCGTCGGTGCGGCCCGGTGCGAACGGCACCGTCAGGGTCAAGCCGGCGTTCTTCGCCGCCTGTTCCACGCCCGCCGCGCCGGCCAGCACGATCAGATCCGCCAGTGAGACGCGCTTGCCGCCGGTTTGCGCATCGTTGAAGGCGCGCTGGATGCCTTCCAGCGTGGCCAGCGTCGCGGCGAGCTGCGCAGGCTGGTTGACCGCCCAGTCCTTCTGCGGCGCCAGGCGAATGCGCGCGCCGTTGGCGCCGCCGCGCTTGTCGGAACCGCGGAAGCTCGAGGCCGACGCCCAGGCGGTGGAAACCAGTGTTGAGACCGGCAGGCCGGAAGCCAGCACCTTGCTTTTCAGCGCGGCGACGTCCTGCTCGTCGATCAGCGGATGATCGACCGCCGGAACCGGATCTTGCCAGATCAGTTCTTCCTGCGGCACTTCCGGGCCGAGGTAGCGCGCGCGCGGCCCCATGTCGCGGTGGGTCAGCTTGAACCAGGCGCGGGCGAAGGCGTCGGCCAGCTCTTCCGGGTGTTCATAGAAGCGGCGCGAAATCTTCTCGTAGGCCGGATCGAAACGCAGCGACAGGTCGGTGGTCAGCATGGTGGGACGGCGTTTCTTGTTCGGGTCGAAGGCGTCGGGGATGGTTTCGCCGATGTCTTTCGCCACCCACTGGTGCGCGCCGGCCGGGCTTTGGCTCAGCTCCCATTCGTATTCGAACAGGTGGCGGAAGAAGTCGTGGTTCCACTGGGTCGGGGTGGTGGTCCAGGTGACTTCCAGCCCGCTGGTGATGGCGTCTTTGCCGACGCCGGTGCCGAAGGTGCTGTGCCAGCCGAGGCCTTGCTGTTCCAGCCCGGCGGCTTCCGGATCGGCGCCGACGTTAGACGCCGGGCCGGCGCCGTGGGTTTTGCCGAAGGTGTGGCCGCCGGCGATCAGCGCCACGGTCTCTTCGTCATTCATCGCCATGCGGGCGAAGGTTTCACGGATGTCGCGCGCGGCGGCCACCGGATCGGGGTTGCCGTCCGGCCCTTCCGGGTTGACGTAGATCAGGCCCATCTGCACCGCCGCCAGCGGGTCTTCCAGGTCGCGGTCGCCCGAGTAGCGGCTGTTCGGCCCGCCGCTTAACTCCAGCCAGATCTTCTCAGATCCCCAGTAGACGTCGTCCGGCTCCCAGGTGTCGGCGCGGCCGCCGGCGTAGCCGAAGGTTTTGAAGCCCATCGATTCGAGCGCCACGTTGCCGGTCAGGATCAGCAGGTCGGCCCAGGAGATGTTGCGGCCGTATTTTTGCTTGATCGGCCACAGCAGGCGGCGCGCCTTGTCGAGGCTGACGTTGTCCGGCCAGCTGTTGAGCGGAGCGAAGCGCTGCTGGCCTTCGCCCGCGCCGCCGCGGCCGTCGCCGATACGGTAGGTGCCGGCGCTGTGCCAGGCCATGCGGATGAACAGGCCGCCGTAGTGGCCGAAGTCCGCCGGCCACCATTCCTGTGAGTCGGTCATCAGGGCGTGCAGATCCTGTTTGACCGCCGCCAGATCGAGGCTGTTGAAGGCGTCGGCGTAGTTGAAGTCTTTATCCATCGGATCGGACAGGGGGGAGTGTTGATGCAGCGGTTTCAGGCTGAGCTGATTAGGCCACCAATCCTGATTGGTGGTGCCGTCCTGCGGTGCGGGCTGTTTGCCGCCCGAAAACGGGCATTTGCTTTCAGTTGTCATAATGCGCTCTCTGCTTCCGTATTGGGCTCCAGGCGTGGAGCGGTTAACAAGACATGCGGGTAAGGCTTGCGTCGGGTGTTGCGCTAAATAACTGAACTCAATCGATCCACATCGCCCCGGCCGCTAACGGGCAAAGGGCGACTCATGGCTAAGCTTAGTCAGCGGCGGCGGAGAGATAAAATAGGAATGATTGAATACTGTGATAGTTTTCAGCGATTCAAGGCCTTGCCGTTGATAGGCAACGCGGCGCCTTATCGGCGCCGCAGCATGATCTTGAGCACCGCGTCCGCCAGTTTGCCGAACGGGGCGCGCAGCAGATCGGTAAAGTGCCAGCGGCTCTGGATGAAGACGCCTTTGGCGTGGCTCAGCGCCCGGAACCCTTCGATGCCGTGACAGGCTCCCATGCCGCTGGGGCCGATGCCGCCGAACGGCAGATCGTCCTGGGCGAAGTGCAGCAGGGTGGTGTTGACGCTGACGTTGCCGGAGGTGGTGCGCGCCAGCAGCCGTTCCCGCTCTGCGCCGGCCGGCCCGAAGTAGTACAGCGCCAGCGGGCGCGGCCCGGCGTTGATAAGCTCGATCGCCTCATCAATAGCAGCGTAGGTGCGCACCGGCAGCAGCGGCCCGAAGATCTCCTCTTGCATGATCCGGCTGTCGTCGGGTGCGCCGACGATCAGCGTGGGGGCCAGGGTTTTTGGCCGTTCAGACGCAGATTCCGGGCGATGGCCCACCGGAACGATCCGGGCGCCCCGCGCTTGCGCGTCGGCCAGCAGGTCTTGCAAACGCTGATAATGCCTGTCGCTGATGATAGCACCGTAGTCGCTGCCCGTCGGCCCTGTGGGGTAAAACGCTTTGACCGCCGCGTCGTAGAGCGCAATGAAGTTCTCCACATCGTTCTGATGGATCAGCAGGTAATCGGGCGCGATGCAGGTTTGGCCCGCGTTCGACAGCTTGCCGAACGCCAGGCTGTTGACGTCTCTGGCGGTGAGCGCACCGCGCCCCATGACTGCAGGGCTCTTGCCGCCCAACTCGAGCGTCAGCGGCACCAGATTTTTAGCGGCCGCCTGCATGACCTGGCGGCCGATCGCCGTGCTGCCGGTGAACACCAGGTGATCGAACGCCAGTTCGCTGAACCTGGCCCCGATCTCCGGCCCGCCGGTCACCACGGCGACCTCGTCGGCGGGAAACTGCGCCGCCAGCATCGTCTCGATGAGTTGGCTGGTGTGCGGCGTGAGTTCCGAAGGTTTCAGCATCGCGCGATTGCCGGCGGCCAGGGCGGTGGCCAGCGGGATGAGCGTCAAGGATAACGGGTAGTTCCACGGTGCCATGACGCCGACCACGCCCTTGGGTTGGTATTGCACATAGGCGCGCCCGGCCTGGTATGGCAGGGCGACGTGGCGGCGCTCCGGCTGCATAAAGCGCTTCAGGTTGCGCAGCAGATAATCGATCGCCTGCACGGTGACCAGAATTTCCAGAATGTCGGTTTCGTAAGGCGAGCGGTGGCCGAAATCCGCGCTGACGGCCGCCGTCAGTGCGCTGCGCTGGGCCAAAATGGCGCTGCGCAGGCGGCGCAGGGCGGCCTTGCGTTGAGCGATCGTCGGCGCGCCGTCGCGCAGGAAGGCACGGCGTTGGGCGGCAAGCCGTTGCTCCATCGTCATGGCGGCGTCATCTCCTGGCACTTGAATACTCCTGATACCGAGCTTGTTGGGTGGGGGTACACCGTCTGCAGAACTGCATTTGACCTTAAAGTAAGGTTTAAACCTATACTCGTTAAGCGATCAACGCAAGATCGCCGGCCAACCGGGATGAGGGAGCTTGCCATACCGGCGTCGTGAGCACTATCCGTCTTATTTTCTGACAATGTGTAAATGGGAGAAACGACATGGGTTACGTAACGACCAGCGATGGCGTCGAGATTTTCTACAAGGATTGGGGCCCCAAAAACGGCAAGGTTATCTACTTCCACCACGGCTGGCCGCTGTCCAGCGATGACTGGGATGCCCAGATGCTGTTCTTCGTGAACCAAGGGTTCCGCGTGGTTGCGCACGATCGCCGCGGCCACGGCCGCTCCAGCCAGGTGTGGGAAGGGCACGACATGGATCACTACGCCGATGACGTCGCTGCGGTGGTGAAACACCTCGGCGTACAGGGCGCCATGCACGTGGGCCACTCGACGGGCGGCGGTGAGGTGGTGCGCTATATCGTGCGCCACGGCGAGGATAAGGTGTCCAAGGCCGTGCTGATCAGCGCGGTGCCGCCGCTGATGGTGAAAACCGACGCCAATCCGCAGGGCACGCCCAAAGCGGTGTTCGATGATTTCCAGGCGCAGCTGGCCGCCAATCGGGCGCAGTTCTACTATGACGTGCCCGCCGGCCCGTTCTACGGCTATAACCGCCCGGGCGCCAAACCCTCTGAGGCGATTATCTGGAACTGGTGGCGGCAGGGCATGATGGGCGGCGCCAAGGCGCATTATGACGGCATCGTCGCCTTCTCGCAGACCGATTTCACCGAGGATCTCAAGAAGATTGCCATTCCGGTGCTGGTGATCCACGGCGACGACGATCAGGTGGTGCCTTATCAGGATTCCGGCGTGCTGTCGGCCAAGTTGGTCAAAAATGGCAAGCTGCATACCTACAAGGGCGCGCCGCACGGCATCCCGACCACCCACGCCGATCAGGTCAATGCCGATCTGCTGGCGTTCGTGAACAGCTAAGAACAGCGCCCAGGGGGACGCTCCGCCGCCTGGGCGCTGCTTGAGGGATATCCCTCATTGCGGCCCCGCCGGCGGTTATTTAAGCTGAACGGGCAATGCAACGGTGAATATGGAGATAATCATGACTGATTCAGTGTCCAACGATCGTAATCCCACCCCGGATGTGGCGGAAGACAACGCGTTCTTCCCATCACCTTACTCCCTCAGCCAGTACACCTCGTCCAAGACTGACTTCGCGGGCGCCAGCTACCCGAACGCCTATCGCGGCGGCAAGTGGAAGGTGCTGATGATCGCCTCGCAGGAGCGCTATCTGCTGATGCAAAACGGCAAATTCTTCTCTACCGGCAACCACCCGGTCGAGATGCTGCTGCCGATGTACCACCTGGATCTGGCCGGTTTCGAGATCGATATCGCCACACCGTCCGGCGATCCGGTGAAGCTGGAGATGTGGGCGTTCCCGCATGAGGATGAAGCGGTCAAGGCCACCTACGAGAAGTACCGCAGCCAACTCAAGCAGCCGAAAAAGCTGACGGAGGTGGTGAAGGATCTGGATGGCGGCAATTACCTCGGCGTTTTCATTCCCGGCGGCCACGGTGTGCTGAATGATATCCCGTTCAGCGAAGAGGTGAAAAAGACGCTGCACTGGGCGCATGACCACGATCGCTACGTGATCTCGCTGTGCCACGGGCCGGCGGGTCTGCTGGCGGCGGGCATCGGCGAGCGCAAAGAGGATTTCCTTTATCGCGGCTATGAGATGTGCGTGTTCCCGGACTCGCTCGATACCGGCGCCAACATCGACATCGGCTATATTCCCGGCCCGATGCCCTGGCTGGTGGGCGAACGCCTGCGCGATCTGGGCGTCAAGATCGTCAACGCCGACATCACCGGCAAGGTGCATAAAGATCGGCGCCTGCTGACCGGCGACAGCCCGCTGGCTTCCAACAACCTCGGCAAACTGGCGGCGGAGACGCTGCTGGCCGACGTCGCCGCGCGATGAGCGACGAGCTCGCGCAGCGCGCTTTCCAGACGGCGTTGGCGATGGAGTATGAGCGAACCCTGTCCGCCATTCAGGGGCGGGTTCGCACCTTCGCCGCACCGTTCGGCTTCGACCGCTTTGTGCTGTTCTCCGCCTCCGCTGCGGCGGAAGCGGGGATAGAGCATATCTATTGGGTCGAGGGCGACTGGTTCGGCGACGGTGAGGCGGTCGATGCGCTGACCTACGTGCGGCACTGCCCGGTGACCCGGCACATGCTGCGGGCCAGCGAACCGTTCTTCTGGACCAAAACCCGGGCGGAGCAGGGAGAGCGCTACCGGATTGTGCGCACGCCGCGCGGCGCGGGGCTGCACGGCGTGCAGATCCCGGTGTTCGGCCCCGCCGGCCTGGAGGGGGCTGTCAGCCTGGGGGGCGAGCGCATCGACACCTCGCCGCCGGTGCGGTTGGCGCTGTCGCTCGTGGGCACGGCGGCCTTTCTGGCGGCGCGGCGGCTGTTCGAGCCGGCGGCCGTGCAGGAGAGGGGGCGTCTGTCGGCGCGCGAGCGCGAGGTGCTGAGCTGGACCGCCATCGGCCGGCGCCAGGCGGATATCGCCGCGATGCTCGGCCTGTCTGAACGCACGGTAGAAAACCATCTGCGGCGCATTCGCCAACGGCTCGGCGCCGCCACCACCGCGCAGGCGATCGGCGTGGCGATCCGCCTGGGGGAAATCGCCCCCGAGCGCCGTTAGCCCGCCGCCATTTGCCGCAACAACCACTCGCGCAGCGCAATGATATCGGAGCGCTGCGCGGTCTCTTCGGTGGCCACCAAATAGTAGTTGGCGCCGGGCAATGACATCTCGAACGGCGCGTCCAACACGCCGCGCTGCAACAAATCGCGCGCCAGCAGCCGGCTGGCGATCACCACCCCCTGACCTGCCACCGCCGCCTGCAGCGCATGGGTTTCGTCGCTGAAGGTCAGCCCGGCTGCCACGTTCAACCCCTCCGGCCCGTAGCGCCGCCGCCAGTTTTCCCAGGTCGGCGCGTCGGCGGGCACCTGCCGATGTTCCACGTGAAACAGCGTCACCCGCTGCAAATCCTCGCTGCGCTCCAGCGCCAGCGCCGGGCTGGCCACCACGATAAAGCGATCCTCATGCAGCAGGGTGCAGTGAAGATCGGTTTCCGGCGTTTCGCGGTAGCGGATAGCGACGTCCACGGTGCGCTGGTTGAGATCGACGCGCTCGACGCTGGTGTGCAGGCGCAGATCGATGGTGGGAAACTCCGCCTTGAAATCCGCCAGACGCGGCACCAGCCAGTGGGTGAGAAAATTGGAGGTGGTGGTGACGGTCAGCGCCGGCGGCAGCTGAACGCGGGTGATTTGGGCGACGGACTGCTCCAGCGCGGCGAAGGCGCGCTGGGTGCCGGCATACAAGATCTCGCCGGTCTCGGTCAGGCTGACGCCCTGCGCGCTGCGCTCGCACACCCGGCATGCCAGCACCGACTCCAGCAGCTTGATCTGATGGCTGACCGCCGTCGCGCTGACGCCCAGCTCCTCGGCGGCCAGCTTGAAGCTGAGACAGCCGGCCACGGCGTGGAAGGCGCGCAGCGCGCCCAGCGGCGGCAAACGGGTTTTTCTCATGGCTGAGTTATTCTCATCTAAGGCTGAAAACTATGAGTTTGTCTGACCGAGTATACAAGAGATAGGCTACCGACATGTGAACAGGGAAATGAATTTATTTCATCATTTCCACCTTATCGGGAGTGAACGATGAGCCTCTATATCAACAACGGCGCCCTGGGCGCCATGGAACATACGGGAACGGCGGCGAGCGCCCTGGCGCTCAGCGTGCCGGTGGCGGCGGGCGCCTTGCTGCTGAAGATGGAAAGCCTGCTGGGCATCGGCGCCACCCTGACGCTGCTAACGGCCTTGGCGCTGGCGTTTCTTGGCGGCGGCGCGCTGGCCCGCTGGCGGACGCTGCGCAATGGCCCGGCGTTGATCGTTCTCCGCTACGGCTTTTTGCTGGCGGCGGCGGGGTGGTTATTCACGCTGCTGATGCTGTTCGGTGGCCATGACTGGCTGGCCCTGCTGCCGGGCATCGCCCTCGGCGGCCTGGGCCAGGGCGTGGCCTATCGCACGGCGGTGGGGGAGAAAGGCGCGCTCGCCGTGGCGTACCGTTTGACGACGATAGTGACCATCACGGTGGTGGTGGTGGCCGCTTTGCTGGTGCAGACCTATGCCGCGCCGGAGATAAAGGGAGCCTGTTTCGCGCTGGCGCTGCTGGTCGATTTGGCGCTGCTGGGGGCGCTGATGGCGCAGGTTGCGGAGCGGGATGGGGAGTGAGCCACCGCGTTGAAGGTAAACAGCCCGCCGGGGGAAACGGGCGGGCTTTATTTAGGCGGCCGCCAGCTCTTGCGGCGTAACGGTTTGCAAACCGACAAGCTGGATGGCCGGTTGCTCCAGCGTGATGCCAAAGTCACCCTGGCCCCAATTGTAGATATTGACGACGTGCTGATTGAGCGCGCTTGTGCCCTGCATGAATATCGACAGATCCTGCGTATGCGTTTGCGCGTTGTAGTTCAGCGAGAAGCTGCTGTTTGATCCTTCGGCGCCGAAGGCCAGCAGGTGGTTATCGATAGACAGGGAAGAGGCCTGTAAAAAGCCCAGCTCAAAGCTGTCGTCGATATAGATATTGTGAGTCTGCTTCACCGGAATATTCAGCAGGCTGTTGGGAAAAGGCACATCGTTGGACAGCATGCTCAGGTTTACGCCGAGATAATCCTGCGGCGCACTCCCACCCGGCACAGTGGTATAGCCGTGCTCGAAGCGAATTTCGCTGGAGCCTTTGCCCAGGTTAACCTCCAGGCCGTTGGCCGGCGTCAGCACCCGATCGTTAAAGGTGACGTTATCCTTAAAGTCCGTCAACTTCACCGCCTCGATGTTGTACAGCCCGTCCTTGAAGCCATACAGCCCGATGCCGTTTTTCTCGATCACCCCGCGCCCGCCGTAGCTGCCCTGAGCGTCAAACTTCAGGTTTACCCCGTGCGACAGGCTGGAATAATCGACCGTATCATGGCCGCTGCCGCCGTCGATGACCGTCCAGCCGTAGTTGCCGGCGTTGTTTTGCCAGCCGCGCGGCACGCTGATGGTGTCGTCGCCGCTGCCGGTGTTAACGGCGATATTGCCGAACGCCAACGTGAAATCATCGTCATGCAGCGTACCGACGCGGTACAGATTCGGCGTGGACAGCACGTCGGCAATGTCGTTGAAAATCGCCGAGCCTATATCCAGCTTGCCGGGAATAATGCTGCCACCGCCGGTCACGCTGCTGCCGTAGGATTCGGTGTAGAAATCACGCGCCGCCTCGGCGGCCAGGCGGATGGTCTCGTGGCCAATGCCCAGGGTGGTCAAATAGGTGGGCACTTCGCCCGCCAGCAGCGTTTCAACCACGTAACTGAGGTTTTTCATCTGCATGGAGACCTGCGCCGCCGCAATCAGATCGTAGGTGCCGCCTTCCACCTTAAAGGCCGAGGTGTCGTTGGTCGCCACCCATTCGGTAAAGAACGAAGTGTCGCCTAAATAGGAGAACAGCGTGGTGCCGGCCCAGGGGGAATAGTTGGGGGCACCGGTCGAGGAGGCGTCGGTGAACACTTCGGATGCCGCCGCACCGGCGTCGATCAGACCAACCTCGTGAATATCCGGCACTTTGGCGCTGGTGGGCGGGGCATCCGGCAGCGGCGCGTTAGGATCGCTGCTCAGATCGACGCCAAACAGCGTTTTGGCGAAGTTTTTGGCGATGTTGTCGGAGGCGTTCTGAATGCGCGTCTCCCAGTCATCGGGGACATGCCCGGTGCGCAGCTCATACTGCAGCTTGGTTTGGTCGCGAATGTAATGGGCAAACGCCCCCTGATTTGAGTTCACGCCATAGGCGCCTTTAATCCAGGTATAGACCGCGATATCCACGCCCTGAATAGGCTGGTTGGCATGGTTGGGATCGGTGAGCGCATCGACGGAGGCGGCATACACGGCCGGCCAGTCGCCGGCTTTGGCAGCCTCCCAAATCGCTTGCAGTTTTTCTCGGTCGGTAATGACGTAAGCCATATAAACACTCCTTGTTGCTGAGAGATTGCTTAGAAATTCAACATGATGAATGGAGGTGCGCGATGGAATAAACCGAAACCCGTACAGCCAGAAACGCGCATGCCGCGAGCCGCAGCGAACGATGGGCAGCAGGCACCCATAGCGAAAGGATAGACGCAACTTGCCGAGCGCGAGAAATTCGCTTATCGATTGTTTTTACAGGATTATTGCTGTAAATCGGCGGGTTAACCCGCGTATTGGCGTCAGGAAGGAATATCCGTCAGCTGAGTTAGGAATCTTCTTAGATAAAAGAGTGGGTTTCGCTGGTGGGGGTTGGCCAAACGTTGGCGTTATGGCGGGGGAGGCGGTGAGATGTTGGCCTGGTTTTGTTGCCGGGCATCATCCTTACAGCCTGAGCCTACCGTGCCTCTAAGGATGGCTTACAGGCAGACGAGGGGCAAGGGGAATAAATATCGCGGTTGTTGCGGTATCTGCTTTGCTGATTCAAGCCTATGTCATGCAGGGCGTGAGAGGGATCTGTTTCGTCCTGGCACTGTTGGTTGATTTGGCTCTGTTGGGGGGGGGGGGGGGGGCAATTGAGCGGGTTGGGGCCTGAGCTGTCATGCTGAAGGTAAATGAGAGGATGTATAGAGGCGATGATGGTGGTATTGCTTTACTGCTGGATATTGTTTTTGACAGGCTAGGATGTATCGCTCTATGGCGATAAATGAAAGAGGTATTCGCTGTTGTTACCAAGATGATTACGATAACTTTTTTGTTTTTGTTGATTAGGGAACATTGGGAGGGAAGATGAATGCCGACTTTTTTCATTAAACATTTCTGCGTGGTATTTTCTAGATGGTTAGTCTGCGGGCCTATTTTTCGTCATAGACAGGCCTTGAGAAAATAAAAGTATAATACCGTGAGATTAGTATAGATTGCTAAATTAATCAGCATGCTATGCTTGTTAATGACAAAGTCATGACTGTTTGAATAAAAATTAAATATGATGGTATGTAAGAATATTGAAATTAAAGCTCGGGGGGCATGTACAGATTATGCTAGCAAAAACTGATGCTATGTAATTGGTAGTGTGAGAGACCAAGAAACATCGCACTCTGGATGCGCTCCTGCATAAAGAACAACAATATAGTTAATGTCATCGTGCTGAATAAAATGATAATAAATTCGGACTGCAGCAGCACTGCTCGTATTATCACCTTTTTTAAGGTGCATTTCCGAAGAGTATTTTTCTCTCGATGTGACGCTGGCAACCTCAAGGTGGGTCATGATCCCCCCGGTTTGAGCATGTTCAATACCCCTGTCACGAAAGAAAACGTCGATTCTGCACCCGAGGGGATGTTGTAATAATTCAGACAAGGCATCCGCAGCATTTTTCATAAACGATTTTCTATGCGAAGCGACTGCATCACATTTCTGGTAGACATGAGGGGAGAAAACAACTCTTGGGTTCGCTACTGCTATTTGTTTGTAATAATCTGAGATGCTTACCTCTGGTTCGTTTATAGCAGGTAGTAGGTCAGTTATCTTCTTAAAGAAACTATTGAAAAAATTTGTATCGGGCTTTTTTTTACGCGATATATAATCAGGCCAACCATTAGTACCGGCTTCTGGAACTATGAGTTTTGCACCGAGCTCGACAGCAGCATTAAGTTCACTCCCCATTTCATCAGTAATTTCGCAATAAGGTAATTGGATGATATGAAGATTCTCGTATTCTTCATCTTCAACTTTTAACCATTCACGAAATGCAAGAAGCGCATCATGTGGAGTTGGAACAATCCCCAAATTACCCTGTTTTCCTACATCAGCTAGCACCTGGTAACAGCGAATTCTCCGTCTGTTACACTCAGAAGAAAAACGTTTCGCTTGAGATTTAAACATTCCGATAACAAAAATTGTTTCCATATTTAAATCTCACCTGTTACTGCCGGGATTTAAATAATAATGTATTCATAATCGTTGGAAGAACCATTTGCGAAATATCGCACTCAGTCATCAGATCAAGCAATTTGTGTGCTAATTGTCTAGGGGGGAGGGCCTCCATCGGAATAAAGCTATCTGCAAACATGTTGCTAATAGAGTTGTTTTCTTTTACATGAGATGAGTGTGACGCACTGGAGATGCAGAGCTCATCGAATGGAATATGATTTTTCTCCGCCCAAATATTTATATCGTTTATGATACGAGGGATACGATAATTACGCCACAACGTTCCATGTGCTCCAAGCGACTTCATAAATGTAGCATTAAGTACACTTGAATATTTATCACCGATCTGAGCTGAAATAACTTGTTTTTCAGATTCGCCAAGTGGGGCATCTTTCAAAAAGTCACGCATCCAACTTAACTGAACTGACTCAGGAATTGGAGTTATTTCCACAAAGGAACTGGGATTGGACTTTACTTCTATCTCTTCATTTGTATGTTGAGAGGAAATAAAATGTACGACATGTTTTGAATGTTTATTAAAAAAACGCTTTCTTAAAATATCGGGATTTAGAAACGCTTGCCAGACATCACTACGAATAACAACATTTTGATGTGCTGTCTCGGAAACTAACGGTTGCTGGACAAATGATGAGCTAATCTTCTTATAAACATGGACATCGCTCTCACCTGGAATCCGAACAACTTTAACAATATCTCCATGTAGCCTTTCAAGGTATACGGAGAATTTCGGATATCCTTCTTTCTGTGGATCGAACTTTGTTAGGCCTCGGGACGCAAAAATGGTTTGCAGGCGTTGCATGAGGCGTGCGCCAAGTTCATAACTTTGTTCAGGAATGAGTGTAGGAAGGGCTTCAGCTACAGTTGTATGTTGTTCTACCATGGATTCTCCTTAAAGTTCGATGCGATGCATCTGGAAATACTGTCACAGAGTGTGACAAGCATCTCCAGATAAGAAAATATTAGCATCGAGTTCCTTACTATAAGCCACGTCGGCCAGTGGGCAGAACCCGGCACCCCACGACACATTGGCGCTGCTTAAGCTCCTGAGAAGATTGAAAATAAGTAGTTTCGATACGTTTCTCAGAATAGCTCTCAAATTCGAGCGTGATGAAAGCATACGCTTTTATAGGGGAAAGTCAAATCGTCTAAGCGTACCTAGGGGCACTTTCCCTGGAACTTCTCACAGTTTAGAAATCTCAACTTGTTTGAACTACTGTGACATAAGACAGATTTTCCCTAAAAAAATCACAAAAAGCCCGCTCAGGTTTCCCTGAGCGGGCTTCTCTAAATATGGCTCCTCTGACTGGACTCGAACCAGTGACATACGGATTAACAGTCCGCCGTTCTACCGACTGAACTACAGAGGAATCGTGTGAACGGGGCGAATAATAGCGAGGCGCCGCAGGCATGTCAAAGGCGGATTACACATTCTGTGACTGTTTGCTTACAGAATGCGCAACCCGTTGAGTTTTTTGGCAGATTTAGCCCTCGATCGCCCGCTGCAGGCGCAGCTGATAGCGGTAAATGCCGGCGGTGAGCAGGTAATCCCGGTGCACGCT